>NZ_JANTYT010000003.1:0-387922 GCF_024808825.1 Rhizobium sp. BK661 | reverse complement strand
GAAGGAGTTGCGCTGGCGCGGGGTGGAGCAGCCCGGTAGCTCGTCAGGCTCATAACCTGAAGGCCGCAGGTTCAAATCCTGCCCCCGCAACCAAATCTTTAAATGGCAACGATCCGACCATAATTCCTGCGCGCAAACGTCAAGGCGTTAAGAAGATGCGTTTGCCCAACTTGGCGAGTTCAAGGTGTCGATCTCTCCGGAATCGATCTTCGCCATCAGAAGCACCGGTCGGCGCTTGGCTTCTGAGGGCAACGGGTACGAAACGATGCCTATTGTAAACGTGTATGTCACCCGCGAACGAACTGTGGCACTGCACCGGACCGCCAGTCGGTTACGGCGGAAGAGAAGGCCCGCATCATTGCGGGCGTCAGCCAGGTGCTGCTCGAGGTCCTCAACACGTCGCTGACCTACAGGGTGATCGAGGAAGTGGACCTCGATAACTGGGGATGGGGCGGCTGCCGACCGCGGAATATCGGAAGTTCGCCGCCGCCAAGGCACCTAGTCCGTTGGGGCGGCGCGCAGTTGATCATGTCATTCCGGAAGATCGGCCCCTGCTTGCTCGGCAAGCATGTATGCGGCGTACCAATCGGGCCAGTCATGGTCATGCTTGCCCCCGTTTCGCTTCTCATGCTCGCCATGGGCAGCCGCAGCGCGCCGAAGGGCTGCTGCCAGATCGCTGCCGGAGGCTAACGTCGCGCCGTTGGCCTCTATCCGACCCGGTAGCCTCGTCGTAATCTCCTGGAGGAGCCATCCGTTGCCGTCCGGGTCGCTAAAGGATGCGAACGATCCATAGCTGGCGCGCGAAGGGTGTGGGCCGGGCAGCCGTCCATCGGTGTTTTTGTGGTGAAAGACGCCACCGACGTCGTGGAAGACGTTGCTCATTTCAGCACCATGTGAGGCCAGTGCCGCGTGAGCCATCTCAATGTCTGATACGACAAGATGCAGCCCCTGAGCGGAGCCCGGCGCCGCGGATGTGACGTTCGATCCGAAGATCACCGAGCAGGGCGATCCCGGCGGCGTGACTTGAACGACGCGGAAGCCGTCCTTGCCGGGCACGTCGGCGTCGAGACGCCATCCAAGTCCGGTATAGAATGCCTTGGCGCGGTCGACGTCCGAAACTGGGATCACGACGACCTCCAGTTTCATGTCGACATTCTTCACTGTCTTTGTCGCACTCGTGCTACGCTCCTGAATATTCATCTTGTCATCCCTCGGTAAAATTGCTGCGGGGAACTTCCCGCGACGAGGCACACGATGCGCTCGCCTCGGGGGGATCGTCCATTATCCAATGGTGTCGCCAGAAGGGCAGTTTGGTGGCTCGGGTAGCTGCCTCGGTTGGATATGGTTCCGAGGCGGCGTTTAGCACCGCTTTCACGCGCGTCATGGGCGTATCGCCTCGACGTGGAAGGTCGGCTTGATCCCGGCGAGCAATCGGTGCGCGCTTCCTAATCATGTTCGCCCTGCTTTGTGCGCGGTCATTTGAGGTGTCCCTACTACCAGCCAAGGCCTGTACGAACACACGCTACATCTATTTGTCTGCCAAGGTTCCCGTGTAGTGACCAAGTCTGGCCTCGATATCAGGATTGGTCTGCAGACCCATATCCATCAGCTTGCCGATGTTCTTTTGTGCGACCGGGCGCTGTACGGACGTGATGAACGCGTCCCACCCGGCGCCGATCTCGGGGTCGGACGGCAGGCTTGCATAATCGACGAGACGTTTGGTGTCGGCAATCGCCTGGCGGTCGAAGCCGGAGATGCGAGTGGCAAGCGCGTCTACGAAGGGGTCAAGCCTGTCGTCGGGGAACGACCGGTTGACGTAACCGTACTCCTCGGCGAGATCGCCACTAATGTCGTCGGAGCCGAGCAGAACCTCAAGCGCTCGGCCCCGGCCCATAAGACGGGGAAGCCGGGCCATAGGACCACCACCGGGTACGAAGCCTGCGCCGACCTCCCATTGGGAAAGGATTGCCTTCTCTCGGCTCGCAAAGCGCATGTCGCTCGCCAGCGCAAGTTCGCTACCGACTCCCGTTGCGCGTCCGCGGATCAGTGCGATGGAAACCACCGGCGCCTTGCTGATGCGAACCAACATGTCCGGAAGCGGATGAAGTCCCGTCGTCCCTGACGGCAGGCTGGTGGATTCGGAAAGTGGGGGCGTGAAGTTGTAGTGGGTCAGGAAAAAGCCCGGCACCGCACTGTCGAAGACAACGACGCGCAGGTCGGGATCCGACTCGATCTCGGCGACGACCTTCTCCATCTGCGGAATGGTCTCCGGCCCGAAGATGTTGAACGGCGGGTTGTCGAAAGTCACCCGCCAGTACGCCGGGGTTCTTTTGTCGACCTTGATCTGCGTATGCTCGCTTGCAGGCTGAGCTTGCTCGCCCGCCGGACGGGTGGTTTTTTCGGCGACCGCCTGGCCGGAAAGCGCGAGAGCGGGCAGCATCAGAAGGGCGGTGGCCGTCAGAAATTTCAACGAGACAATGACGACGTTGTTCGGATTCGTTGGCTTGATCTTCATGAGTTACTCCATCGTTCAGATTGAAAGAGAAAGGTTTAGCGCTCGATCTCGAAAACGAGTTCGACTTCGACCGGCATGCCGAGCGGTATGCTGGCGACGCCGAGGACGATACGTGGCGGGACCCGATCCGCACCGAACACATCGAGCAGCAGTTCCGAGGCGCCGTCGGCGACCTTCGGATGTTCACGGAAATCTCCCGGCGTACCGATGTAGACGCCGAGCTTGGCGATGCGACGAATGCGATCCAGCGATCCGAGCTGCGCCTTGGCAGCGGCAAGGCCGCTGAGGCAGGCCGTCCGCGCCGCGTCATAACCTTCGAGGACAGACAATTCCTCGCCGACGCGCCCATAATAAGCCGGATCATGTCCGACCACTGGCAACATGCCGCTGAGGAACAAAAGGGTGTCGCACTGGACAGCTTCTACGTAGGCGCCGAAAGGGGTGGGCGGAGGAGGCAAGGCAATTGCCAATTCCTCCAGTCGCGCTTCTGGGCCGCGGGCTACCATTTGCCGAGATGTGCGCCGTTGTCGACGTGCAGCACCTCCCCGGTGATATTTGCGGACTCCGTCAGATAGACGACGCCGTCGACGATCTCCTGCACCGCGGTGATCGTTCCCATCGGCGACAGCGATTTCAAGAAGTCCTTCGGGTTGGACGCGTGCAGCGGCGTGTCGACGACGCCTGGCGACACCGCGTTGACGCGAATGTTGTCGGCGGCGAATTCCAGCGCGAGGCTTTTGGTGATCGCGTTGAGTCCACCTTTCGTGATCATCGGCAACGACGCCTTCACGCCCGCGATCGGGTGATCCGTAAGGGACGACGTAATGGTGACGATGCTTCCGCCAGACTTCTGGCGAAGCATCTGTCTGATCGCATGATTGGTGAAAAGGATGAAGCCTTCCACGTTGGTCGCGGAGAGCTGCCGGAAATCGTCAACTGTGTATTCCAGGAAGGGCTTTGTGAAGAAGATTCCCGCATTATTGATCAGGGCGTCGATAGATCCGAACCGCTCGACTGCCCGCTGTGCGACCCGTTCGGCGGTGTCTGGATCGCTGACGTCGCCGTCAACGAGTTCCAAGCGTTCAGCACGGTCGAAGAGTGCGGTCTCCCTAATGCGTCTCGAGGTTCCGACGACATTGTAGCCCTTGTCGAGGAAGGTCTTCACGATACCGGCACCGATCCCCTGCGAGGCGCCGGTTACCACGACGGTCTTTTGCACACTCATACATGCCTCCATTTTGACGCAAAAGCCGTTCGCCCCACCTCGAGGGCAGGTCGGCCTGTTTGGTAATTGATGTGTGGTGCCGGCCACGCCGGGACCCAAGGGGCTTACGCCCTGCGTTCTCCACAACCATCGCGCCGATTTCCTCGAGGCGCTATTGTACCAAGGTGTCCCCGATACTTTGGGATCGATGGTGCGCGTAGACACCAAGGTGCAATGGACCGCAACGAGCACCAGAGCTATGAGGGTCGGGCCAAGAATTGACGTGGAGTCCGACATGACGCGCTGGCCTGATCGCCGAATTCTCGACTTGCTCGGGATTGAAATCCCTATCATTCAAGCGCCCATGGCTGGCTCGACCACGAATGAGATGGTGGTCGCGGCTGCGCAAGCAGGGGGCCTGGGGTCACTGCCGAGCGCGCTGCTGAGCGTTGATCAGCTAAAGGGGGCCTTGACGAGTATCCGGAACTCGACGAAGGCGCCTTTGAACGTGAACTTCTTTGCGCATCACACGCCGCCCTTCGATCCAGCCGCGCAGATGCGATGGAGGGCGCTACTCGCGCCATACTACGTCGAGAGCGGCCTCGACCCGGCAGCACCGGTGGCGGGAGCTGGACGTGCGCCCTTCGACTCCGCTTTTTGCGAGGTGGTGGAGGAGTTCAAGCCGGGGATCGTGAGCTTTCACTTCGGGTTGCCGGAGAAGTCGTTGGTGCGGCGAGTGAAGGCGACCGGCGCGAAGATCATCTCTTCGGCCACAACTGTCTCCGAGGCCGTTTGGTTAGAAGAAAACGGCGTCGACGCTGTCGTAGCAATGGGTTTTGAAGCCGGTGGCCATCGCGGAAACTTCCTGACGCATGACATGTTCACGCAGGTTGGAACGATGGCGCTGGTTCCGCAGGTTGTTGACGCCGTGAACATCCCTGTCATCGCGGCAGGAGGCATTGCTGACGGGCGAGGCGTAGCGGCCGCCTTGATGCTCGGTGCCTCCGCGGTTCAGATCGGAACCGCGTACCTCTTTTGCCCCGAAGCAAAGATCCCTGCCGTCCATGCGCAAGCGCTCGGTGATGCGCGCGACGACAACACCGCGATCACCAACGTCTTCACCGGCAGGCCCGCCAGAAGCGTGGTCAATCGCATAATGCACGAGCTCGGGCCGCTCTCCGAAAGCGTCCCACCGTTTCCAACCGCAGCAGCCGCTCTCGTCGCACTCAAGGTGAAAGCGGAGGAGGCGGCCAGGAGCGACTTCACGAATCTTTGGTCAGGGCAGGCGGCGAAGCTCGCACCGAGGCTGTCCGCCGGCGATCTGACGCGGCGCTTGTACCAGGATGCTCTCAAAGTCATCGAAGGACGGACGCAAGCCTGAGCCTGGGAGTGTGTCGGATCGCGCTTTTGATAAGCAAGCCACGATCGAAATAGCACGCAGAAGGTTGGTCAGGTTTCTATTTCCCAACGGCCGCCTTTGAAGAAACGAAAGGATTGGCGATGGAACGGCGTCTCATTGAAATCAGTGGAGGCGAAACGAAGGCCAGTGACGGTAGTCCTCTCGACGCTCTGATAGAGTTTTATAGAGCCTTCAACAGCTGCGATATGGCCGGGCTGGCGTCGGTCTGGTTCGACGGGGAGGCTCCAAGCATGGACAATCCCATCGGCGGCATCCGCCGAGGGTGGCCTTCGATCTCCGAAGGCTACTCCAGGCTTTTCGAGGGCCAGGCTGAGGTCCACGTCACCTTTCACGACTTCACGAGCCAGGGCGGAGCTGATTGGCATCTCTTCGTCGGTCGCGAGCGAGGCCAATGCAAGACACCGCGCGAGACGATCGACGTCGCCTTTCGGACGACGCGGTGGTTTGTCCGAAAGGACGTCGCCTGGCGGCTGCTTCACCATCACGGATCGATCGAAGACCCAAAGATGCTTGCCGATTACCAACGGCTAATCTTTGGCGAACGCAAATGACCAAGGGGGCAGAGCTGGCGGTTATCGGCGCTGTCCGCCAGCCTGATATGCCCAATATCACTCGCATGATCGATTCCATACGATCGGCGCCCCACGCTCCAACGCAGAGAACGCCGTCTCCAGGCGCAGTGGAGACGGCCTTGGCGGATCGTGGGAGGGGGATCCGCGAGCTCCAAACGGCGGGAGGAACACTGGAGCGCTGGTTGCGAAAGCTTATTTCTCGGTGTCTCATCGGAGCCGGTGCAAATGGCGCCCCGGCTTGACCCGCGTTTAGTGTAACGGTGCAGCGGCAAGTTCGAGTTTGGCAGCCATGTTTACGAGCTCTGGCAACGATCGTGCCCGCATCTTCCTCATCACCTGCCCGCGGTGGGCCTTGATCGTGATTTCGCTGAGGCTCAGTTCATAGGCGACCTGCTTGTTGAGTAGCCCAGCCACCACGAACTGCATAACCTGGCGCTCGCGCACCGAGAGCGACCGATAACGCCGGTCGAGTTCATTGACCTTGATGGTTGATGCAATGGCGGCCTGTATCTCTTCGACAAGAGCAACCGTGTTCACCGGCTTCGACATAATTGTAAAATTGAACCGAGATGCCGTCATGGTCATGCCGTGATGGTCGTGGCTCGTTAGTAGAATTACCGGGCAATGCATCGCGTAAAAGCAGATGATCCGGGTGAGAGTTTGGACATCCAGATCGGGCAGATCAGCATCGAGGACGATGCACCCGAAGCTCGATACGCGCCGGGCGGAGAGAAATTCATCCGCTGATCCGAAAATTTCAGGTCGCCAGCCGCGCGACCGCAACGGCTCGGGCAAGATCTCGCCGATCTCATCATTGTTGCTCACGACGGATACGGACGGCGCGTCGGATGCTGATGTCTTGTTACTTTGGGATGTCTGAAGCAGACCGCCATTGTACATGCCATTCTCCTCCGGTTCAAAGAGAAATTCTCGTGGAAGTAGTGCCTGTGCCTGCAATGCGCTGCGAGCGCGAACCTCGCCAGTAAGAATGGCTATTGTCTAAACCGATACCGCCTGTGAAGCGACTTAAGTGGCTTGAGAGAATCTGAAATATCCTGAAGTATCCGGTGCGGCGCCTCCGCCGTCACAAATCGCCGCGGCGGTTACAGATGCCGCTATGCTATCTGGCATTGGCAAGAGAGATCGGATCGCTTTGGGACAGATCGAACGGGGCCTTTTCGAATTCTGTGGTTGGGAGATGGATCTCGCAAAGCGGGAACTCCGGGCTCTCGGCGCACCCGTTCCGATCGGAAGCCGCGCATTCGACATCCTCGAGGTCCTTGTAGTGGCCGCCGGAGACGCCGTGTCAAAGGACGATCTGATGCGCCGCGTGTGGCCTGGGATCGTTGTTGAGGAAAATACACTCCAGGTCCACATATCGGCCATTCGAAAGGCTTTGGGAAAAGACCGGAATCTGCTTAAGACGATCTCAGGCCGTGGATATCGACTTCTTGGCAACTGGAAATCTGGCGCGCCATCGTTCAACGAAACGGCGCCGTCCGTTAGAACTCCTTCAGCCGACGCCCGCTACGTTTCCAAGATCCCGGCGTCGATATCTGATCTTATCGGTCGTGAGAGTGCCGTGGCTGAGCTTCTTACGCTCGCATCTGCTTATCGGGTCGTGACGCTGACAGGCCCCGGTGGGATCGGCAAGACGGTACTTGCATCCGAAATCGCCCGTAGTCTTTTGCCCAGCGTCGAAGGAGACGCCTTCTTCATCGAGCTCGTTTCGCTTCAGGACCCCAACCTTGTTCCGACAACTCTGGCTCAAACTCTCGACCTGCAACTTCAAGGTGATGAGATCTCGGCCGAGATCGTCGCGCGGTGCATTGGCGGGCGAACCATGCTGCTCGTTGTCGACAACTGCGAACACGTCATCGATGCTGCCGCAATGATGATCGAGGCACTCGTCCGCACGTGCCCAAATGTGACGGTCCTTGCGACAAGTCGAGAATTGCTGAGAATCGAGGGAGAGTTCGCTTATCGCGTCCCGCCGTTGGAGGTGCCAGCCAGGGAGGAGGCGACCGGCACTCTCGAACACAGTGCCATCCAGCTATTTGTGGCACGCGCTCGAGCGCTGCAGTGGGATTTCGCGGCCGACACGGAGAAGCTCTTGGCTATTGCCGGGATTTGCCGGCATCTCGACGGCATACCGCTGGCGATCGAATTTGCAGCGGCCCGCGCTGCGACGTTGGGAATACAGCAGATCGCC
This sequence comes from Rhizobium sp. BK661, assembly GCF_024808825.1. Lineage (NCBI taxonomy): Bacteria > Pseudomonadati > Pseudomonadota > Alphaproteobacteria > Hyphomicrobiales > Rhizobiaceae > Rhizobium > Rhizobium sp. BK661. The sequence continues at coordinate 379,999 of NZ_JANTYT010000003.1, read as the reverse complement.
GGCCGGCTGGATGATCGTTTCGTACTGCTAACTGGCGGGCGCCGGACGGCATTGCCTCGTCATCAGACGCTCCGCGCTACCCTGGACTGGAGCTATCAACTTCTGCCGGACACCGAGCGGGAGTTGCTTTGTGGCCTGGCGACTTTTCCCGGCGGCTTTACTTTGGACGCGGCGGTAGCCGTCAGCGGCGACGGGGAAGCGGAAACGGCGCTGGCGATATCGAATCTTGTCTCAAAATCGTTGATCGCATTCGACGGTTTCGACGCTGCTCCGCGCTGGCGCCTTCTTGAGACTGTGCGGGTCTACTCGCTGGAAAAGCTCGGAGTTCGGGACGAATTTCGGCGAACAATGTGTCGAGTTGCAAAGTACTTCCTCAAGCTGTTCAAACCTTTTTCGGAGGAGCGCTCCCTTCAGACAGCACTCGACAATATTGGTCGCTACCGAAAGGAGACCGACAACGTACGTGCGGCCTTGAGATGGGCGTTCTCGGACAGCGGCAATGGCGTGCTCGGCGCGAAGCTTGCCGCCGCGTCAAGCGACTTTTGGACGGCAATATCGCTGGTCTCCGAAGCCGGCGACTGGGCTGAGCGCGCGCTGGAGAACATCGGAGAAGAAAGCGGCTCGCGCACCGAGATGGTCTTGCGATGTGCTCTAGGGTACGCACTCATCTACACTCAGGGAATGAACGAGCGCGGAAAGGAAGTGCTCACCGGCGCGCTGGCACTTGCCAGAGATCTGAACGACTACGACTATCGCCAGCGCCTAACCTGCGCCCTATGGCTCTTCTCCGCCCGCTCGGCGGAATTGAGCGACGCTCTAACCTATGCGCGCGAATATGAGGGGGCAGTTGACGAGCAGGACGTGCGTGGACGCGCAACGGCCGCATGGCTTGTCGGCATTCCCCAAACCTATCACGCGCTCCATCAGGAAGCTGGTGAGAGGCTGGAATGGGCGGCCACACACTATCCGCTGGAGAATCGCCGGACAGACTTGCTGCGATTGGAAGCGGACGTACGAACATCGTCCTTGGCTCACAACACAGTGAACCTGATCGCAGGTGGCCGACTGGACGCCGCAATTCTTACGGCAGAGGTCGCCATACAGGAGGCACGAGAGACACGGCAGCCATTCGTCCTATGCGTCGCGCTCGCATGGTCGGCTTCCTTCGTTTCGTTGACGCTTAACGATCTGGACCGCGCGCAGGAATGGGGTGAGGAGCTTTTGGTGGAGGCATCCAAGCATGGTCTTCAACCCTTCCATGCCGCCGGCTTGTGCATCAAGGGCAGTCTCGCCTATCGATTGGGTAGCCCGGCCGCTGGTATCGAGGCTCTTCGAACCGGACTCGCGGAACTGCGTAATGGGGCCTACCTGTTGTTTTATCCGTTCTACCTTTGTGAGTTAGCGGCTGCGCTACAGTCGATGGGGCGTTTCAACGAGGCCTTGAACGAGGTCGGCAACGCTTTGCTTTTCTCAGAAGAGAAAGGCTACCGTTGGATGGTGCCCGAAATTCTGAGGCGGAAAGCAGAAGTTCTTAGGGCGCAAGGCTTAAGCGAGACGTCCCTGATCGAAGGTCTCTTTCAGCAGGCGATGGCGGAAGCATCGAAGCAGGGAGCACTATATTGGGAATTGAGCGCGGGCGTCAGCCTTGGTGCCTTCCGCGAGGCAAGCGTTCCGACTGTTCTCCTTCCCATCTATCGGCGATTCACTGAAGGCTTCAGCAGCCCCAGGCTCCTCGAGGCGAAGGCATTGATCGAGGCATCAACGGCGTGAAGCTGCGATGGAACCAACCGACGTCGCCTATTGTCTCGTACGACGCACGAGTAGCGTTGATATTTTTGGGCAGCCGATATGACGGTTGTATTAGGCGGCGGGCGCCACCGGCTCCATGGACGTTAGCGCAGCGACAATCTGCTCAGTGGTTACGATCGCGCTCGCATAGTTCGGCATATTGATCACCAGCGCCGCGTGCATCATCTCGTCGGAGTAGTCGGCCACGGCGTCCTTCGCGACTGTCACGTCGTATCCAAGCTCTGCCGCGAAACGCACGGTCGCCTCGATGCAGGTGTGTGCGATCAGTCCGATGACAATGAGTTTGTGAATGCCCTGCCTCTTGAGCTGAAGGTCGAGATCGGTATTTGCAAAGCCGCTGGAGCACCAATGCTCCGAGGCGACAATCTCGCCGGACGCCGGTACAAACTCGGCCTTGAACTCGCCGCCCCAGGTGCCGTATTCGAAACTCCTACGGTTCCACGCCAGTCTTTGAATGGGCGCGATGTACTTCCAGTTCTCGTAGTCACCTTCGCGGTACCTGTGGTGCATGGCAAAGAAGACGGGAATCTTGACCTGTCGTGCCGTATTGAGGACTTGCTCCATGTGCGACACGCAATTGTTGGTTTCGGCGACTTCCTTGATGCGTGGCCAGATCTTGCCGCCTTCAGAGATGAAGTCGTTGTATGGGTCGACCACCAGAAGGCCGGTGGTAGCGCGCTCGTAGGACAGATGCATGATTATCGGCTCCTTTGAGCTTCAGGCTGCTTTCGAGGGCTGTTGGCTGCGAAGCGCGTGGCGTTCGATGCTGGCTGCGAACAGCGGCGTCTCGCCCTTGTTGTGGGCGATCGACATCGGCTGGCGCTGTGTGCGGAAGATTTCGAAAGGGATGCCCTGCCGATCGAGGGATGCGAGCATTTCCTGGGTCGCAAAGGACTGCACCCGGTTGGTGAATTCGCAGCGATTCTTGTCGATTGCCTTGACGCTTAGTTCCCAGGTCACGTGAATGGTTACGCGGCCCGTCGGCGTGAACACATCTGAGTCGGAATCAAGGATCAGATGATCCTTTTCGCCGAGCGTTTCGACGTAGTGCTGCACCATCAGGCTGCCGCCGATCGTTTCGACGTTGATCGACATGCGCGTTCCGTCCGGAGCGGTCGTGAAGCCGGCAGCGATATGGGCGGGCGAGCAGCCCTGGTATTCCTTTTCGGACAGCGTGAAGCACCACGTCGGGATGTCGATCTTCTCGATCGGTGCGTTGATGATGGCCGTGAAGCTGGAATCGACGATCTGGTTGTCTGACATTGTCTTTCTCCTTCATCCATTGGATGGGAATGGTGAATGAGCTGCGGCATCGGAGAACGCCGCAGCCGCCGTCAGATCGATTTGCGGAGCGGTTTGAAGGCGGCGCGCAGATCGCCCGTGAGAAGCATCGGCTGCTCCCAGGCTGCGAAGTGGCCACCCTTGGGAGGCCGGTTGTAGAAGATGAGCTTCGGGTATGCCTTCTCGGCCCAGCTCTGGGGAGCCTGGTAAATCTCGTCCGGGAAGGCACTGACGGCGACCGGTATCTTGGTGCCGCGCGGATCGAAGAAACCACCCGAAGGAAAGTGCGCGTTATCCCAGTAGAGGCGGGCGGAAGAGATCGCCGTGTTGGTCAGCCAGTAGAGCGTGATGTTGTCAAGGATATCGTCCTTTGTCAGGCCTTCCGTTTTGCCGTCGAAGACGCGAGCGATCATGTCATAGCTGCGGATGTCATGGTCGAGCATCCATGAGGCAAGCCCGATCGGTGAGTCGACGATGCCGTAAAGCGTCTGCGGCCGGTTGTTCATCTCGATGGCGTAACCAAGACCATTTTTGTAGAAATCGTCGAGCTGATCCCATGCTCGTTTTTCATCAGGCGAAAGGCCGGTGGGCTGGCTGCCGGCGGATAGTGCCTTGGATATGTCGGCGGGAACGGTTGCCGCCATGTTGGTATGGATGCCGAGCAATCCCGGAGGTTCCTGCACAGCCATCAGTTCGGTAATCGCATTGCCCCAGTCGCCGCCCTGCGCGACGTACTTTGCGTAGCCGAGGCGTTGCATCAGCACGGCCCAGGCCTTGGCGATGCGAGGAGGGTTCCATCCGGGCTCCGTCGGCTTGCCGGAGAAGCCGTAGCCGGGAAGCGATGGGATGACGACATGGAAGGCGTCTTCGGCACTGCCGCCGTGCGCGGTCGGATCGGTCAGGGGCTCGATGATTTTGAGCTGTTCGATGATGGAACCGGGCCATCCATGGGTGACAAGGATCGGCAGGGCGTTTGTGTGCTTAGATTTCACATGGATGAAGTGAATGTCCAACCCGTCGATCTTCGTGGTGAACTGTGGGTAGGAGTTCAGTTTCGTTTCGATTTTGCGCCAGTCGTAGTGCTTGGCCCAGTGATCGGCGAGCTTCTTGATGGTAGCGAGCTGGACGCCCTGCGAGTGATCCTTGACCGTTTCCCGGTCAGGCCACCTGGTCGCCGCGACCCGCCGGGCAAGGTCGGATAGCTCCGCATCCTTAGCCGAGAATCGGAATGGTTTGATCGCGTTTGGATCGCCGCTCGCGGCAAACGCTTCTGGAAGCACGCCCAATGCACTGATTGATGCTGCTACTGCAAGAAGTGTACGACGCGAAACCGCTGGCTGGTTCTGGGACATGAGAGCCTCCTGGTGTTAGCTTGCTGCCGAGTAACAAGTCACCAAAGAGGAAATACAGCCATTGCACTAAGGTATCGGCGAGACCTTCGTATAGTGGAATCGAGAGCACGTTCGGGACGCTCGCATTCAACTCGGTCTCCTATGGTTCAGGTCGATCCAGGCAACCTGAGAACATCATCAGTCCGATCTGGCCATTGGCCAATGGATCGCGATACCGTCTCACCAACACAGAGGAGGAGGTTCAACTGACTAAGGTCGTGCCCTTCCTGGTTGAGGACGAACTTAAACGGCTCGGCCGACTTTTCGAGAAGAAAGACAACTGGCAACCCTTTGCCATCACCGACGGTCGGCTCATCACCGGCCGTCCACAATGTGGCCGATGAACCGACGTTGAAGAAGCGTTATTTGGGTTTCTTTAGGCTGAAATAGACGTGAGGCACAGAGCGGCAGGAGAGTAAGATACCTCATCTTGGTGGTATCTTACGGTATTTTACCTTCGCAAGTACCCGTTGTTGAGCGAATATCGACTTCGCGATCATGTGGAATTGGCTGACCGGGAGAACCGGACTCGTGGCACGTGGGTAGCATGCTGAGTGGGTGCCACCGTGATTTGACCTGGCCGCCAGCGCAGCCCCATCGGCACACGCACGGGAGCTGCGGATAGCAGAGCAGCGAGACCGCAGTCGGACCCAAATATGGAGATCGGGATGCCAGTCAAGAGCGCACATATCGATCAATTCCTATTGATACATCAGGCGCGCGCCGACAACTGGCGTGCTGTGACCAGCCTAGCGGACGCGTGGGCAGCAAAGCGCGGCGACAGGGCAGTGTTGGAGGCAGCACTGGCGAACCTTGCCGCGGCAGAGGAGTACCACGCCTATCCCGGAGAGCGGTTGCTGACGGCGCTGCGCGAGCGCATTGCCACCGACGACGCGGGCGGGACCGCACGACTGGCGCGACGTATCTCCAACGGACTGCTGACGCACGCCTATCGCGGCCGTGCAGGCGAGTGGGACGCCCATGAAGAGATGTCCCCTGATGAAGTGGCGGACATCATGCCGCCTGCCACGGGCGAGGCGGGCGGACATCGGCCCTATTTCGAAGTGCTGTTCGTCAACAGCCAGCCGGCCGAGCGGTGGCCGGCTTTCGCCAAGGAAATCCGCCGGCTGCGTCGTCGGGAAGATGCTTTCGTCTACGAACCCGTCATCGTTGGTTCCTTCGAGGACGCCGTCTGTGCTGCGGTGCTGAACCCGGACATCGTTTCCGTCGTCCTGGCAGAAGGGTTCCCCTACCGTTCGCGGCACGATGTGTCAGTGCTTCGCTCGGTTCTGGATCCGCTCGGGGAAACCGACAGTCCCGACGCATCGGCGCTGCGCCTTGCCCGCGCGCTGAGGCGCATTCGTCCGGAACTCGACGTCTATCTGCTCTCCGACCGCGATGTCGAGTCAATCGCCGGCGATCCGGCAGCCGATGCCGTCCGCCGCATTTTCTATGCGGTCGAGGAACTGCTCGAATTGCACCTGGCGGTTCTGGAAGGCGTGCAGGCGCGCTTTGAAACGCCGTTCTTCGACAATCTGAAGAAATACGCACGCCGACCAATCGGTACGTTCCATGCATTGCCGATCGCGCGCGGCAAGTCGGTCTTCAAGTCCGACTGGATTCGCGACATGGGCGAATTTTACGGCCTCAACCTGTTCCTGGCGGAAAGCAGCGCCACCACAGGGGGCCTCGATAGCCTTCTGGAGCCGACGGGCAACATCAAGCGTTCGCAGGAGATGGCCGCGCGCGCCTTTGGCGCCGATCACGTGTTTTTCGTTACCAATGGTACGTCGACGTCCAACAAGATGGCCGTCCAGGCGCTGCTTGCGCCCGGCGACATCGCCGTGGTCGATCGCAACTGCCACAAGTCGCATCACTACGGAATGGTTCTCACTGGGGCGCAGCCCTACTACGTCGAAGCCTTTCCGATGACGGAATACTCGATGTATGGCGCCGTGCCGCTCGCTACGATCAAGCAGGCGTTGCTGGCGCTTCGCGCAGAGGGGCGGCTCGATCGGCTGAAGCTGCTTGACCTCACCAACTGCACCTTCGACGGGCATATGTACAACGTCAGGCGGGTGATGGAGGAGTGCCTTGCCATCAAGCCTGACCTCATTTTCCTGTGGGACGAGGCCTGGTCAGGGTTTGCCCGCTTCTCGCCATTCCTGCGTCCGCGCACGGCGATGGGCGCTGCAGCCGATATCGAGGAATGGCTGCGCGATCCCGCATCCGTCACGGCCTACGAAAAGCAGCACGCCGAGCTTGGCGACAGCCCGTCGGACGAGATGTTGCTTGCCACGCGACTGATCCCCGACCCGCGCCTCGTGCGTCTTCGGGTTTACCAGACCAACTCGACGCACAAGTCGATGTCGGCTATCCGCCAGGGGTCCATGCTGCTGGTCAAGGACGTCGATTTTCATACGGTCGAGGCCCAGTTCCATGAGGCGGTCTTCACGCACGCGTCGACGAGCCCGAACCAGCAGCTCATCGCCAGTCTCGATGTCGCCCGCCGACAGATGGAGCTCGAAGGGTACGGGCTGGTGATGAATGCGATCGAGATCGCGCTCAAGATCCGGCAGGCGGTGAACGAACACCCGTTGATTTCGAAATACTTCCGCGTCCTCGGTGCTGACCAAATGATCCCGGAGGCCTACCGGCAGTCCGGTTTCAAGGACTATCTTGCACCGGGTTCCAACTGGGCGACGGCCGTCAAGGCAATGCGAGAGGACGAGTTCTACCTCGATCCGACGCGCATGACGCTGGTTTGCGGCACCGCCGGCTTCGACGGAACGCAGTTCAAGGGGCTGTTGGCAAACCAGTACAGTATCCAGCTGAACAAGACCTCGCGTAACAGCGTGTTGCTGCAGTCGAACATCAACAATACGCGCAGTGATGTCGCCCACCTCATCCGGGTCCTTGTCGAGATTTGCCACGGGATAGAGAAGCGGCTGGCAGATGGTGGCGAAGCCGAGCGCGCCGCTTTCGAGGCGCGCGTCAAGTCGCTGATGACGGATGTGCCGGGCCTTCCGAATTTCAGCCATTTCCACGAGCTGTACCGCAGCGATGCGGGTCGCACGACGCCCGAAGGTGACATGCGAAGCGCGTTCTTCAACGCCTACGATGCATCGCTGTGCGAATACGTGCCGCTGAACGGTGCCGAATGCGATCGAAGACTGCGCGAGGGCCCGGAAATGGTCTCGGCCAATTTTGTCATTCCTTACCCGCCTGGATTTCCGATCATGGTGCCTGGCCAGGTGCTGACGCAGGAGACGATCGATTTCATGCGCAAGCTCGATGTGAAGGAGATCCATGGCTACGAAAAGGCGAGGGGACTGAAGCTGGTCAAGCCTGATGCGGTAGCCGCCAAGGCGAAACGCTGACCCGCGGCGGCGGCGTCTTTGTCAGCCAATTGGCGCCACCGCGGCCGGCGCACGGTGAACGTAGGTTGCCGGCGGCGCTGTAACTCGGACGCCGCCCAAGGCATCATTCGGGGGAATGGTCATGGCGTGGATCGAGCAAATTCTGGTCAGGTATCCTGAGCTTGCCGTGTTTCTTGCAATCAGCCTCGGATACCTGATCGGCGGGGTGAAAATCGGCGGGTTCAGTCTCGGTCCCGTCACCGGCTCCCTTTTTGCCGGCATCATTATCGGGCAGATCGCCGAGGTGCCGATCGCCGGAATGGCGAAATCCTTCCTGTTTCTCCTCTTCCTTTTCGGCATCGGCTATTCCGTCGGCCCGCAATTTCTACAGGCCCTCAAGCGGGACGGGATGAAGCCCGTGCTGCTTGCCGTTGTCGTCTGCGTGACCGGTCTGCTGACTGCCATAGTCGTCGCGACCATGCTGGGTCTCGACCCGGGCTTTGCCGCGGGGCTGGTATCGGGCGCACTTACGGAAAGCCCAGCGATGGGAACGGCAACCGAGGCGATCAATGCGTTGCCCTTGCCGGACGCAGATCGCGCCCGCTTCGTCGCTCACGTCGCTGTCGCCGACGCAGTCTGCTATGTCTTCGGTGCGGTGGGCGTCATCCTGTTCTGCAGTCTCGTCGGTCCGAAACTCTTGGGCGTGGATTTGCGCGCCGAAGCGCTCAAACTGGAGCGTGAGCTTGGGATGACGCGCACGGTGCCGGGCGTCGCTTCGGCCTGGCGAAGGTTTGAAGTTCGCGCGTATCGCATTGCCGAGGGTGCGCCGATTGTAGGCTTGTCGATGACGGCTGCAGAGGAGTCCTTTCCCTATCACCGGCTGTTCGTTCAGCGGTTGCGAAGACGAGGCGCGATCGTGGAAGACCCTTCGAAAATCGTCTTCGAAGCCGGTGACATCGTCGCCGTCTCAGGATCTCGCGAGGCGCTGATCAACGTGCTCGGACCGCGGGCGGAGGAGGTCGAGGATAGCGACCTGCTCGATATCCCGGTCTCGGTGGCCGACGTCCTGGTGACATCCCGGACCTTCGCCAACAAGACGATCGAGCATCTCTCGAAAGAGAGTTGGGCACGAAGTCTCTATCTGCGCGGCATCACGCGCGGTGGCCACGAAATTCCCTTGGCTCCGGGCGTTGCGGTCCAAAGGGGCGATATCCTCCGTTTGGTAGGCCCGGACAATGTCGTGTCGCAGGCGGCCAAGCAGATTGGCGTCATCGTCGCGCCGACAACGACCACCGACTTCTTTGTGCTCGGTCTGGCAATCTTCCTTGGTGGTCTGGTCGGCATTATCGTCACCGTTCCGATCGGTGACATGAAGATTTCCCTGAGCACCAGCGTGGGAACTCTGCTCGCCGGCTTGCTGGTCGGCCATCTGCGCACGCAGTTTCCGCTTTTCGGTCGGATACCGGACGCCGCCGTGTCCCTCATGACAGCGCTTGGTCTGGCGGCCTTCGTCGCCATGACCGGTCTGCATGCCGGGCCTGTCTTCGTCTCGGCCATCGCCGAAGCCGGGATCGGCCTGTTGCTGGGCGGCATGGTCGTCACCATTGTTCCCTTGCTGGCTGGCCTTTACTTCGGGCGCTACGTGTTGCGGATGAATCCCATCCTGTTGCTCGGAGGGCTGGCTGGTGCGCAGACGATGACAGCGGGCATGGCGGCCGTCCAGGACAGGTCGGAAAGCAGCGTTGCCGTCCTTGGCTACACGCCGACCGTTCCGATCGGCCATATCCTGCTCACAACCTGGGGAACTGTGATTGTCGGTATCGTGGCCGGATAGGAGGCCTGCGATCAGACGACACGCTGCCCAGGATTGCTTCCGGCTCAAACGCCCGGAAGCTCAGAATCTCACCACGAGCTTATCGCGTTGTCTGGATCGATGTTGCGCCGGTGGCCGGGGATGCCCTGTCGCTTGCCGCGAGATGCTAATCAAGTAGGTCGGGCGGTACCCTCCCGCCGTTTTCAGACAGCCTCTTCATCAGTGTCTTGTGCAGGAAGGTGTTCATCTTCGCGCTGTCGTTTGGGCCTCCGGCATAGCCAAGTTCCCTAGCCAGTTCCCTGCGCTCCTGTAGGCTTGCGTCCATCCCCACGGCCTTCATGAGGTCGACGATCGAATGGCGCCAATCGAGCTTCTGTCCCGAGTTTCTCACGGCTTCATCGAGTACGTCCTCAATATCCACTGCAGGAGTTGGGGCTGGCGGAGGTGCACCTGTCGCCGGATCGGTAATAATCGGCGGTCGCTCGGCAATCTGACCCGACTGCGGTGCGCCGGGTCTTGGCGGCGGAACGATATCGGCGGGTAAATCCGGTGATGGAGTCAAGGGAGAAGCAGGTCGGACAGGTGCCGCCGCCTGTGCGTCGCCCAAAATGGCGTTCCTAATGCGGTCAAAAATGCTCATCGCTTGCTTCCTCCATGGGATATTTGCGGTGAGACAACAACACCGGCGGAAGAATTCGGTTCCGTTGCTGGCGCACTAGAGGCGGTAGCGCGGGAGGCTCAGAGTTTTCGGCCCGGTGAAACACTGCGGTAAAAAGAGGGCCTCGGCTGGGTTCCGCAATAACTATCCGAGGCCTCCCACTACCCCTTGAGAAGCGAAGATGAAGTAGTGCAGATGCCAAGCGCGGGAAGGCGACAATTGGAAAAGCCAACACCAAGGCGCTGTCAGACGGCGGCCGTTCCGCTGCCCTCGAGAGGGCCAAAAAGCTGCCGCGGCGAAGACAAGCTGCGCGAGGCGAAGGAAAAGCACCATGTGCTGCCGAACCGCGTTCTTGAAAACCTCGTCAGCGCTTCGAGGACACGCGCAGCGAGATCGGGCTTGCCCCACAACGTGAAGCTCCACCAGGCAATCGCTTGTCGTGGTACGGGGCGTGCTCTACGGCTTTGAATTGTACCTTACGACGACGCAAACTCCTGGCTCTTTCGCCAGGCGATGACGTCGACTCGAAGGTCACATAGTGCTGGTAGACCATGCTCTTCAAAAGTTGTTCGGCGAGGCGTTATGCCCGGAGTTACCCACTGTTCCCAAGCGGCGTTCATCTCGGCAAAAGACCCGAGATCGCGAAGCCAGATGTTGGCTTGGATCAGTTCTGACTTGTCTGTACCCTCCATCGCGAGCAGGGCATCGATACGATCAAGGATCTCGGCAGCCTGTGCGCGTATGCTGCTTCCGGCGGCGAAATTGGCGGTCTGGCCGATGATATGGACTGTTTGAAGTGGCGACGCCTCGTCGACGGACGCGTGCTCGATAGCCATCGGCCGGTTTCCCTGTTTCAATTGGCGCGTCGGTTGCTGCCAAGGCCAAATTGCAGCCACCGCGCCAGTTGAACAGGCCGTTTTATTTTTCGCGGCTATAACGGAATGTTATGGGCGGTCCGTCATCGCGGTGTGTCGCGACACGAACTCGACAAGATAGCGGGCGCCCTCGGACGCCTCGGACTGAGCATAAAATCCAATCTCGATGCGGACGGCGCCGGGTAGGTCGGCGGCCTTGTCGAGCGCGCGACATCCCTCGGGAATCGTGGCTTCAAGCATGGGACCGACACCTATGCCAACCCTGACCGCCGTCGCCATGGCAACCAACGTGGACGCGACGCAGGCCGTCTTCCATTTTATGTTTCGCTGCGACAGCGTGGCGATCGTCTGGAGATTCCAGGGGCAACCCTCGTCAAACATGATGACCGGGAGCGGTCTGCTGGCGTCGACCACAAAATCCGATCTGACGACCCATGTCAGGTATTCGGTCCAGATCAGGATTGGTTTCCTGTTGAGAACGGTGATGTCGCACACGGCAAGATCGAGCTTCCCCTCTTCGAACATTTCCGCCAGACGCCGGTTGGGCTCGACGATTATGTCGATGTCCACCTTCGGGTTCTGGGCCCTGAAGTCACGAAGGATGTTTATCAGTCGACTGGCGGCGAAGTCTTCGACGACCCCGAGACGGATGCGTCCTTGGAGTACCTTTCCGGTGAGCCGACGGCCGACCTCATCGCTGAGCAGCACGATCTCCCGGGCATAGGCCACCATGACCTGGCCGTGAGCCGTGAGCTCAAGTCCCTTGGAGGATCGAGAAAAGAGCGTTACCCCCACGAGCTCTTCGAGCTTGCGGATTTGCATGCTGACCGCCGCTTGAGTTCGATGCAATTTGGCAGCGGCGCCGTTGACCGTTCCGATCTCGGCGACCGTCAGGAAAGCCCGTAGCAGATATGAATCGAGATCAAGCATTCGACAGCGTCTTCGGTTGCGTTAAAGGCGAGCTATCCGAATGTGCTCATGACAGCGAAATTCGACATTGAACGATCTGCATCCGCGAGGCAACGGGCCGGGGATCGCCCATGCCCTTATAAAGTTATCTGAACGGGCCTGTCGTCGAAAATGGCGGTCGAGGCTGCCAGACTATCAGAAATCGTTATAGGCCCTCACGAAATATCAAGGTTGTAAAGGATTCTGGCTGGGCGAATGATGCCATCTCGGACCGAGAACCGGGGAACTTATCTTGACGATTGACCAGGACTTTCTGGAGGACCTTCGCCGTCGCTTCGGCAATGCCGCCGGCGGCGAAATGCACGATCCACACTTTCGCGAAGTTGCGGCAAGTGTCTTCAAAGATGGCGACAGCCGCAAGTGGCCGTTTGCAGATCCGGCGACCTTCCTTGGCGCGTCTTTTATCGAGGGCGGCATCAGATCGGATGTGCTTGCAGCACTGGATGTGGCCTTGATCGGCGTGCCGATGGACCTTGGTGTCACCAATCGCGCCGGGTCGCGGTTGGGTCCGAGAGCCGTTCGGGCGATCGAACGCGTCGGGCCCTACGAGCATGTTCTCGGGGTTGCTCCAATGGGCACGCTCAAGGTCGCCGACGTCGGTGATGTTCCGATGAGAAGCCGCTTCGATCTCGCGGGATGCCATGCCGACATCGAAGCCAGCTACCGCATGATCGCCGATACTGGAGTGATCCCCCTGTCGGTTGGTGGAGATCATTCCATATCCGGTGCCATCCTCAAGGGGTTCGCGAGCCGCGCCCCTGTTGGCATGATTCACATCGATGCCCATTGCGATACGGCTGGCCCATACGAGGGTTCCAAGTTCCACCACGGCGCTCCGTTCCGAGAGGCCGTCCTTGCCGGCGTCCTTGACCCTCGAAGAACGATCCAGATAGGCATTCGAGGCGGAGCCGAGTATCTTTGGGAGTTCTCCTTTGCTTCGGGCATGACGGTAATACACGCCGAGGAAGTCGCGGAGATGGGTATCAAGGCCGTGATCGCACGTGCCCTCGAGGTCGTCGGCTCCGGTCCAACTTACATTAGCTTTGACGTCGACAGCCTTGATCCCGCCTTTGCGCCGGGAACCGGGACACCCGAGGTTGGAGGATTGCTTCCGAGAGAAGTTCTCGCCATCTTGCGAGGCCTCCGCGGAGTAAATCTTGTTGGCGGTGACGTGGTGGAAGTGGCGCCGCAGTATGACGCGACCACCAACACGGCCCAGATTGCCGCGCAGGTCCTATTCGAATTGCTTTGCCTCGCCATGCTCAGCCCCGCCGTGCGTAACGCCGCCTGAGAGGTTGGGATCGCCGTCTCCATCTAGAACCAAGAAAAAGGGAACATAAAATGAATATCAGCAAACTAGGAAGAACCATCGCAACTGCCGCGGCATTCGCTCTGGTCGGACTGTCGGCCCATGCCGACGACCTCGCCGACATCAAGGCTGCTGGCCAAATCAGCGTAGGCATTTTCTCCGACTTCCCGCCATTTTCATCGGCCAGCGCGGACATGAGCCTCAAGGGATACGATGTCGATGTCGCTCAGAACATTGCCGACAGTCTTGGCGTGAAGCTCAACCTCGTAGGCGTCACCGGACAAAACCGAATTGCCTATCTGAACGATAAGCGCGTCGACATTCTGATGAGCGTCGGCTATTCCAAGGAGCGTGCAGAAGTAATTGATTTCGCTGCCGCTTACGCACCGTACTACATCGCGGTCATAGGGCCGGCAGCCGTCGCCATCAGCGGCAAGGACGACCTCGCCGACAAAACGATTGCCGTGAACCGCGGCACGCTCGAAGACACCTCCCTGACGGCAGCCGCCCCCGCGTCGGCAACAATCCAGCGCTTCGAAAACTACAATTCCGTTATCCAGGCCTTCATCTCGGGTCAAACGCAATTGATGGTGGTTGGCAACGATGTTGGAGCGCAGGTTCTGGCACGTCAGGACGCCTTGAAACCGGAACAAAAGTTCCAGCTCTTGACGTCGCCTTCTCACATTGCTCTTCGCAAGAGCGAGGATGGCCTGAAGAACGCCGTCAATGACGTGGTTGCCAAGATGATCGCGGAGGGGAAACTCGACGCTAGTTCGAAGGCCTGGCTGAAGACGCCACTCAACCCTGAAAATCTCAAGGATTGATCGTATGACTGCTCCCCGCCGTGAAAGGAGTGGCGATGACCTATAGCCTTGGCTTCGATTGGCTTTGGGGCGGCGCGGGAGCGCTTGCATATGGCGCAAGCATGACGCTTTTGCTGATTGCCTGCACCACCGTCTTCGGGACGGTACTCAGTGTTTTCGGCGCTGCGGCGCGAAGAAGCCGGTTCGGCTGGTTGCGCCGGGCTGTTGGCATCTACGTTGAAGTCATCCGTAACACGCCGTTTCTGGTCCAGTTGTTCTTCATTTTCTTTGGCCTCCCAAGCCTCGGAATCCGTCTCAATCCGGTGACCGCGGCAATACTCGCCATGACCCTCAACATGGCGGCCTACACGACCGAGGTGGTAGGCGCTGGGCTTGATGCTATCCCCAAGGGGCAAGGCGAGGCCGCACGGGCGCTTGGACTGAAGCCCAGGCACGTATTTTTCAAAGTCGTCTTGCCCCAGGCGCTCAAGATTATCTTTCCGGCCCTCACAAGTCAGATTGTCATCATGATGCTGGAATCGGCTGTGGTCTCACAGATTTCCGTTCGCGAACTGGCGCAAGAGGCCGATCTATTGCAAGCCCGCACCTTTCGTTCATTCGAGACCTATCTTGTCGTGACGATGATCTATCTTGCCATGTCAGCAAGCCTCAGGCGTTTGCTGATTGCTGGTGGTCGCCGGTTCCTTGGAGCGGGGATATCATGATCGAGTTCACGTTCTGGGATATTTTGCGCAATCTTGTCTTCGCGACGCGTTGGACGCTTCTTCTGTCGATTGCTGCGTTTGTTGGCGGGGCGAGCGTCGGCATGGCAATCCTCTTTGCTCGTATATCGAAGGCCTCTTGGCCACGGCGCCTGGCGTCAGGTTACATCGCGCTGTTCCAGGGGACGCCGCTCCTCATGCAGCTTTTCCTGATGTTTTTTGGCTTGCCCATGTTGGGATTCCGCATCGAGCCCTGGACTGCTGCCGTATGTGGGCTGACATTTTATGCAAGCGCGTATCTCGCGGAGATCTGGCGGAGCGGCGTCGAGGCGCTCCCGCGCGGTCAGTGGGACGCTGGCGCAAGTCTCGGTCTGCACCGCCTGCAAGAGCTTCGGCTCATTATCCTCCCACAGGCTTTCAGGATAACCCGGGCACCGACCGTCGGGTTTCTCGTGCAGCTCATCAAGAGCACAGCCTTGACGTCCATTCTTGGCTTTGAGGAACTGATGAGGACCGCAAACGCGATCAACAACGCGACGTTCGAACCTTTCAAGGTTTACGGGCTAGTCGCTGTCATCTTCTTTGTGCTTTGCTACCCACTTACCGAGTATGCGCGAAAGCTTGAACGGGAAGCCGCGGTTTGTTCAAACTAGCCAGCAAATGACGGGGGCGGCTCTCCTCCGCCATGCTGAGCTAGTGCTGCGATTACTGTTACGCCTTCCAACCCAAGCGCCGGCAGAACCGGCGGCTTGGTGGAATCGGGAATCGGAACTAACGATCTCGTAGGCACTTGGAAGCGCTGCATGCCCTGTATCAAAGTGCCAGAAGTGGGCCCTTTCTTAGCTCTCGCTCGACAAGACACGGGCTGCCCTGACCGACGCCTAACCCTGAAATGCACGCGTAGTGGTGGTATGCTGTTTTGGGTACCGATCCTGTCGCTTATGGACGCTTATAACCAGCGTTCGAGCGGACGCTTCCAGTCGCTGGGGATTCCACTCCTGGGCCAGTCTGGATGTTTTGCCGGTCGCTCGGGCAAAACGCATGCATACTTCATGATCCCGTCACGTTCTAGGCCGTGCCGTGCTCCATCGCCAGTTCTGCTCGGAGGCTTTCGACATCGCGGAAGATCGTGGCAACTGCCTGGACCTGCCCACCACGCTTGTAGCGCACGAGGCAGTCCCTAGCGGCAATATCGCCCTCCACTTCGATTTTGTCCCATCCCTCGGCATGGCCGACATAATTGATCGGAATGTCGTAATGCTGACTCCAGAAGAACGGTACATCCGTGAATTTCTTCCGGTGTCCGAGCATGTTGAGCGCCGCGGTAGCACCCTGCCGCTGCGCCACCACCCAATGCTCCACCCTGATGTTTTCGCCGCTGTGGGTGTCAGGCCACCGCGCGATGTCGCCGGCTGCATATATGCCGGAGACGCTGGTTTCGAGATAGGAACTGACCAGGACGCCTCGATCAGTGGCGAGACCGGCTGTTTCGGCAAGATCGACCCGCGGCCGCACACCGATGCCGGCAACGACGATGTCGGCGCCCAGGGTGCTGCCGCTGCTCAGCAGGACCTCGCTCGCACTAATACTCGCCGCCCGATCTCCCAGGTGGAAGACGACGCCATTTTCCTCATGCAGAGCGCGAATGAAGTCGCCCATCTGTGGTCCCAGCACTCGTTCCATGGGCCGTTCACCGGGCGCCACCACATGCACTTCGAGGCTCCGGGTTCGAAGAGCGGCGGCAACCTCGAGACCGATGAAACTGGCGCCGAGTACCACAGCGCGTCGCGCGGCGCCGGCTTGTGCGATGATCCTGCGGCTGTCGGCCAGCGAACGCAACGTATGGACATGAGGCATGTCGGCGCCGGGGATGGTCAGTCGCACCGGTTCGGCACCGGTCGCGAGCAGCAATTTGTCGAATGCTACCCGTGCTCCGTTGGCGAGCGCGACCTCGCTGGCACCGATATCGATACTGGTGACCTTGGTGCCGAGGCGTAGATCGATGCCATTCTTGGCATAGAAGTTTTCGTTGCGCAGCGGAATCCAGTCTTCGGGAGCCTTGCCTGCGAGATAGTCCTTTGAGAGGTTGGGGCGGTCGACGGGCGCTGCCTCATCGTCGCTGATCATGACAATGTCGCCCTGATATTGCTCCCGCCGCAGCCTCTCCGCTGCGGCAAAACCGGCCGCCCCACCGCCGACGATTGCGATCCGCTCTGGTGGAGCACCTGTCTTGCTTTCGCGCGCGGTGGGGGACAGCTTCTTGCGCTTCTCGCCGACGAAGATCCTTTCGTCGCGCTGCTCGACCGACCAACAAGCGAGTGGCGATAGGGCCGGCGCCCGCAGCGCGTCTCCGGTGAGAAGGTCAAAGCAGGCGTGATGCCAAGGACAGCGAACGGTATCGTCGACGACGAGACCGTCTACCAGTGGTCCGCCATAGTGGGAGCAACTGGCAGAAACCGCAAATATCTCTGCTCCGCGGCGCACCAAGAGCACCGGTTCGCCGTCGCAATGACCGACCAGCTTGCCTCCGTCTGCCAGTTCGGCGAGTGCAATACCGAGGGCCAGATCGGGTCCCTTGAGCTTTGAATGGTCGGCCATTTTCTCCTCCCTGGAGGACGTTCCCGTCATCATGCCGTTGCCACACTTGGTTGCTCAGCAGACAACCCCAGTCAATTTCCCGCCATTCCGCCTCTTAGGCAAATGAATTCGGCTCGGCTCGTGGAAGTCTAGCGGGCGAATAGGGGACTATAGGGTCGCAATTTGGGAGGAGCGATTCGTCCAGGACGTCGGTTCGTTGCCGGCACCTCCTGCAACGAAGAGAAGAGGTCACTACGAACCTCAAAGTCCGACCTCATTCGTGTTGCCGTCATCGGAAAAGCAGGGTGCGATTGGCAGCCAACCCTATGCGACGGCCAACGGGCGCCGGGCGGAGAGGGCGCGAACGCATATCAGTGCGCCCAGGATCACGGGCAAACATACCAAGTATGCTGTCCGTATACCAAAATGCTCCGCTACAAAACCGAGGAGTGGCGGAGCGAGGAAAAACACGACAAACGACATTTGACCGAGCGCTGCGACATTGAGATGAGAGGCTCGGTCCGACCGCTGGGCCGCCGCGGAAACCGCAAGCGGATAAACCACGCTGCAGCCGCCGCCCATGAGGGCAAACCCGAAAAGGGCGATCAATTGATGCGGCGCAAGCCAAACTGCGCTCAGACCGGCTGCCGACACCAACAGCAGAGTGAATGCTACCGCCCGCGAGCCAAAGCGATCGACGAACGGATCTGCGAAAATCCTCGTCATAGCCATGAAGAAGGTGAAAAGCGTGAGACCCAGGCCGCCCACAAAGGGCTCAGACTGGAATACGTCGCGCATATAGATTGCAGACCAATCGATGCCTGCACCCTCAACCAGGAAAGCAGCGATACCGATCACACACAGAGGAAGAAGCGCAATGGTCGGTAGCGCGATGCGCCCCGTGTCGGAATGCTCCTGCGTGGGTCTGGCTGGAGCATTGCGCATGCCTGCGATTGCCAGAGTGCCAACGACCAAGACGAAGCCAAACGTCAAAGCCAAATGGAGCTGCATTGACACTCCAGCCTGACGGACCGCGGCCGATATCAGCGCGGTGACGAAGAAGCCGAGGCTCCAGAAACCGTGCGCCCGGTTCATGACGCCGCGCCCCAGTTGCGCCTCGATCCGATCGATCTCGACGTTGAGATTGATTTCCAGCGCCCCCGCCAGAAGTCCTTCGCAAAGAAGAATACCGAATACCAGGGGAGCGGCGCTCATCCATGGCACGAGGGCAAGGCAAGCGGAGGTACCCAAGACGGTCAGGAAGGCGGTCGTTCGAGCTCCAAGGCGGGCGACGATCGGTGACGAGAACGTCAAAGAAATCAGGGCGCCAATGGCGGCTCCGATCAGAGTCAGGCCAAGCTCGGACTTATCGATCTGCAGCGCATCTTGAATGTCCGGAAGGCGCGAAAGCATGGCGCCCATGGAGACGGCGAACAGGAAGAAACAGACGTAAATCCGCTGTTGCGGTCCGATATGCACGGGAGCTCCGGGGTGAACTTGATGGGAGCCCTCTTCTACGTGAATCGCGGCTCACTAACAACATGCCCCCAACTGATAAGCCGTGTAGACCATCAATTGATCGCTGACTTCGGAGGGGAGGTCGGCCCGTCTCAGGATCAGGCAGGGTTTGGATCGCCCTTTGGTCCGCAGGGACCCAACCCGGGCCATCATTGCCTTCTGCCCGTGATGCAAACCGGCGATTCCCACGGTGCCTGCTGCCTCCATATCGCGTAAGATCGTCCGGCAACCTTTCTCTTCGGAGGGCGTCATGAGGAAGCTGGCTATTGTCCTGGGCATTGCGGTCTCGACGATCCCGACCGCCCTGCTGGCTGCAGCGCAACAGACGAGGCAAGAACACCGGAGAATGAACTGGAGCGAAAATCTCCCTGCGTATGTGCGGACTTATCACGGGAAGCGACTCTCAGTCGTAAGCTACCGTACGGCGCATGAAACAGGTGCGCATCCATCGCCGGGTGACGCGCAGCATGTGAACGCGATCCGAAACGCAGCACGCCAGAACAAATGGCTTGTTGATCAACTGAAGGCCAAGAAGCTAACGCCCAATGACATTGAATGGGTGATGAGAGCGCGAAACGGCAACATGGTCTTCTATGTGGAATGAGGCGGAGGGCTTCCTGGCGATCAGTCGAAACCGGCGGCAGGAGGGAGGACGATGAAGCGTTCTCCCAAGTTTGCCCGGCGCAGTCTGCCTGCTTTCTGTCAGAACCACAACAAACCCAATTCACAGAAGGTGTACAGACGGCGCTGATTGGCCAAATACTCAGCCGTCCAACCAAGCTGCGAGGCCATCCAGCGTCTGTAGCCCATACTCAACCGCGCCGAAGCCGATGACGACCTGACGTCGCTGGCGGGTGGGGTGGAGTTGGCGCATGGTGAGCACGGTCTTCCCGTCGGCCTGCTCATCGAAGGTCACCGTGGCGCGGAAGCGGTCGGGGTCGTTGGGATCAGGCGTGCCATAGTCCATCACGATCCGCTCGTTTGGCACGATCTCCAGAAAGCGCATGAGGTTCGGGAAACGCTGTTCTTTGCCCTCGAACAGGCCAACCATGTCGAACCGCCAGAGTCCGCCCTCGCGTATGTCGGCCTCGCAGCTCTCGATCTTCAGGCCGGCCGGACCGTACCATTCGGCTAGCGCCCCGGGGTCCATCCACGCCGCAAAAACCTTGTCGCGTCGATGGTTCAGAACTTTCACCAGTACGATCTCTCGATCAAGCGACCATGTATCAAACGGGTTTGCCATTGCCTTCACCATCCTCTTTCGTCTTGTCCAAATAGACTTCCAGCCGATCCAACCGGTCGGTCCAGCGCCGGCGCTCTGCCTCCATCCAGTCCGCCGCCTCGTCGAACCGCGCCTGTACCAACCGGCACCAGCGGCTGCGCCCGCGCTTCTCGCTGGCAATCAGCCCGCAATCTTCCAAAACCTTGAGATGCTGGACGAACGAAGGCAGGGCCATGTCGAACGGCTCGGCCAGGAGGCTCACCGGTACCTCGCCCTCAGACAGTCGCGAAACCACCGCGCGGCGGGTCGGGTCGCTTAAGGCGTGAAAGGCGAGATCCAGGGGTGCGGAATGATAAGGCATGTGCCTTACTATAACGAGCAGGACCACCTGTCAATAATATTAAGGCGTTTGCCTAAGTGTTGAGGGACTGGGGCGGCATGACGTGAAACCTCAAGTCGCCAAGGGCGCAGCGCGCGCCATTACCTCGATTGGCATTGACCGGGAGGTGCGCATTAAACGACGGCGGTTCACGGAGCGCCTACAGCCCTGAATTTGCTGACACGTCGCTTCGAGGCGTGGGACGCGCCTATTCCATGGAGTCAAAGCGCCGAGCCGTCATTCTGGAACTCGTTCGCCCGTACGATTCGCCAAGATTACGCCGAATGTCATCAGGGCGACGGCGATGGCGGTCGCGACGGCGAGCGACTCTCCCAATAGGGGTATAGCTAAAAGGGACGTTAGCGCCGGAGACAGGGACCCGATCGTGGCGCTTCGGGACGCGCCGAGCCGCGAGATCGCGAACGCGTAGCCCAAGGTCGAGACCAGCCCCGTCCCGATACCCTGGACGAGTGCGTAAGGCAGCGCCTCGCCGAGGCTGAAGTGGCCGAAATTGCTTCCGACCAGCCCGACGAGCATCATAGGTACGATAGCCACCAGGGAACCGATCGAAAGTAGGAGGCCGTTTGAGATCGCGTCCAACCCGGTATGCCGCAGCCCGATCGTGTATCCGGCCCAGATGAGGCTCGCGAGCAGAAGCAGTCCGACGCCCCGCAGTGTCTCCGCGGTGACAGCGTGGCGTTGTCCAGCGATCATGAGTACGACGCCACCCACGATAAGTCCGATCGGAAGAGCTTGTCTTGTAGAGAGTCTCCGACCCATGAACAAGCGCGAGATCAGGGCCATTGCGAGCGGGGTCGTACCGGGGATCAATGCGCCAACATAGGCCGCTGAGGTCAGCTTGGCTCCCGCAGACGCGATGAAATAGAAAGGCACGCCACCTGCCAGCACCAACAGGACGGCCTTGCGGTCGACTTGCCGCAGCAGATGCAGGCGGCCGAACAGCAAGGGCAGGAGCGCCACCACAGGCACGGCGAAGCGGATCAGGGCGACATCCGCAGTAGCGAGCGGTGACTTGCCCATGGCTCGCATGGTGAGCGCGAACCCAGCCCAGATGAGGACGACGAGCGCCAACACAACATAACCTGCAGCGGCAGTCTCATTCCACTTGATCGTCGGTCTGGGGAAAGTCGTAGTAATGTCGGCCATGAGAAACCTCGATGTCAAATTGAGTGACATGATATGCTTCTTCCTCAGGCAGTTTCTTGCTATGTTGATCCCATCAGGAACGATATTTGGCAGATTCTGCCAATGAGGGAGGGCCATGGACGAGAAGGACCGACAGATCATCTCTACGCTGCAGCGGGACGGCCGCCTATCGAACCAAGAGCTTTCCGAGAAAGTGGCGCTTTCGCCGTCTCCATGTCTTCGCCGTCTCAGGCTCCTGGAAGAGAACGGTGTCATCAAGGGGTACACCGCTATCGTGGATGAGGAGGCCTACGGGCTTCCAATCACCGCGTTCGTCCGCATCAGGCTCGAGCGCCACTCGGAGGCGGCGATCGCGGCCTTCGAGCGAAAGGTCCGCTCCATCGACAATATACAGGACTGCTACGTCATGACGGGGGAGGCCGACTATCTCCTGCGCGTCCTCGTTCAAAGTCTGAAGGACTACGAGCAGTTCGTCAGGCAACAGCTTCACAACATCGAAGGGATCGCGGGGATCGACACAAGTTTCGCCTATGCAACCGTCAAGAAGACGACGGTGTTCCCGCGTATCTGATGGAAGGGTCGGACTATCTGTGCCGCCTCCAGCTAAAGAGGCGCCGATTATCGTCCGCTCTCGGCAGGCCATAAGCGGACCATGACTTTGCGCCGCCGGTAGTCTCTTTTTCTGCTGCCTGTCGAGCATTTGTCTCGGCGATCCCGATGCGGGTCGGGCATCCGATGATGCCCTTCCGCTCATGGCAGACTTGGAAACCAGCAGTACCCGGTCAACGCCTTCGGCTCTGGTTAATCTGACCTCACCCCTCGAAGGCTTCCTTGAGACCGACGCTCTTGCGTTCGCGAAGATCAAGATCGGCCTCGATATGCGCGATGTGGTGCAGCATCAGCCTGCATGCCTCGTCGAGATCGTTCCTCTCGATCGCGGCGACGATATCGCCATGCTCGGAATGACCGCAACTCGATATGGTCGATTGACCATAAAGGGCGATCACCAGCGACGAGCGGGCTACGAGTTCATCCATAAAACGTTGCATGATCGCATTGCCGGATATGGCGGCAAGCGTCAGGTGAAAGTCGCCCGATGCCTTGATCTCGGCACGTCGTGCCATCTGGCCGCGCTCGCTCATCAGGCGGCCTTCCGCGATGAGCAATTGCTTCAGATGCTGGATTTGCGAAGGCGTGATTCTGGCTGCAGCCTCCCGCAAGATCCCGGGCTCGACCAGGCGGCGGGCAGCGAAAATCTGGCGAGCCTCATCGGGCGAGGGGTAGGCGACGAACGCGCCACGGTTCTTTTCGACGCTGACCAGGCCCTCATAGGAAAGAGCCTGCAGGGCGGCGCGCGCAAGCGTACGGCTGACGTTGAACAGGTTGCCGACATCGCTTTCCGATAGCTTTGTTCCCGGCGACAGCCGCCGCTCGACGATCGCATCGCGGATCGCGTCGCGGATCTGTTGTGCGCCCGTATCGGTTGAATCCTCTGTGGTATGCACGGCGGTTGCGGTGGGCTTCATGAACACAAATACCTTTTGACCGGGAAATGATATCTGCGTTTCCCGTAAAAGTTAAACGGAATTTGCGCTCAAAGAGATGGCTAAATTGTATACGATCGTTTGCACGAAGTGCGAACGATAGCCTATTTTCTGGGCAGGTGATGTTGGTGCCGCAATTTTGATGTGTGACCCTTCTGCAAAGCGAAGTGTTTGATTTTTCGACGCTTGATGCACCGCAATAGGAACTGGCACGGCGGATGCATTGTCCTTCTCGAACAGGGGAAGACCAATGTCGAAGGCCGCAGAGATCGATATCGTATCAGTTTCCAAGGTGTATGGCGCCACCACGGCGGTCCATTCCATCAGCCTGAAGATACCGGCCGGTTCCTATTGCTGCTTTCTCGGCCCCTCCGGCTGCGGCAAGACCTCAACGCTGCGCATGATCGCCGGGCACGAAAGCATTTCGTCCGGTGATATCAGGCTTGGCAATACAGTCGTCACCGACTTTCCGCCGGCCAAGCGCGGCACGGCGATGATGTTCCAGTCTTATGCGCTCTTCCCGCATCTCGACCTCGTCGACAACGTCGCTTTCAGCCTGAAGATGAAGGGTGTCGAGAAGGACGAACGGCGGACCAAGGCGCTCGAGTTGCTGAAACTGATGCAGATGGACGCCTATGCGACGCGGCGGCCAGCACAGTTATCAGGCGGGCAGCAGCAGCGTGTGGCGCTGGCACGCGCGCTGATTACCGATCCGGAAGCGCTGCTGCTCGACGAGCCGTTGTCGGCGCTCGATCCGTTCCTGAAGATCCGCATGCGTGCCGAACTGAAAAAGCTGCAGAAGAGCCTCGGCATCACCTTCGTGCATGTGACGCACAGCCAGGAAGAGGCGATGGCGCTCGCCGATATCATTGTCATCATGAACGACGGCAAGATCGAGCAGGCGGCAACGCCGCGCAAGGTCTTCGAGGAGCCGGCCACCGCCTTCGTCGCTCGCTTCATGGGGGATCACAATGTTCTCTCCGGCCGCGTCGTTTCCTCGAAAGACGGTGTTACGACGCTCGAGGTTCCGGAAGGTCAGACATTCTCGGTGCGCGGCAACGGCAAGCACGCCGGCGAGAGTGTCGACATCGGTATCCGCACAGATCGGGTGCGGCTCGATACCGCTTCCGACAAGACGCTCGGTTTCAACGGCGTCGTCTCCAACATCGAATATCGCGGCGCCTCGGTGAAGCTCACCGTGGCCGGCGCGGGCAGCGATGACTTCACCGTCATTGCGTCCGATGGCGATTATTTCGCCAACCCCGCATCGGTCGGCGATGCGGTGTCCCTGAGTTGGGCCTTGGAGGACGCCGTTCTCCTGGGCCGCGTTTCGGCATGAATCTTCATTACCACAAAAACCAGAGGGAACTGACATGACTGATACAACGAAAACCACCAAGAAGGGTCTGATGGGCAAGGGCGTGTCGCGCCGCAGCCTGCTGAAGACGGGTGCTGCCGCCCTCGGCGCTGCCGCCGGCTCCGGCCTGATCACCGGCTTCCCGACCATCTGGGCGCAGTCCAACATCACGCTTCGCCAGTTCGGCACCGGCGTCTCCAACATCAACGCCATCGCCGAGCAGTGCAAGAAGGACCTCGGCATCACGCTCGAGATGACGGCGACGGATTCCGACGCCGCCGCGCAGCGCGCCGTGACGCAGCCTGACAGCTACGACATCGCCGACATCGAATACTGGATCCTGAAGAAGGTCTATCCGACCGGCGTCATCCAGCCGATGGATGTGAAGAAGCTGAAGTACTACGACAAGGTCGTTCCGCTGTTCAAGAACGGCAAGCTGAAGCCGGATAGCGTGATTGCGCAGGGCACCGCGCCGCACACGGTCGGTTACGTCGAAAAAGCCGACGCCAAGACCTTCGCCAAGGGCGAGACCGAGCTCTTCACCATGATGCCGACGATCTACAACGCCGACACGCTCGGCATTCGCCCTGATCTCGTCGGCCGCGAGATCTCGACCTGGGCCGATATCATGGACCCGAAGTTCAAGGGCAAGACCTCAATCCTCAACATCCCGTCGATCGGCATCATGGATGCCGCGATGATCATGGAAGCGCTCGGCAACATCAAGTACGCCGACAAGGGCAACATGACCAAGGAAGAGATCGACAAGACGATCGACTTCCTGATCAAGGCAAAGCAGGACGGTCAGTTCCGCGCCTTCTGGAAGTCGTTCGACGAGTCGGTCAACCTGATGGCTTCGGGCGAAGTCATCATCCAGTCCATGTGGTCGCCGGCTGTCGCCGCTGTTCGCTCCAAGGGCATCGCCTGCAAATACCAGCCGCTCAAGGAAGGCTATCGCTCGTGGGGCGGCGGTCTCGGCCTCGCTTCGCACCTCAAGGGTGCCGAGCTCGATGCGGCCTACGAGTACATCAACTGGTACACATCCGGCTGGGTCGGCGGCTACCTCAACCGCCAGGGCTACTACTCTGCCTGCATGGACACCGCCAAGGGCTTCATGACGGCTGACGAGTGGGGCTACTGGATCGAAGGCAAGGCAGCCCAGGGCGATATCCTCTCGCCGGAAGGCAAGGTCATGGAGAAGGCCGGCGCCGTTCGCGACGGTGGTTCGTTCGAAGAGCGCATGGGTCATGTCGCGTGCTGGAACTCCGTCATGGACGAAGACCGCTACATGGTTCGCCGCTGGAACGAGTTCATCGCGGCTTAAGGCGGCCATCATCCGCCACAGCGGGTGCCGCTTTCCCCTCCCCAAACCCTCCCCACAAGGGGGAGGGAGCGTGGGCGCTGCGGCAAGGAGCCGGTTCCTCCCGAGGAGCGTGGCGGCAGAAAACGCCCTCGCTCTTGTGGGGAGGGTGCAACAGAAGAACTCCCTCCCCCCTGTGGGGAGGGTTGGGGAGGGGTCTTCGATCCCTCTCTCAATTCCGTTTCAAGGCAAATCCGAGAGGATGGCAGATGGCGACGATCGCTTCAGCAGAGACAAACGAGACGACTGACCGGGTCCGCAGTGCTGGCTTTCGGCTTGCGCCGTGGGCCGCCTCCTATCTCCAGGCGACGCCGCTCATCCTGATCCTCGGTTTCTTCTTCATCCTGCCGATCGCGATGATCGCGGTGGTGAGCTTCTGGGATTACGACTTCGCCGGTCTCTATCCCGATTTCCTGACGATGAACTACACCGAGACGCTCGGCTCGTGGGTGACGTGGAAGACCTATCTCAATACGCTGAAATTCACCGTCATCGTCTGGGCGCTGACCGTCTTCATCGGTTTCTGGGTCGCCTATTTCCTTGCCTTTCATATCCGCCGCACGTCGACGCAGATGATCCTGTTTCTGGTCTGCACCGTGCCGTTCATGACGTCGAACATCATCCGCATGATCTCGTGGATCCCGGTGCTCGGCCGCAATGGCCTCGTCAACTCTGCGCTGATCAAGGCGGGCATCATCCCGCAGCCGATCGAGTGGCTGCTCTATTCCGATTTCGCCGTGGTTCTCGCCATGGTGCATCTCTACACGCTGTTCATGGTGACACCGATCTTCAACACGCTGATGCGCATCGACCGCTCGCTGTTCGAGGCAGCGCGCGATGCCGGCGCCAGCGGCTGGCAGATCCTCTGGAACGTCGTCATCCCGCTCGCCAAGCCCGGCATCGCCATCGGCTCGATCTTCGTTGTGACGCTTGTGATGGCTGACTTCTCCACCGTGCAGGTGATGTCCGGCGGGCAGAGCGCTTCAGTGGCGCTGATGATGAAGAACCAGATGTCGCTGCTGCAATATCCTGCCGCCGCCGCCAATGCCGTCGTGCTTCTGGTCGTCGTCCTGATGATGGTCGCGGCCATCCTGCGCGTCGTCGATATCCGCAAGGAGCTTTGAGATGAACCACGAGAGGCGCACCTTCGAATTCTACGTGCTCGCAGCCTTCTTCCTTGTCTTCGTGCTGTTCCTCTACGGACCGCTCTCGGCGATCCTGATCCTGTCCTTTCAGGGGCCGGATGGCGGCCTCACCTTTCCGCTGAACGGCATTTCCGTTCACTGGTTCTACAATCTGTTCGAGAAACAGGCGGTGGGCGATTTCGGCGCCTCGTTCCGTCGGTCGTCTACGCTCGGCCTGATGGTGATGGTTGTCACGGTCGTCGTATCGCTGCTCGCGGGCCTTGCCTTCCGCCGCCGGTTCCGTGGCGCGACTTTTCTGTTTTACGCGACTGTCGCCAGCCTCGTGGTGCCGTCGATCATCATCTCGCTCGGAATCGGCGTGGTGTTCCAGCAGGGCGGGCTGAAGCCTGCCTGGTATTCGTCGGCCTTCGGCGCGCATCTGACATGGACGTTGCCGTTCGGCGTGCTCATCATGTTCGCCGTGTTCAACCGTTTCTCGCCCGCCTACGAGGAAGCTGCCCGCGATCTTGGCGCGAGTTCTTGGCAGACCTTCCGCCACGTCGTGCTGCCGATGATTGCGCCGAGCCTGATCGGTGTCGGGCTGTTCGGCTTCACGCTCTCTTACGACGAATTCGCCCGGACGCTGATGACATCAGGCAGCTACAACACGCTGCCGCTCGAAATCTACGGTATGACCACCAACGTCACGACGCCGGTGCTATACGCGCTCGGCACGGTAACGACGCTGTTTTCCTTCACTATCATCCTCGTCGCGCTCGGCATCATGCTCATGCTGCGTCGGCGTCAGGCAAAGGTAAGCTGACCCCCAATGCGCATTCTTCTGGTCAATCCCAATACGACTGAAACCATGACCGAGAAGGCAGCCCTTGCTGCCCGCGCGGTCATGGCGTCTGGCACCGTCATCATTGCCGCCACCTCGCGAATGGGGCCGGTATCGATTGAAGGGCATTATGACGGGGCGCTCGCAATCCCGGGACTTCTCAGCGAACTCAAGGAGCGGGCTGGCGAATACGATGCCGCGATCATCGCCTGCTTCGACGATACGGGACTTGACGCGGCGCGCAGCTTTGCCGACGTGCCGGTGCTTGGACTCTGTGAATCTGCGGTCGCCACCGCAGGCTTCCTGGCGCAGCGATTTACCGTCGTGACGACGCTGGAGCGTTCGCGTGTCTTGATTGACAATCTTGTACGACGCTACGGCATGGGCGGACGCGCCAGGGTGCGCGCCTCCGATATTCCGGTTCTTCAGCTCGAAGATCCCACTTCGGGCGCTATCGGCAAGCTCCGGGCCGAGATCGAGCGTGCTCTTGCTGAGGATGGCGCCGAAGCGATCGTGCTTGGCTGCGCTGGGATGACTGATCTGGCGCGCGAGCTGCAGGATATCTACGGCGTGCCCGTGGTCGATGGGGTCGCCGTAGCGGTGAAGCAGGCCGAGGCGCTGGTTTCGCTCGGATTGTCGACGAGCAAGCGCGGTTCTTACGCATCGCCTCTGGCAAAACCCTTTACCGGCGCTATGAGCGCTTTCGCGCCGATGCGAGCAGCAGGCTGACCGATGACAATATCCTTCGATTTCGAAGCACTCTCGGAGCGTGAGCGTTACAAGCTGATGATTGGCACGATCATTCCGCGACCGATCGCGCTGGTGACTACGGTCGACGAACATGGCCGTATCAATGCCGCCCCGTTTAGCTTCTTCAATTGCCTCTCCGCCGATCCGCCCATCCTGGCGCTCGGCGTCGAGAACAATCCGGACATGTCTTTCAAGGACACGGGCTATAACATCCGCATGACGGAAGTCTTCACAGTCAACATTGTGTCGTTTTCCATTGCCGAAGCGATGCATGTCTGCGGGTCAAAATATCCGCGTGGTGTCGACGAGCTCAAGGAGGCGGGACTGACGGCGATGGCGGGTCAGAAAGTCGCTTCGCCATGGATCGCGGAAGCACCCGCAGCATTCGAGTGCAGGCGTCATGTCACGCTTGAGCTCGGGAAATCCCGTCAGATCATCATGGGCGAGATCGTCTATGCTCATTATCGCGACGGTGTCGTCGATCCTGAAGGTCTGCGCGTCGATCCCAGGCAAGTCGATGCCATCGCGCGCCTTGGCGGCGATACCTGCTCGACGATCCGTGACCGTTTCGAGATGCTGACGCCGAAATTATAAGATTTTCCAACCTTTGGGTCCGACGAGTTGCAGGCCGCTGCGCTGAGGTCGCCACGACAGACCCATCCCTAGCAGCCCCAGCGCAAGGCAGCCGTGGCGACAGGCGAATCCCATAGAGCGAACTCTTCGTCACGAAGCAGAGCGAGCGAGATCGAAAGGCCCTGCATGTCAAGTGAGCTTGCGTAAGTACCAACCAGTGAGCGCGCGATCTGCAGACCATGACCCTGCATGAAGCGATGCGCGACGTTGTAAGCGAGATAAAGTTCCGCCGGCGGCGTGCCGCCAAGGCCGTTCACGAAAAGCAATGCCTTGTCAGAAACCCGAGCGACTTCGTTGAAAACCACCTCGCTTAGATGCCTCACGATGGTGTCCGCGTTGGAGAAGGGCTCTCTTGAACGGCCCGGCTCTCCATGAATGCCAACACCCATTTCTATTTCTTCGGGGCCGAGTGAAAAGGTCGATCGCCGCGTGTGCGGCACCGTGACACCGGTCAGTGCGACACCCATCGATCTGACGCGGGACGCGAGGCCGGCAGCAAGGGTTTTCAATTCAGCGAGTGCCATGCCGTTTTCCGCGGCGGCGCCGAGAAGCCTTTCCATGATTACCGTACCGGCAATGCCTCGTCGACCGCGGCCGTCGTTCGTGCTTGCCGTTTCGATGTCGTCGCTTACGATCACCATCTCAATTCGGTGGCGGCTCGATGCCATCTCTGCCGCCATTTCGAAATTCATGAGGTCGCCGTCATAATTCTTTACCACCAGCAGGCAGCCGGCACCGGTGTCCACGTCCTCTATCGCGCTGAGGATTTGGCCTGGAGTAGGGGACGTGAAAATATGCCCGACGCATGCTGCATCCAGCATGCCGCGACCGACGAAGCCGACATGCATCGGCTCGTGGCCCGCTCCACCCCCGGAGATGACTGCTACCTTACCTGGAACGAGGTGGCGACGACGGACAAATTGACGGTCTGCGCCGAATACAAGGAACTCCTCATGGGCGCGCACGAAGCCTTCGACGCTTTCGGCGACCATTGTGTCCGCTGCATTCATGAATTTCTTCATCAAACCCCTCCCAAGGCGATGATCATCTAGCGCTCGTTCCGCGCGAACCGTCCGTTCAATCAGGCGGCCCCGAAATCTCGGCGATCTTTTGGACCAGGTCCGTGATCGCCTCTTCCAGAAGCCGGTTGCGGCGTTCATCGCCGAAGTCAGGCACCATTATCGAAAGATGCCGCAGTTTTTCCGTGGCGCCAAACTCCGGCAGCTTGCCGGGATGGGCGACCTGATAGGCGTCCAAAAAACGGTCCTGTTCGGCGGGGCTAAAATGGCACACCCTGAAGATGGTCGCGAGGTGACGCGCCGGAAGAGGCGTCGCATAAGTGGGGCTGGTTATCTGGGTGACGAAGCTGCGATGCTTGCCGAGTTCCGTCGCCAGCCTCTGACGTGTTCCTGACGGTCGGTTGTCGATAATCTGCGCCAGAATGTCCTTGTAGGCGATAATGGCGTCTTCGGTGTCTTCGCGCGCCATCCCTAGTCCCCGGCTGCTTTTGTCCCATCGGCGTTCAGGCCGACGAGTGCCGATCTTATCGCGCCAAGTCGAGCTGGCGCCACCGAAAAATGGCGTATGCCTGCCGCGAGGAGACCGGGCGTGCGCAGCGGGTCGCCGGCCATGTCACCGCAAATGCTGACCGGTCGGCCGCCGGCGAGCTTCACCGCCTGGGTCAGCAGGCGCAGCACGGCCGGTACGACTCGCTCTCGCTCCAGGCTGAAGCCGACCTCGTCACGTGCGGAGGCCACGAGGTATTGCGTCAGGTCGTTCGTGCCGAACGAAAAGAAGTCAGCGCCATCAAAGTCGTCGAGCATGAGCGCGGCTGCCGGTACCTCCACCATCATGCCGATCGGCGGAGTGCGGTGCGGCACGCCGCGGCGGCGAAGTTCGCCGGCTTCTTCGCGACAGATTTGCCGCATGTCATCAACTTCGGAAGGGAATGTCACCATTGGCAACATGATACGCAGGTTGCCAAAGACTGCTGCTCGAAGGAGCGCACGCGCCTGAACCCGCGCAATCTGCGGCCGGGCAAGAAGCAGACGGATACCGCGCAGCGAGCAGGTCTCGGTAATGCCCGGAAGCGGCTTGTCGCCCCCGACATCCAACATGCGGATTGTTACAGGACGTCCATCTGCCCATTCCAGGAGGCGTCGGTAGATTGCAAGCTGCTTTTCTTCGTTTGCTGCATCACCGAGCGACATCACCGCGAATTCAGACCGCATCAACCCTATGCCCGCGGTCACCTCGGCGGGAACCGCGTCCACTTCTGTCGGAGCGTTGACATTGACGGACAGGAGTACTTGCGTTCCGTCCGACGTGTACACAATTCCGTTGTCGAGTGGCAGAGCAGTGCTTTTTGACGGATCGCCGTGTCCCGCCGAGGTCGCGTTCGACTTGGCTGCCTGAAGAATGACAATACCAGTGTCACCATCAACTCCGATATGTTGCCCCCCTGCTGTTACGAAGCGGCCGGCGCCGATCACCATCGGTATCGACCGGGATCTGGCAAGCAGGGCGACATGACCGACCGCGCTGCCTGCGTAAAGAGCGATACCACCGCCGGCCGACCAGTCGTGGGCTAGGAAACGGCTGGGTTCCATATCCTTTCCAACATAGATCGATCCGGATGGAAAGTCGTCGACAGTCGTTCCCGTGAGCACCGACAAGACGCGGTTCTTGATATCGAGGATGTCAACGGCGCGCGCCCGCAATTGGGCTTCTTCCGAGCACTCCAGTTCCCGGATGTATCCATCGAGTGTTCCGACCCAGGCGAATGCCGCGTTTTCGCCAGCCTCGATGCGCGCGCCAGTCGCCTCGGTCAGCGTCGGATCGCGAAGTACCTCAATCTGAAACTCGACGATATCGCCGCCCTCCGGGTCCGTCCCGGTGGCCAGTTCCTGCAGTTCGAGAATAGCTTTCTCGATCGCACTTGCGAGCTCGACCTGGCCGGATAAGCTTGACGGGATTGACGCGGCGGGTTCGACCGGTTCGGCTACGAAGGCCGGGCCGCTCGCACTACCTGGCGAGGCGCTGGTGGCTTTCAGTCTAAGCGGTTCGGCCATGCTTCTTTTCCTCGTCGAAATTGCGCTCGATGAGGTCCTTCAATGCCCGGATGGCTTCTTCCGCGAGAATGCCGTTTGCACGGATCTTGAGCACCGAACCCTTGCGGATCTTGGCGCCCATGATCTTGATGATGCTCTTGCCGTTCAACCAGACGTCGTTGCCGTTGACCGCGACTTCGATCGAGCACGGAAACGACTTTGCCAGCCGCGTGAACGTCACTGACGGTCGAGCATGCAGTCCAACGCCATGCTTCACCTCGACTTCGGTCTGGCAACTGGCATGGATCTGCCCGGCCTCGTGGGCCCCAATACGAAAACCGCCGTTCATCAGGGTGATAGCTCCTCTGCCGTCGCGACCACCTTGGCCAACGACGCCCCACCGGAGGCCTCGGCAGCGGCAATAACGGCTCCTTCGACAACAGGGGCGTTGCAGATCGAAACCTTTTGGGAGCGGGGAGAACCGAGCATCTCGATCGCCATTTCGCTGTTGGTTTCGGCCCCCCCAAGGTCGACGAAGACGGCGACGCCAGCTTCCGACCATGCCTCGTCAATTGCCTTGAGAATTCCCCCGGCATCGGTGCCAAGCTCGCCTCGACTGTTGCCGCCCGACCAGGCAAGCGGCACGCTGTCACCCACCATCTGCCGCACCATCTCGGCGGTGCCTTTCGCGACCAGCGGCGAGTGGGAGACGATCACGATCCCGACGTTTGGGGTCTTCGCATTCATTCCGGGCGGTGCTCCTCAAGGTAGCGACAGATGGCGGTTGTCAGAAGGGCGCAACTCGAAGCGCCGGGATCGACATGTCCGATCGAACGGTCTCCAAGGTAGGCCGCGCGGCCGCGCATGGCCTTCATGGCGCCGGTCAGTCGGGCGGAAAGCTCTGCACGGCGCACGATATCCGTCAGGGGGGAATGTTGTGCGAGT
Organism: Rhizobium sp. BK661; assembly: GCF_024808825.1. Lineage (NCBI taxonomy): Bacteria > Pseudomonadati > Pseudomonadota > Alphaproteobacteria > Hyphomicrobiales > Rhizobiaceae > Rhizobium > Rhizobium sp. BK661. Next base: position 346,543 of record NZ_JANTYT010000003.1, on the reverse strand, counting down.
GCATCCTGCACCGGATACAGGACGTCGAGCAGCGTCTTGTCGCCAGCGTTCGAGCGCCCACGGCGGGCCACGGCATCGATGGCCTGCTTGAGGGCAAGCGAAAAATCCTGTTCCCGGCCCGATTTGCGAAGCTCGCGCCCCATCTCAATCAGTAGTGTCCCGTAAAGTGGGCCGGCGGCGCCGCCGATGCTCATCACCAGGGTTAGGCCGATCCGTTCCAGCGCCTCGGGCAAGGGAAGGCCTGAGACCGTCGCTTCCTCGGCGCTGACCGCCTCGCAGCCGCGCTGCATATTGGTCCCATGATCGCCGTCACCGATCGCGCGATCGAGTGCGCAGAGGTGATCGCTATTTGCCGTGATCGCGGCCCGGCAAGCCTCAATCAATCCCGCGAGAAGAACCGGTTCTGCCTGCACCTGATAGCCTCCCAACCGCAGCACCAGCTCATGTCAGCCGTGCCGCGACCTCGAATACACCTGCCACCGCGACGGCTCCCGGATCCGGCACTCCCTCCAGATCCTTTTCTCCGATATAAGACGCGCGTCCGGCCCTTGCTTTCCGCATCGCTTTTGTCGACTCGGCGCCTGCCGCCGCCGCGCTTGCCGCAGCCGCTACGCCACCCGATCTCAAGGCCGCGAGCGCCGGCGCCAGCGCATCGACCATCGTGCGGTCGCCGACTGCGGCACCCCCATAGAACGTCATCCGATCAAGTCCGGCAAGCAGGGCAGCCGCAAGATCCGCCTTTTCCGCCATGGCTTTCGATGCGGCGGTAAAGAAGATCGAGAGCAGTACGCCGCTCGAGCCACCCATGCTCGTACCGAGAACCTCGCCGATTGCGGCCATAGTGGCGGCGGGGTCATTCAGCGGTAGCGCGTCGATCCGGGAAAGGATGCTGCGCGCACCCGTTGCCATGGTGGAGCCGGTGTCGCCATCGCCGACGCGGCTATCCAGGTGGTTCAATTCGCGTTCGAGGGAAATCAGATGCTCGCAAACTGCGGCAAGGAGCCGGCGGTTCCCGCCATGGTCGCTGACCGAAGTGACCTCGGCGAGGGTGGAGGTGCTTGCTGGTGCAGGAATGACTGTGATCTCGTGCCGTTCGACGACGGGTGCCCATGCGTGCGGTTCGACCGCAGCCTTCAGTGCGGCCTCGCGGGTGGCATCCAGACGGATCAGCGAAAGCGAAAAGCCGTTCATGTTGAGCGCGGTCATCATCGGAGCCGGCCCGACGATCAGCCGGACGCGGCGGGCAAGAGAAGAGGACAACACGGCGTTGGCAATGACGCCCATTTCAAGCGGCGGTACCGCGCCGAGGTTGTTGATCAGCAGCCCATAGTCGCCCGCGCCATCAATCCTTGCAGCCAACCGCTCGCTCATGGTTGCCACGAGATCTGCAACCGGCTGCAACGCGATGCGCTCGACGCCGGGCTCTCCGTGGATTCCAAGGCCGAGCTCTCCCTCGTCGGCCCCCATCCGATCCTCATGTGCTTGGCCTGGTACACTGCAGGTCGAAAGTGACATGCCGAGGGATACGATGTCGCGCGCTGCCGCAGCTGCCTGTGCCGTGACCGTCTTCAGGTCAGCACCGGATTCGGCGTGGTAGCCGGCGATCTTGTGCACGAACAGTGTGCCGGCAACGCCGCGGGGCTGGTTGATGCCGGGGATGGCAATGTCGTCGGCAACGATCACCATCTCGACTGCGAACCCCTCGGCACGCGCCTTTTCGGCGGCCAGGCCGAAGTTCAGGCGGTCGCCGGTATAGTTTTTGACAATGAGCAATGCACCCTTGGGGCCGGTGACGGCTCGGATTGCGGTCAGCACCGCATCGACGCTGGGCGAAGCAAAAATCTCGCCGGATACCGCGGCCGTCAGCATTCCCTTGCCGACGAAGCCGGCATGCGAAGGCTCATGGCCCGCGCCGCCGCCGGAGATGATCGCGACCTTCGACCGGTCCCAGCCGGCGCGGAGGATCACCTTGATCTCAGGGAAGCTGTCCAGACGGGCAAGGCGCCCGGGGCTGCTCGTCAGAAGCACGCCGTCGAGGGCTTCGGTTACGATCGTTTCCCGGCGATTGAAGAAGTGTTTCATGGAGAGAGACCCGTCTGTTCATGCGAGTGTTTTGTTTCGTTCGGTGTCACAGCCGCTGGCCGCTGGCGTCGAAATAAAGCGGATCGCGTAGTGTCAGGCTGATTCGATCACCTGGCCGAATTGCAAGATATGGATCGGCAAGTGTGACGAGCTTGTGGTTGCGCACCCGGATGTGCAGGTGGTTCTGGTCTCCCAGGTGCTCGATCCAGTCGATTTCCGCATTGGCATTCTTGTCAACGATGATTTCAAGATGTTCGGTTCGCGCCCCGACCGTCCTGGTCCCGGGTGGTGGATTGGCTCCGGGAAGGAGATCGGCGGGCAGCAGGTTGATGTGCGGCTGGCCGAGACGGGCAGCGACATGAAGGCTGGCGGGATTGCCGTAGATTTCACGCGGCGTTCCGACCTGCAGCAGTCGGCCTCCCGCGACGATGCCGATGCGGTCTGCCATCGTCATCGCCTCGACCTGGTCATGGGTCACATAGAGCAGTGTCGAGCCGAGCTCCTTCTGGATGCGCTTCAGTTCCAGGCGCAGTTCCGCCCGCAGCTTCGCATCGAGCGAGGAGAGCGGTTCGTCCATCAGGTAGATGGCGGGCCGCCGCACCAGCGCCCTGCCGATCGCAACGCGCTGCATTTCGCCGCCCGAAAGGCGTGTCGAACGGTTCTCCAGCTTATGGTCGATCCTGACCATCCGTGCAATCTCCCGGACGCGGCGGTCGATCTCCTCGGCCCCGAGCTTGCGCACCGGCGCTCGCAGCGGAAAGGCGAGGTTGTCGTAAACCGTCATGTGCGGGTAGAGCGAGTATTGCTGGAAGACGAAGGCGACATCCCTTTCAGCCGGTGCCTCGCCGGCAACGCTGCGACCGCCGATTTCGATCCGGCCGCTGTCGGGGCGCTCCAGGCCTGCAATAAGGCGCAGCGTCGTCGTTTTGCCGGCGCCCGTCGGCCCAAGCAGGACGACGAACTCGCCGTCACGGATCGACAGGTCCAGATCAGCGAGTGCCTGTGTGTCGCCGAAACGCTTGTTGAGACCCTTGAGCGCGACGTCAGCCATGACGTTCCTCCGAATACAGCGCCGAGGCAATGGCGCGGCCCGACTTGCAATCGAACAGCGCCAGCTTGGCCGGGTTGAACTCAAGGCCAACCGTCTCGCCGATATGGAAATTACGGTTTGCCGGTACGCGCGCCTTGATGACGCCGCTCGAGGTCTCGACCGCCACCACCTGATTGGTCCCGAGATATTCGCTGCCATAGACGGCGCCACGCAACGGAGAGGCGTCGCTGAAGCGGATATGCTCCGGCCTGACGCCGAGCGCCAATTCGGCTTCCGCTAGATCTTGATGCACCTCGGGAATACTGACGTTGACGCCATGCAGCGAGATCGATTGTGCGCCCGTCTGAAGGCCTGAGGTGAAGCGCATGAAATTCATCGGCGGCGAGCCGATGAAATCGGCGACATACATGGTCGCTGGTTTGCTGTAGATTTCCTGCGGCGTGCCGAACTGCTCGATGACGCCGTGGTTCATCACGGCGATCTTGTCGGCCATCGCCATCGCCTCATGCTGGTCATGCGTCACGTAGACCGTCGTCGCATGGATGCGGTTGTGGAGTTCGCGCAGTTCATGGACCATGACCTCGCGGAACTCGGCGTCGAGCGTCCCGAGCGGCTCATCCATCAGGAAGCACTTCGGGCGGCGCACGATTGCTCGTCCGAGCGCCACGCGCTGGCGGTCGCCGCCGGCAAGCCCGGAGACGGATCGGTCAAGGATATGATCGATCTGCAGCAGCCGCGCGGTTTCCTCGACACGCTGACGGATCTCCGCCTTCGGCATGCCTTGCGACAGCAGCGGGAAGGCGATGTTCTTGCGCACGTTCATATGCGGATAGAGCGCAAAAAGCTGGAAGACGAAGGCAATGTCGCGGGCGCTGGCGCGGTTGAAGGTGACGTCTTCGCCGTCGAGGTAGATCTTGCCGCTCGTCGGCAGTTCGAGGCCGGCGATCATGCGAAGCGTCGTCGTCTTGCCGCAGCCAGACGGTCCGAGTAGCGCCAGGAACTCGCCATCATGGATGACGAAGCTCGAATCCTGCACGGCGACGAAGCTGCCGAACTGCTTGCGGAGGTTTTCGATCCTGATATCGGCCATGGCTCACTCCGGGAACTTCGAGACGATGATGAACATGGCCGTGCCGGCCAGCAGTGTCACCAGCGAATAGGTGTAGAGGACCAGCAGGAATGGCTGGAAGAGCATCAGGAAGCCGATGGCGATCAGCGCGGTTGCGATGTTCTCCATCGGGCCGCGACGCAGGAAGAAGGGGCGCTTCGGGCGGGATGGGCGCGGTGTTTCTATCAGATGCGTCATTTGCGGACCGCTCCGAAGGTGATGCCACGCAAGAGCTGCTTGCGTAGGAGAATAGTGAAGACAAGGATGGGGATGAGGAAGATCGTCGTTCCCGCCGCGACCGCTGGCCAGTCCTGACCACCTTCGCCGATGATGGTCGGGATGAAGGGCGGCGCCGTTTGGGCCTCGCCGGAGGTCAGCAGTGCCGCAAAGGCATACTCATTCCAGGCGAAGATCAGGCAGAAGATCGCGGTGGCAGCAATGCCTGTCGTTGCCTGCGGCAGGACGACCTTCCAGAAGGCCTGCAGCCGCGTATAGCCGTCGATCATCGCGGCTTCCTCATATTCGCGGGGGATCTCGTCGATGAAGCCCTTGAGCAGCCAGACGGCGAGCGAGACGTTGACCGCAGTGTAAAGCAGGATCATGCCCAGCGCCGTGTCGGAAAGCCCGAGCTCGCGGTACATCAGATAGATCGGGATGGCGACAGCAATCGGCGGCATCATGCGGGTCGACAGGATGAAGAACAGCAGGTCATCGGCGAGCGGTACCCTGAAGCGGGAGAAACCGTAGGCGGCCAGCGTCCCCAACGAGACGGCCAGGAAGGTCGAGCCAAAAGCGATCACCAGCGAGTTGGCAAAACGCGGCAGGAAGTTCGACGGGCCGGCGATCACCATGTTGCGCTTGCGGGTCACCTCGTCGCAGGTGCCGGTCGGGGCGGGCAGGGAGGCGATGTATTCCGGCGTCTGGCGCGTTCTCGTCGTCAGAAGGTTGCAGTACCCCTCCAGCGTCGGCGTAAAGACGATCTTCGGAGGATAGCTGATCGAGTCGGGCGGCGATTTGATGCTGGTCAGGAAGATCCAGACGAGCGGGATCAGCGTGATCAGGGCGTAGACGATAACGATGGCGCCGGCGATGCGCTTGCTGGTCGAGCTCGGTTCGACGACCGAATGGGCTGAGGTGGCGGAACTCATCGTTGCTTCACCCTGTTAAGTGCCTTGACGTAGATGTTGGCGAGGCCGAACACGGCGACGAAGAGGACAATGGCGAAGGCCGAGGCCCGCCCGGTTGCCCAGCTCTCGAAGGCCGCGCGCTTCAAGGTGATCGAGGCGACTTCGGTGGTCGAACCCGGACCGCCGCCGGTCAAAAGCGTGACCATGTCGAACATCTTGAAGTTCTCGATGCCGCGAAACAGCACGGCGAGCATGATGAAGGGCAGGGCCATCGGTACGGTGATCGACCAGAACTGGCGCCATGCGGAGGCGCGGTCGACCTCCGCCGCCTCGTAAATATAGTCGGGAATGGAGCGCAGGCCCGCCAGGCAGATCAGCATAACGTAGGGTGTCCACATCCAGGTATCGACAATGATGATCGCCCAAGGCGCAAGCGTGACGCTGCCGAGCATCTGGATATCAGCGGTCGGAATGCCGGTGACCAGAGAAACAGCATAGGCAAAGAGCCCGATCTGCGGCTCGTACAGGAAACGCCAGAAGTTGCCGACGACCGCGGGGGACAGCATCATCGGGATCAGGATCAGGGTCGTCCAGAAGGCGTGGCCGCGAAACTTCCGGTCGATCAGGTAGGCGAGCGTAAAGCCGATGATCGTCTGCAGCAGGATCGTCCAGAACACGAAATGGGCTGTCGTCTGCATCGCCTGCCAGATATCGGGGTCGGTCAGCACGCGCTCGTAGTTGTTCAAGCCGACGTTCTGAACCGGCGCATTTGGGCGATTGGCGCGATAATTCGTGAACGACAGATAGATTGCCCAGATGAGCGGGAAGATGTTGATGGCGAGAAGCAGGATGATGGTGGGGGCGATAAACACCCAGGCGATCGCCCGGTCGGACAGACCGCGGACCCGGCGAGCGACCGATACCGGTGTTGCTCTCGCAGTCGCATCCGCTGCCTGCTCGACCATGGAGGAAGAGGAAATGTTCAAGGTGTCACCTGGTCTTTGCGTATGTGAGACACGTGGCGGCCCGGCCGTCTTGGCAATCCGGGCCGCCATTCTGGCAAGAATGTTGTGCGTCCTGCCGGACACTAGATCTTGCCGTCGTCCTTGAAGACTTCGGTCCAGTCCTTCACCAGGCCGTCAAGCGCCTCCTGGGCGGTGCCGTTGCCGGCCACGACATAGTTATGAACGCGTTTCTGCATGTCCTGGAGTAGGGTTGCATAGCTCGGCTCGGCCCAGAAATCCTTGACGATCGCCATCGAGTCCAGGAATGCCTGGGCGTAGGGCTGGCTGGAGGCGAAGTCCGGGGCGTTGACGACCGACTTCAGGCACGAGTAGCCGCCGAGCTGCCACCATTTGGCCTGCACCTCAGGCTGCGCGAACCACTTGATGTACTGCAGAGCGGCGTCCTTCTTGTCGGAATAGGAAACCACCGAGATGCCCTGTCCGCCAAGCTGGGCGAAATGCTTTTTTTCGGCCGGGTTGGGGAAGAAGCCGATCTTGTCGCCGCCGACCTTTTCGTCCTTGTAGAGGCCGGGCCACGTGAAGGCGAAGTTCATCTGCATCGCCACCTGGCCCGACTTGAAGGCGTCGGCGGATTCGACCATGTAGACGTTGGAGCTGCCGGGCGGTGTGCAGCAGTCATAGAGCGCCTTGTAGAATTCGAGGCCCTTGACGGCGTCAGGTGAGTTGACAAAGCCTTCCATCTCGTAGGGCTTGTCGGGGTTGTCGTACTGGAAGCCCCAGTCATAGAGGACGTTGGTCACGCCCATCGTGATGCCTTCGGAGCCGCGCTCCGTATAGATCGAGGCTCCGTAAACGGTCTTGCCGTCGATCTCGCGCTTCTGGAAGAACTCGGCGATCTGCTTCAGCTCGTCATAGGTCTTCGGCGCTGCGAGATCTCGGCCATATTTTTCCTTGAATTCCTTTTGCAGTTCTGGCCGCTCGAACCAATCCTTGCGATAGGTCCAGCCGACGACGTCGCCCATGGCGGGCAGTGCCCAGTAGTTCGGCGTGTTCTTCGGCCATTCCGAATAGCCCACGACGGTCGCCGGCACGAAGTCATCCATCTTGATGCCTTCCTTGTCGAAGAAGTCGTTGAGCTTGACGTAGTGGCCGTTCTCAGCCGAGCCGCCGATCCACTGGCTGTCGCCGATGATCAGGTCGCATAGCTTGCCGTGGGAGTTCAGTTCATTGAGGAAGCGGTCCGCGTAGCTCGTCCAGGGCACGAACTCGAACTTCATTTCGGTGCCGGTCTTGGCGGTGAAATCCTTCGAGAGTTCGACCAGCGCATTCGCCGGGTCCCAAGCGGCCCAGCAGAGTGTCAGTTGATCGGCTTTGGCGAGATTGGGCAGCGCCGACGAGATGATGAACGCCGAGGCCAGCCCGAGAAGGGCTTTCGATTTCTTCTGCATTAGTTCCTCCCAGAACCAAAGGCCGGCTCCCCGCCGACCGCGCAAGTTCACCCATTTCTGAAAATGCTAACATGAACTCCTCAACTCTCATGTTTAGCAATATGTTTAGTAATAGATAAATTTATAAACAAAGCAAGCGGGTTTTTATTGTTGCGACGCCTAGGGCCGGACTGCTTGTTTACGACGCCGAAAGGCCAGAAACCTTGCCGATATCAGGGCTTGCCTTGCTATTGGCGGCGTGTCGCCCAAAAGCTGAGGCGCCCGGGCATGGAACTGCTTCTCCATGATCGTCGCCGCTTCCGTCGCCGCGAGGATGGAAGCGCTTCGGTCGCGCCTCCGGCGCACATCGAGATCATCCGCGTCTAGAGATCAATGGATACCGATATCGTATCCCTGGGGTAGTACTTGGCGCACCCGGCACGCTCAATGCCTCGATACGTTGAAATTATTCTCGCTCCCTGCGAGGTTTTCCGGTAATATAGTTGGGGAAGCGATAGCCGACTAGCGCTCGAGAGAGCTCATGAATTCGCGCCTCGTCGCTCGGCACTACTCAAATTTCAGATGACATATCTTCCGCCACCGCAAGGTGGCGTCGATGCAGCACGCGTGGCCGCTATTTCGCACGTCAACGGTCCCGCAAGTCCTTGAAGCAACGGGAGAAGGAAGATGGATTTCATCGAACAATGGTTCGGGGTTTCCCCAGACGGCGGCGACGGTACGACCGAACTCCTCTTTTTTGTGATCATCATGGTCCTCCTTGCTGCTATCGTCTGGCGTCGCTGGATAACGCATCGCAAAACCCGCAACTTTTGAGTGCTCCAATGGTTCCCGTCCCGTTTGGCGGCGGCGGAGCAGTGCGCGGCATTTCGGCCATGAACGATCTCTCGTTTTCGGACCACTGCGGTCAAAGCAACTTGCAGCGGCGGTTCATGGACGAGCTACTTGCGAGGAGGCACGCCTATGACCACGGATGTTGTCACAATTTATGAGGACGCAGGCTTTGGAGGACGAAGCAAAGCGCTTGCGCCGGGTGGCTACCGCTTTTTTACACCCGACGATTTCAACGACGTCGTGTCTTCCATCAGGATTCCAACAGGGCTCGGGGCGCAACTCTTCGAGCATGCCGATGATGGCGGCGGCTATGGCATTTCCATCGACTTGCTGGAGGATTGTCCGGATCTCTCTGTGTACGGTTTCAATGACAAGATCTCGTACGTGAACGTGTTTTCAATCGCCGATCGACCGGGCTTTGTCTGGGCGCGGAGCCGCATGGAAAACGGCCAGTTCATCCCGGGTCACTGGGAGCGCCAACGAGCGAATGGAGCCCTGCCAGACAACTCTACGGCAGTGGTGTCGCCGCCATATGCGCCACATCCCTCCACTGCGGCAACGGTGATGCAAGTTGACGGCGCCCAAACAATCATCACGTTCCTGGGCGGCCAGAACGGCTCGGACGCAGCAATGTGGGATCATGCGGTTGCCGACCAGATGGGGATCATCGGCAGCGACTTCAGAGGCCCCGAAGAGATTGGCTCGGCCGCTTTCGAGCGGGCGTCGAACAATATAGCAATTCCTGACAACTTGAACTTCTGGTATCCGCAAAAACAGCCGCGTGACCACCGATCCGTCGTCTATTTCAAGCGGACGCTGGTCGGCAAAGTGGATAGCGTTCATATCGCCGATATCAACGGTACCTACGAAGACCATGACGTCAACATAGACGTCATTCCCAACGAGAAGTACCAGTACCTTATCACCGACGGGCATCCACGCGAGTACACCGACATCATGAGCGCCCAGTGGAATCTGAGTCTTCACCAGTTGGGCAAGCCCAATTGCGACGATAGCGAGAGTGTCGCCGAGGCCGCCCTGGTCGAAGCGGAAATACAGCCTGACGGCGATGTCCACTCCGGAACGGCGCAGACATTGAACGACTTGATCTTGGCACGAGGGCCTCAGGATATCTGCATCTACGGTGTCTGGATTTACGACAAGGGCCACTGCTGCCACTCGGAGATTCATCCCGCCGAGCAAATCTGGTGGCGGGATGATGTCAGCGCCAATCAGCACAAGTATACGCTTAATGTCTTCTGCGATGCCTCCAAACGTTTCTGGTGGCGGGACCAGATGGACGATGGCACCAAACTCAAGCCTTGGGGTGCGCCACCGATTGCCGGCACATTTGCCATCGCGTTCGAGGCTGAATTGGGCAAACCCGCCGTCACATTCGAGGTATCCAACATCAATGATTACAACGTCGCGGTCATTCCCAATGGTAACCAAGTCTACAACCTCGTTTACCAGAACAACGTTCTCGTGTCGTTCATTCCACACAACGACGCGTTCAAGGTGACGTATGAGAACGTTGGATTGACCCGCGACAACAAGGTCAGGGGATTCCTCGTCATCCAGACAACGGTTGGAACTGTTACCCAGACGACAACCCGTCTGGTCATTCCCAATTCCAATCCGCAGTTAGCGCCGATCGTTGCGGATATCCCGCCCGGCACGGACGTCAACACGATAGATCAGCGGTTCGAACGGGAAGCCTTCAAGAAAGTTGAAGGGCGCTATATGTTCAGCGTGATGCAGACCAATCCGTTGCCGCACCTTGTGCACGGCGTCTGGAATTCAGATTTCCTACGACACCGGCTGCATGTCACACCGGAGATCGGCAGATAACACCACGCGAACTCGGGCTGCGTTTGCTTACGGCCCCAAAGCGGACCAACTTGTCGTTCAGCCAACAAAGCGGTCCGCCGACGGCATATGGTCACGCCCGGCGATCACGCCTGTCGATACCAGTGTCTCAAAGAACTCCACCTTGAGGTCGAAGGACTTCAGGAGTTTTTGGGTGCTTGGCAGGTGAATGAAATTAATCATGAGTCGTCCTGAAATAACGCTCGAGGAAGCGACTGTAAGCCCCCATCAGCGCGCTGAAGATAAAATAGACGGCGGCAGCAAAGACATAGCCTTCGAGCACCGCAATACCCTGCCAGGCGGGATCGCGCATGGCCGAGCGTACCGTGTCGAGGAAATCGAGCAGGCCGACAATGGTGACGAGGGTGGTGTCCTGGAAGAAACTGATAAAGAGCGCGACGAGCGGTGGGATGACCTTCTTGATTGCCTGCGGCAACACGATCGTGAGCATCGTCAACCAATAGCCCATGCCGAGTGATGCACTCGCCTCCAGCTGACCTCTCGGCACGTCCTGCAGTCCGCCGCGCACAATCTCGGCGATATAGGCCGCGGCAAAGATGATAATGGCGATCTGGGCACGCAGAAGCTTGTCGACCGTCACACCATCCGGCATGAACAGCGGCAGCATGACTGTCGCCATGAAGAGGATGCTGATCAACGGCACGCCGCGAACGATTTCGATGAAGCTGGTCGCCAGCACACGGATCACTGGCAGGTCGGATGCGCGCGACAAGGCAAGCAGGATACCAAGCGGCAACGCCAGGGAAAGCCCGACGAAAGCGAGCATGAAGGAAAGCGGCAGGCCGCCCCATTGGGTCGTTGGAACCGCGGGTAGCCCGAGGACGCCGCCAGCCATCAGTCCATACAGAACGGGCAGGATGACGAACACCCAAACGAGCAGCAGGTTACGGCTCCATAGCTGCGGAACCATGGAAGCGACGGCCGCGCCGATGAAGACAATCAGCGAAAGAAATGGCCGCCACTGTTCCTCGAACGGATAAAAACCGAATGCCATGTAGCGAAGCTTGGCGCTGAGGAATGGCCAGCAGGCACCGCTCCCCACCTTGCAATCCTCAGGCGTTCCGGCAAACGTTGCGTCGATGAGCAGCCACCGGGTGGCGAGCCAGCCGATACCGATGACGGCTGCGCCGCAAAGGATGGTGATCAGCACGTTGCCCGGCGTCCCGAAGAAATCTTGCCACCAGCGGGATAGCCGTCGGGGAGGCGCGTCGCCTGTGGTTGTGCCGAGCACGAGTTGGAGTTCCGTCACGGTCAGCGCTCCTTCAGGGCAACGTGCTTGTTATACCAGTTCATGATGAGCGAAATGGCGATCGACAGGCCAAGATAGGCGCCCATGAAGATCGCAATGGTTTCCATTGCCTGTCCGGTCTGGTTCATGACGGTGTTGGACACCATCACGAGGTCGGGGTAACCGATGGCGATCGCCAGAGAACTGTTCTTGAAGACGGTAAGATATGTGTTGGTGAGCGGCGGAATGATCAGGCGAAGTGCCTGCGGCAGGATGACAAGGCGCATGGCTCGCCGCCGGGGCAGACCGAGCGCCATCGATGCTTCCCATTGCCCTTTATGGACGGCCTGGACGCCGGCACGGACGATCTCGGCGACGTTGGCAGATACGCTGAGTGCAAGCCCGAACCAGAGTGCCACAAATTCCGGCCTGACCTGCAATCCTCCCGTCAGGCGGAAGCGGCCCTTTTCCGGCAAGTCGATGGCCATGTTAACGTCCCCCAGCAGCAGGACGAGGCCAATCGGAGCAATGGTAGCGAGCAATGCGATGAGGGGGCCATGGTTGGAGGTGCCCGTAGCAAGCCGTCGGCGCAGCGCGATATGTCGAATGAGGAGCGCCGAGACGATGCCGAGCCCGACTGCTCCGAGAGCAATGGAAAGGCCGCGCTCAAAGCTGATGGAGGGGATGACCAGGCCGCTGTTGGAGAGATAGACATGCGGCGCGAGCGGCAGGGCTGCTCGAACAGGCGGCAGCACATTGATGATCACCGCGTACCAGAACAAGAGGTAGAGCAGAAGCGGAATGTTCCTGAGCGCCTCGACGTAGGACAGCATCAGCCGCTGGAGCAATGGATTGCGCGACATGCGACCGATGCCGACTGCAAGCCCCAGGATCGTGCCAAATAAGCCGGCCAGCAGCGAAACCTTGACTGTGTTCGCAAAGCCAACGAAGAGGGCGCGAGCAACGGTGTCGGTCGGCTCGTAGGCGATCGCGGCCTCGCTGATGACGAAACCGGCCTGGCGCGACAGATAGGAAAAGCCGGTCGTGATGTCATGTCTGGCAAGATTGTTGCTTGCGGTCGCAAACATCGACCAGGCGACAAGCGCGACGACGCCGATTGCCATCCACTGGTAAAAGAGCGCGCGAAAGCGCGCGTTGTTCATGAAAGCCATTGAGAGCATTCCGATGAGAAACCGCGCGAGGTGGTTGCGCCCGCAAGCTGCGGGCGCAATGTTGTCTCAACGGAACGGTGGAGCGTAGAGCAGGCCACCGGAATTCCAGGGCGCGTTCGGGCCGCGCGTCATGGCGAGGCGGGTGTTTTCCCCAAGGGCGCGGTCGAAGACTTCGCCGTAATTACCGACAGACTTGATGATGTTGTAAGCCCACTTGTCGTCGAGCTTCAGCATCTCACCCAGATTGTCGGTAACACCAAGCATACGCTGGATCTCCTGGTCGTCGCTCTTCAGCTTTTCATCGACATTGGCCTTCGTGATGCCCTTTTCCTCTGCCGCCATCAGCATCCAGACGGACCAGGACACGACGTCGCGCCAGTTGGAATCGTTTTGGCGAACGGCTGGTGCGAGCGGCTCCTTCGAGATCGTCTCAGGCAGGACGACATAATCGTCCGGCTTGTTGGAGACAGCGCGGATCGAGGCAAGGTCAGATCGGTCCGAGGAGATTGCGTCGCAACGTCCGCTGAAGAAGGCAGCGCGGTTTTCATCCGGGCTTTCGAAAACGACGAGCTCGAACTTGGAGCCCAGCTTGCCGAAGAAATCGCTGAGGTTCTGCGCCGTCGTCGTGCCCGGCAGCGTGCAGATTGCGGCGTCCTTCAGCTCTGCGGCGCTGGTGACGCCGAGCGACTTTGGCACCATGAGACCCTGACCGTCATAGAAGACGACTGGTGCGAAATCGAGGCCGAGGGAGGCTTCGCGGCTGTAGGTCTGCGTCGTCTGGCGTGAGAGAACGTCGATCTCGCCGGACTGCAGGGCCTGGAAGCGGGTGTTGATGTTGGTCGGAACATATTCGACCTTGTCACCATCTCCCAAGGCTGCTGCCGCGATCGCCCGGCAGATGTCGGCGTCGAAGCCCTCCATGCGCCCTTGGTCGTTGGGTGCCGCAAAACCCGGCGTCGCGAGCGACACGCCGCAGATCAGCTTGCCGCGCTGCTTCACCGTGTCGAGTGTGTCGGCATTGGCGATCGCAGCGGTGGCCAGTACGCCGAGAACTGCGCTGAGGCAGCCGGCCAGAGTTAGTCCTTTCATTCAATCCTCCCGTGATTGCGGCGTTATCGTCGGCAACTCCTCTTCGCCTTGGGTACGATAATGCCTCCAATATTGTCTACAATACATTATTTGCGTTGACAACGTATGGCCTGTCCTTTGATCGGGGAAGCTCTGACTGCCGTGAAACGCGCGGCCTGCAAGCCTGTGGAGCGTAGCCACAGTCTTTGGCTCAGTAAAATATTGTAGACAATTTGCGTTGACATAGCTTCGAAGGCTGCCTTAATAGCCGACGCGGGAGCAAGGGACGTGGTTGCTCGCGGAGGAGCATTCGCCCTGCCAGTGTAGCAAGGCGTTGCGGCTTGGACTGGCTGCAAACGAGCTGGACCAGCCTTCCGTGTGGGCTTTCTCCCAACCTGAAGTCATTGATAAAACCGTCCGCCCTTTAGCGAACGGACCGAGCCGCATCCTGTCAACTGGCCCACCTGATGCGCACAAGCCGAAACGGAGGTACCCCATGCACGATCTCTTACTCCGCAACGCCAGGCCGATGGCTGGCGAAAGCTGCGACATCCTGATCAGGCATGGCAAGATCGCGGGTCTTGGATCGTATCGGCCAGAAGACGGCATGGCCGTGGAGGATGGCAACGGCGCGATAGTCGTGCCGGGCCTGATCGACGCCCACACCCATCTCGACAAGACGACCTGGGGCATGCCCTGGCATGTCAACGATCGCCCCGCGATCCTGCAGGGGCGGATCGATTTCGAAAGAGAAAACCGGCAGGAGATCGGCATCGACGCACACCGGCAATCGATGCGTCATGCGATCGGCCTTGCGGCGAACGGCGCGAGCCACATCCGCAGCCATGTTGATATCGACACCAGGCACGGGCTGTCCCTGGTTGAGGGGGTGTGGAGGACGCGAGACGCGCTGAGGGACATCATCGATATCGAGATTGTCGCCTTCCCGCAATCCGGCGTCATGGTCATGCCGGGTACGGTGGATCTGTTGGATGAGGCACTGCGGCAGGGCTGCGAAGTGCTGGGTGGCATCGATCCCTGCGGGATCGACCGCGATCCCAAGGGACAACTCGACATCCTGTTTGCACTCGCCGTGAGACACGGCGTTCCGATCGACATCCACCTGCATGAAGCCGCAGATCTCGGCGCATTCACCATGGAACTGATCTTCGAACGCATCCGCGCCAACGGCATGGAAGGCAAGGTGGCGATCAGCCACGCCTTTGCGCTCGGCATGAATGACTATGTCAGGGTCGGGAAACTGATAGAAGAGATCGCCCGTCTCGACGTTGCGATCCTGACGACCGGTGCGCCGTCCGTCAACGTGCCCTCGATCATGCGGCTCAAGGAAGCGGGCGTGCGTGTCGGTGGTGGCTGCGACGGCATACGCGATACCTGGGGCCCGTGGGGGCAGCCCGACATGCTCGACCGCGCAAAGGTGATCGGCATGAAGAATGGACTGCGCACGGACCAGGAGCTTGCCCATGTTCTGAACGTCGTTTCGAAGGGCGGCGCCGACGTCATGCGGATCGACGGTTACGGCCTTGATGTTGGCTGCAATGCCGATTTCACGCTTCTGACCGGGGAGACACTTGCGCACGCCGTCGTCGACACCGCGCCCCGACCACTGGTCGTCAAGAACGGCCGCGTTGTTGCCCGCAAGGGCAAGGCCATCGTGGAGATGCCGTGATGAACAAAGCATCCCTGGAACTCGGCCGCCGCCCCGAAGGCCGTACGCTTCTTACCGCAAGCTGGGTTGTTGGCCACCAGGACGGCTCCCACCGCCTGCTGCGCAATGGCGAAGTGGTATTCGAGAACAACGAAATTCTCTTCGTCGGCCATCGCTTTCCTGGCGAAGTGGCTCGGCGCATCGATTTCGGCAATGCACTGATCAGCCCCGGCTTGATCGATCTCGACGCACTGTCCGATCTCGACACGACCATTCTCGCCATCGACAATCATCCCGGCTGGGCCAAGGGTCGCGTCTGGCCGCGCTCCTATGTCAAGGCCGGCCCCTATGAGATGTACAGCCAGGACGAACTGGCCTTCCAGAAGCGCTTCGCCTTTGGCCAGTTGCTGTTGAACGGCATCACGACGGCAGCGCCGATCGCCTCGCTGTTCTACCGCGAGTGGGGCGAGACCGTGGCCGAATTCGATGCGGCGGCTGATGCGGCCGGCGAACTCGGTCTCCGGGTCTATCTCAGCCCCGCCTATCGCTCCGGCGGCATGGTGCTGGAAGAACCGGGGCGCATGGTGCCGGTCTTTGATGAGGAGCGCGGCTTGAAGGGCCTGAAGGACGCTATCTCTTACATCGAGCGGCAGAACGGTCGTCACGGCGATCTCGTCCGTGGAATGCTGGCGCCTGACCGCGTCGAGACGTCTACCCTGGCACTCCTCCAGCGCACGGATGCTGCGGCCCGCGAACTCGGTTGCAAGTTCCGCCTGCACATGGCGCAAGGCGCCATGGAGGTCGATACGGTTCGCATGCTGCACGGCTCGACCGCCCCTGTCTGGCTTGCCAAGGCCGGCCTTTTGAGCGACCGGTTGATCGCGCCTCACGCCACCAATGCAACGGAGGAGGACCTTGCCCTCTACGCGAAAAACGGCGTTTCCATCGTTCATTGCCCGCTGGTCTCGGGCCGCGGCGGGAGCACGCTCAATTCCTTCTCGGCCTGCCGCAAACGTGGCATCAACATCGCCATGGGCACTGATACGGCGCCTGCTGACATGTGGATGAACCTGCTCGTCGGGTTGATCACGGGCCGCATCAACGATGGCGCGCCGGATCGGCTTCGCTCGGCCGATCTCTTCGATGCCGCGACGCTTGGGGGCGCGCGTGCGCTTGGCCGGACGGACCTCGGCCATCTGTCCCCCGGCGCTCGTGCCGATATCGCCGTCTTCGATCTCGACGACGTGATCATGGCGCCGTCGATCGATCCTATTACAACTTTGGTCACCAGCGGTTCGGGCAAGGTGACGCGCGCTGTGTTCGTCGACGGCCGCGTCTCGATGCTGTCCCGCAAGGTTGCGGGCCTCGACATGGAGAAGGCACGGGTACAGGCGCAGGCGCAGTATGACGGGCTGATCGCCAAGTATCCCGAACGAAGCTGGAGCAATCCCCCGGTCTCGGAGATCTTCGCTCCCAGCTATCCGGTTGACGCTGACCTTGGGTGAAGTTCGGTAGGCGGTCATCGACGTCCGCTATCTCGAACTAGAATTTCCGGGTCACCGCGACAAACAACGCGCCCCGTGAACTCCCGGGCGGCATCGGGTTTATCAAGGAGGCGACATCTGCTTAAGGATACAGCTACGCAAGGGCTGCTCGCAGGTCATGGGAAAGGTCGCGGATTTCGCTCAGGTCGAGTTCTGATTCAACGTGCTCTAGGTGATGGGCCATCAGGTGAGTGGCCTTCTCGGCATCCTTGGCGGCGATCGCCTCGACGATCTCCTCGTGCTCGTCAGGTCCGCAATTGAAGCGGCGGTTCGTGTTGCGGTAGACAGCAGTGATCAGCGAGGAGCGGGCGATCAGATCCCTCATCGTCGTGAACAGGAAGTCGGAGCCGACGGTTTCGGCTAGCAGTAGGTGGAAGCCACCGGAGAGCTTGATGATGTCGCTCGTGACGTCCGCGGCATTGGCAGCCCGTTCCTTGGCAACATGGTCGCGCAGCCGCCTGAGGTCGGTCTTGTTGACAGACTGGCACAGGCGTTCGACGACGCAACGCTCCACCGTGCGGCGTACGAAGAAGACATCGCGGGCCTCCTCGACCGAAGGCTTGGAGACGAACGCGCCCCGATTGGGAATGATCGTGACGAGACCATCGCGTTCAAGCACCGTGAGGGCCTGGCGGATGCGGGCGCGGCTGACGTTGAAAATCGCCGCCAGTTGCTCTTCCTTGAGCTGAATACCGGGGCGGAGCCTGCGCTCAGCGATAGATAGCCAGACTTTCTCGACAATTTGTCGCGCAGACGGGCCAGGTTGTTCGGTCACGAAATTCACTCCCATTCGGGTAAGAGAAGCTCGATGCCGCAGGGAAAGTCAACCGTAGCAATTGGTGTTTTGGTTGCATAATTGTCAGCAATATCGGGGCAAATTGTCGAGGAGAGGCAGTGAGTTCTTTGATGCAGGTCGACTTATCGGGCTTCAGGGCAAGCTGCCCGTCTGTTGAGGCGACTCATGACATCACGGCGGACTGGACCTGTGCGGATGAACATGCCGACGTGAAGCGGTGTGGACCGTAATCGAGGGCTGCCAGGCGGGTGTGAGGACAGTCTGATCATTCCGCCCCGGCGGACGGCCCTTGCCACATTGTCCAGAGATTTGAACTCAGAGCTTGGTTTTGGGATTCTATGCTGATCACAGCCATCTTGGCCACACTATAGTCACTGCAAGCAACGCCTTTCTCCTACGGTCTTCGGATTTGTAAAACGTCGCAAAGGGGAGATTAATGAAGAGGTTACTGATTTTCTCGTTGGCGGGCCTGGCGCTTGCGAGCTGCACACCGACGCAACAAGGTGCGGGTATCGGCGCCGCCACTGGTGCGGTGGTTGGTGGTGCCGTCACGAACGACGTGCGTGGTGCGGCCGTCGGCGCGGCGATCGGTGGAGCCTCCGGCGCCGTGATCGGAAACGTGGCCGGTCGTCCGGGCCAGTGCGAGTTTCGCGATCGCAACGGTCGGCGCTATATCGCAGCCTGCCCGCGCTAACGATGAAGACGGGCGGTGTCATTCGCGTGAGCAGGCGATGGGGGCCAACACGTTCTCTCAACACGGGCCATCCTGACGCCGGCTGGATTTTTGCGATATGCGGCATTCCCGTCACCGAAAGAGCGCGCTGATTTTAGCTCCTGCAACGGCTCTGGTGAATGAGCAGGCATGGCGTTTAACGCATTGAAATATAAAATTATATTTGTCGTTGCAGCAACGGGTTCACTTGCCGGCGACGTGCAAAGCGGTTGATCCATAGCGCTCCATTCGTGCCATTTCGCAGGCCGACCACTGTTAAGGCAACGCACCTAGCAAGCTCATTTGACCATCCATCGGGTGCGACATACGTCGGTTCAACTGGAGGCAAGACATGGCCACTGCCAATACCGCATCAAAGACCACGATGCAGAGGTTCCTGGACGGCGTCGAAAAAGTGGGAAACATGGTTCCCCATCCTGTGATCATTTTCCTGATCCTGATTGGCATCGTCATCGTCCTGTCAGCCGTACTTGGCGCTTTCGGAGCGGCCGTAAGCTATGAGCGCATCAATCCCGACACGCACGAGATTGAGCAAGCGTCGACATCGATCCGAAGCTTGCTGAATGTCGAGGGCATTCGCTTTCTATATTCGTCCCTTATTCCCAACTTCATGAGTTTTACGGCTGTCGGATTGATGATCGCTGCCATGATCGGTGCCGGCGTGGCCGAAGAATCCGGTCTCGTCACAGCGCTGATCCGCAAGCTCGTCATTGTCTCGCCGAGCTGGGCGCTGACCTATATCCTGGCTTTCGTCGGTATCCTCGCAAGCATCGCGGCAGATGCCGGCTATCTGGTGCTGATCCCGCTTGCCGGTGTGGCTTATATGGCAGTCGGGCGGCACCCGTTGGCTGGTCTTGCGCTTGGTTTTGCCGCCGTGGCTGGTGCCTTCACGGTCAACATGCTGATCAAGCCGCTCGATGCCGTGCTCGTTGAATTTACCAACGACGCTGCGCATCTGGTTGATCCAGCGCGTTCAATCGGTCTTGCATCAAACGTCTGGTTTTCCATTGCCTCGGTGCTGTTTTTGACCGTGGTGATAGCGTTCATAACCGATCGCATGATCGCGCCCAGGCTTGGTGAGTATGATCCGGCAGCGGCGGAAGGCGGTGTGCAGGCTCAAGGGGCCACCCTTTCTGAGCAGGAATCACGCGGCTTGCGGTTCGCACTATACGGCCTTATCGGTCTCCTGGTTGTTTTCCTGCTGTTGACCATCCCGAGCGGCGCGCCTCTGCGCAATCCCGATACCGGCGAGCTCATCGGCAACTCACCCTTCATGAACGGCCTGATTGCACTCATCATGCTGATCTTCCTGGTAACAGGATGGACCTATGGCATCGGCGCCGGAACGTTGAAAACGCTGGCCGAGGTCATCGCGGCGATCGAGAAGTCGATCAAGAACATGGGCGGCACAATCTTCCTGTTCTTCGTTCTTAGCCAGTTTGTCGCCTATTTTACCTATACAAACATCGGCACCGTCATGGCGCTCAGCCTTTCAGGCGTGTTGCAGGCAGCCAATATTGGCGCACTGCCGCTGCTTATCGGCTTTATCGTTGTGGTCGCGATTATCGACCTGCTGCTAACCGGCGCCATTGCCAAGTGGGCAATCTTCGCTCCGGTCTTCGTCCCGCTTCTCATGAAGCTTGGTGTTGAACCGGAAGCCGTCCTTGCCGCCTATCGCGTCGGCGATTCCCCAATGAACGCGATCACTCCACTCAATGCCTACTTCGCACTCGTCGTCGGCTTTGCCCAGAAATACGACAAGTCCGCAGGTGTCGGCACGATCGTCTCACTGATGCTTCCCTATGTGGTGCTGATGTTCGTGTTGTGGACCGGCCTCTTTGCGGTCTGGAAGGCCCTCGGACTGCCATGGGGCCTATGACAATCCTCAAGCGAATAGATACTCGAACGAACGGATGGACATCATGAGCAACATCTCAATTCCTCTCGACGTCGCCGCAGCTGAAGACCATCTGATGCGTTTCCTGTCGGTGGAGGGTGTCACCGGGTCTGAGAGGAACATCGGCCTTGCCGTCTGCGACGCCTTGAAGAAGATCGGCGTCCCGGAATCGGCTATTCGCTTCGATGACGCCAACAAGCGTATTCCGCTGCCGACGGAGACGGGCAATCTGATCGTGGACATCCCGGGAACGCGGCCCGGGCCACGCCTTCTCTTTTCCACCCACCTGGACACCGTGCCGCTTTGCGCGGGCGCCAAACCAAAGCGCGAGGGCGACCGCATCGTGTCCGACGGGACCACGGCACTTGGCGGCGATGCCCGAACCGGGGTGGCACTCCTTGTCGTGGTTGCCGAGACGCTGATCAAGCATAAGCTGCCTCATCCGCCAATCACCCTACTGTTTACCGTTCGCGAGGAGAGTGGGCTGCATGGGGCACGAGAACTCAACCCGGCTGACCTCAACGGCGCGGCAATGTGCATCAATGTCGATGGCCAGATGGCTTCAGAACTCATTGTCGGCGCTGTCGGGCAGGAAAACTGGGAAGTCGAAATCAAAGGTCGCGCGTCGCATGCCGGCGTTGCGCCAGAGAAGGGTATTTCGGCGACACTGGTTGGCGCCGTGGCGTTGGCGGAAGCAAAGCATAACGGCTGGTTCGGCAAAGTGGTCAAACCGGATGGTCGCGGCACAAGCAACGTCGGTATTTTCGGTGGCAAGGACAACAAACCCGCAGGTGATGCGACCAACGTCGTAACCGACTACGCCTTCATCAAGGGCGAAGCGCGCAGCCCGGAAGCTGCTTTCGCGACGAAGATTGCCAACGGTTACAAGGAGGCGTTCGCGAAGGCGCAGAGCGAAGTGACCGACTATCAGGGCGACAAGGCAGAGGTGAAATTCAGCCACAAGCCCTCCTATCCGCCATTCGAGTTGGGCAAGGACACGCCGATCGTGAAGCGCGCGACAAAGGCCTTGCAAATGCTTGACATCGAGCCAGTGTATGTCTTCTCGAACGGGGGATTGGATGCCAACTGGCTCGACAAGCATGGTGTGCCAACCATCACCATCGGAGCCGGGCAAGCCGAGATCCACACGATCAAGGAATATGTGAACCTCAAGGAATACGAGAAGGGCTGCCGTTTGGGTGTACTCATGGCGACACTCGACGATTGACGAGTTCTGGAAGGTTAATTTGGTCGGCCGCAGTCGCTCGGCGCTCATGAACGCCTGCGCTGGGGCCGGCTTGATTTTGGACGGTTCGGGCAGGCAAGAGGGAGCAGGGCGATTGAGTCCAATAGCATACACAGCGACTATCATCGCCGTTGCCGTCGTACTGTTCGTCTGGAACAAGCTGCCGGTCGTCTTCGTCGCCATGCTGACGGCACTTGCCTTGTGGGCGAGTGGTGTCCTGACGCTTGGACAAGCCCTTGGCGGTTTCGGTGATCCAGCGGTCATCTTCATCGCATCCCTTTTCGTCGTCAGTTCCGGGCTCGAGGTCACCGGGGTGACCGCTTGGGCCGGACAACTGCTGATCCGCGGGGCCGGCGAGGAAAGCCGGACACGCCTTCTCCTCCTGACCATGGCACTTGTATCGCTCCTGACCGCGCTGATCAGCGTCAATGGCGCTGTCGCAGCCCTGCTGCCGGTCGTGGTCGTCATAGCTGTCCGCCTTCGGCGCAGTTCGTCGCAGCTGCTCATGCCGCTGGTGTTTTCGGCACATGCAGGCTCGATGCTGGCCCTGACCGGAACACCGGTCAACGTGCTGGTTTCAGAAGCAGGCATCGACGCAGGCGTCGGTGGGTTCGGCTTCTTCGAATTTGCGCTTGCGGGCATCCCACTCCTGGCAGGCACCATGGCCATCATCATCCTCTTCGGAAAGCAGCTGCTTCCGGAGCGTAACGGCGCGACTATGCCCGCCGATTTCAGTCGCCATGCCAAGACACTGGTAGAACAATACGGCCTTGCAAGCGGGATCTACCAGATGCGAGTGCGTGCAAGCTCGCCCTATGTCGGCAAAGCCGCGAGCGCGTTCGATCTTTCGGGCCATCCGGGATTGCAACTCGTCGCCATTCAGGAGGGCGAGACGGCCGGTCCACTGCGCAGGTCTGCCATCGCTGAGGGCGATCATTTTATCTTGCGCGGTGAACCTGACGTTGCAGCGGCCTACGCTGCCGACATGCACCTGGCCCTTCGCGACGACAAGGCGAACGGTCAGGGTGAAGAGACCTTGTTCAATCGCAACTCAGGCCTTGCAGAGGTCGTCATCCCGCCACGCTCCGGCCTCATCGGCCAAGCAGTTTTTCCCGGCATGGTGACCGAGAGCGGCGATCTGATCATTCTGGCTGTCCAGCGCGCCGGCGCCGGAATATCGCCTGGCAGCGCCGCCAAGGAAGCGGGCGGTATCGTCCTGCAGGCAGGCGACACAATGCTGCTGCAGGGAACGTGGAAGGCGCTCGATGTGCACCTGAACGATCCCGACGTTTTGGTTGTCAATTCGCCCGAGCTTGTCCGACGCCAAGCGGTCCCGATGGGTCCCGGCGCGCGTCAGGCCGTTATCATCCTGATTGCGATGGTTCTGCTGCTTGCCACTGGTATCGTGCCGCCGGCGGTGGCTGGCTTACTTGCTGCAGGAGCAATCATCCTTTCGGGGATCATGAGCGTCGAACAAGCCTATCGGGCTGTGGGCTGGACGACCGTCATCCTCGTTGGCGCGATGATGCCGCTTTCGACAGCAATGGTAGAAACAGGCGCGGCGAAGCTGATGGCGGAGCATCTGGTGAATCTCGTGGGTGACGCCGGTCCGGTTGCGCTGCTTGCCGGACTGTTTGTTCTGACGGCAATCATGGGGCAACTCATCTCCAACACTGCAACAGCATTGATTGTCATCCCGATCGGCGTCGCAGCGGCCACCGCCATGGGCATTTCTCCGCGCCCCGTCCTTATGAGCACGGCCGTTGCAGCCGCCGGCGCCTTCCTCACGCCAATCGCAACACCGACGAACCTGATGGTGATGGGCCCGGGGGGCTATGCCTTCAACGACTACTGGAAACTGGGATTGCCGTTGCTGATCTGGTTTTTCGTCGTGTCAGTGTTCATCGTCCCTCTAATCTGGCGCTTCTAAGCTGCCGGTTATCCAGGCAGAGGCGCGCTGGAACAACAGTCGACTGCAAGTGCGGCAAGGCCAGGATGTCAGTAAGGGTGACACATGTCGGTGATACAGGTCCCGGGACTTTTGTCCTTTACCATCGCAATTCTCGTCTTTTTTGCTGGTGCCAATCTCAATCGCTTCATTCCCATGCTAGCTCGGTGGAGCATTCCGGAAGCAGTCACCGGCGGACTTCTCGCGGCGTTGGCGACACTTGCCGCCTACGAATTCTTTTCCGTCGAGATCAGTTTTACGCTTGCCGCACGCGACATGCTGCTTCTCTACTTCTTCACGGGCGTCGGGCTTAACGCCAGGCTTTCCGATCTGGTGGCAGGTGGAAAGCCACTACTGATCCTTCTTGCCATCACGCTTGTGTTCCTGGTCATCCAGAACGCAATTGCCATCGGCGCCAGCAATCTGCTTGGTCTTCCCCCAGGGATGGCGATATTACTGGGGTCGACGTCCCTGATCGGCGGTCATGGCACCACCATTGCATGGGCTCCGATCATCAGCAATCGTTTCGGGCTTACGAGCGCACTGGAGGTTGGCATTGCCAGCGCCACGCTTGGTCTTGTGATTGCCAGTCTCATCGGCGGGCCGATCGCACAGTACCTCATCACCCGTTATCGGCTGAGCGGAAGCAAAGACGAAGAACTTACGATAGGTGTGTCCCGAACAGCTGCCAGCACGCACGATGACGAGGTCAGCTACATCAGCCTCTTGCGCACTCTCCTAGTGACGAACATCGCTATCCTCATAGGATACACACTCCATGAGATCATCCTGGACGCCGGCATCAATCTTCCGCTCTTTGTTGTGTGCTTGCTGGTCGCTATTGTGATGACGAACACTATCCCCTCCATAGCACCGAACCTCCCTTGGCCAACGCGCAGCCGCGCGCTCTCACTTATCTCAGATCTCTCGTTGAACGTGTTTCTCGCGATGTCGCTGATGAGCATGCAATTGTGGGGATTAGGTGGGCTCGGTCTGGCGCTTGTCATCGTGCTGGCGATTCAGACGATCGCTGCGATTGCCTATATACTTTTTGTGGTGTTTCCGGCCATGGGGCGCAACTATGAAGCGGCGGTCATTTCCGCCGGGTTCTGTGGTATTTCGCTGGGTGCGACCCCCACAGCGATCGCGAATATGACCGCAGTTACCAAAATCCATGGCGCGGCAACGATCGCCTTCATCATCCTGCCCCTCGTTTCGGCTTTCTTTATCGACCTTGCGAACGCCGCCGCTCTTGGCTTTCTTGTCCGGTGAGGGCCTACCAGCACGGATCATCAAGAACGCTCGGAGACGCCGATTCTGACAAATGCGTACGACCTTGTGTTCGACCGTCAGCACGCACACCGGAGCTATCCCTGTAGCCTCCTCAGTAGCACACCAAGTCTTTCCTCGGACGCGCAATCCTCAAGGTCCGGGCAAAGCGGAATGCCGCCACCGCTTCGATTCCGGACTTCACTCGGGCTGTGGCCGAACGCTCGCTTGAATGCGCGGCCAAACTCGGCCCCGTCGCTGAATCCACGCTCTTCAGCAATCTGGAATATGAGCCTTCGATCGTTGGGGTCGGTTAAAGCGGCGTAGGCGCTGAGCAATCGACGATGCTGGATGTAGTGCATCACCCCGCCGAAAGGCTCAAACAGGTTATATAGACGCGTGCGCGAAATGCCGAGCTCTCGGCGTATCAGTTCACTGCCGAGCTTCGGATCGAGCAACCGGCTTCGCACCAGCTGCCGCGCCCTTTCGAGAAGCACATTGGCAATCGGTCCTTCGGCGGCCTCGATATGGTCTGCGGATGGCGAAACGCAGGCAAGGATCATTGCCTGTGTCGCTGCGGTCAGCCCAGGCAAGTCGGCATGAACCAGCGTTGGCAGGCGATTACTCACGCCAATCAGATAGTCCGAGAACAGTCGTCCCATGCCTGACCTGAGTGTCGAAAATTCGGCCGAGCCAAGGGTGGCCGCCGTTTCGAGAGAAAGATCCCGCGGCACGAACAGCATTAGCATCTCGCTTTTGTCGACGACGCCGGTGAAGGAACGGCCAAGCGAATGGATCTGGAACTCGCCCGGATCCGCGGTAAACTCGTGCCTTGCCGCATTGGTGCTTATTTGACCGGACAACAGAACTGTCATGGTCCAGTGGTCGACCGGATCTCGCCGAACATGTCCTGGAAGGCTAGAAAAGGCGAGGCTGTCAGTGCTGATCCTGGCAAGGACGAGACTGCCAAGATCCCAAAGCTCCTGCCGGCCGCTAAAGTTTGCCGTCATTGGATCGGTATCAGAAAGCTCAAGCATAGGTGCGAAGCTATTGCGCCATGCCGCAAACTGATCCGGCCGCGAGAGCCCCTCGGTCGAGAACTCAAAAGGAGATAAAAACGAAGGCGTACCTTCCTCCGGCTCTGCATCAACGGCCTCGTAGTCCGAGCTCACAAAGCTCATGTGGTTCAGTTGCCGTTCGTGCAAGCTGGCAGGAGTCATGACGTCTTCTGTCGTCATCGCGTCACCCTCAGTTGGCCGTAGGCAAGACGGAATCGCCAGGCGCCGCTTGCCCGGCAACCATATTGCCGCCGTCATTCCAACGTATCGTGCCAGGCTTAGCGGCGAAGCCGCCCGCGCAGGCGTGAGAGGCGCTGGTTGGCGTCACGGGTTTGCATCGAAAACCAGCGCTCGAAATCGCGGCGATCGTTTCGCGCTCGAAGTTCTGTGCCAGGTATGCACTGCTCGACAGGATGCGTGAGAGAACACTTATGCGATTCATTCTTAACTCTCCTCTTGGGCCCAAGAGCGAGGGCCGGATGATGTCTGAATGATGCAAGCGGACTGGTTTGCGAGCGACTGAAGCGAGCACTTCGCGCGGCGAAAGCTGGGTTTCAGCCTTCGTCCCTATCTTGCGGCAAAGCCGCCTATGGCAGTCGATGTTCCTCCCAAGCGTAATCTAGCGCCGTCGACGTCCTTTCTCAACTGTCAGATGCACAAGCATCAGAGGAAGTCGCTTTTAGCGTTTCCAAGTTGTTTTAGATGGCTTTAAACACATCTCTGTGCACGCCGGAGATCCAGCTTCACGGTCCGTGGTCCATGTCTGCGTTGGAACCGCCCGACAGCAGCGTTGCGACCCACTTTCCCGATGGCGTGCCTGCGCTATAAACAATGAACGCGATCGGGTGGGCAGCCGATGAAAGCCCCAGATGTGCCCCACATTATGGCGAAGGGGATATTGCAAGCGAGGCACCGCTGAGCCGCGGCTCCAGATAGCTCCCGATGATGAATTGGATGACGTTCAGGCTCGCGAAAATGAGCACTGCCGTCTGCCGGTTGTCGAATTGGGCAATGGCAAACAGTGTCGGAAGCGCGGTTGCAGCAAACGGCCCGAGGAAAGGGATGTCGTTGAGCGCGAAAGCGATTGCACCCCAGGCAGTGGCAAGTTCGCAAATACGCCACCGACCGACTGCAGCCTAGCTGACAGCGGTTGTCCTTTGCAATGCGTCACCCCAACCTGTTCCTTTGTCTCGTCGAGCGAGGCTTTGAGCACGACCACGCGATGAGACGCGGCTGGAGAACTCTCACACTCCAGCGGCAGCCGGTTTAGTCGTGGAAGTTTCGATCTTTTCGGCCTCTGCCTTAGCCGGAATGCGAAACCACAGGACGTAAAGTACCGGCAGGAAGATCAGCGTCAGCGCCGCAGCGACCACGAGACCGCCGATGACGGTAAAGGCGAGGGGTGACCAGAAGGGATCACGGATGATCGGCAGCATTCCGAGCACGGTCGATCCCGCTGTTAGGAAGACCGGTCGCAGACGCTGGGCGGTAACGTCGATCACGCTGCGCCACGTCCGGCCCTTTTCTTCAATGGCAAGGTCGATCTGGTCGATGAGCACCACGGAGTTTCGGGTGATCATGCCGATAAGTGCGATCATGCCCAGAACGGCTATGAAGCCCACCGGCGTATTGGTTATCAGCATGATCAGCACGACGCCGATTAGCCCCAGAGGCACAACGCTGATGACGAGGAGCAGGCGCTGTACGCTCTGCAGTTGGAACATCAGCACGATAAGGATGATGACGGCCATCACCGGAAGCATCTCGACGACCGATGCAAGCCCCTCTTCGGCCCCCTCGACTGCACCGCCTACCTCGATCGGGTAGCGCGGGTTGGCCTTTTGCAGCTCATCGATCTTGGCAGCCGCAGCTTCGACGACACCGGCCGCCAGCACACCTTCGGCGGTGTCTGCCTGAACAGTGATCGTCGTCGAGCCATCGCGACGCCAGATGACGGGCTGTGTGGTCTGGTAGTCGATCGTGGCGATGCTGGAGAGCGGCACCGTATTGTTGGGGCCGACGGGGATCTGCAGTGTGCGAATGGTGCTGATGTCGACGCGCTCGTCGGCGGCCGCTCTCGCCACCACATTGATAAGGTAGATCGAGTCCCGAACCTGCGTGATCGGAATTCCCGATGCCGTGGCGAACAGCGTCTGGGCAATCACAGAGGAATTGAGGCCCACCAGCCGGGCACGATCCTGATCGACATTGATGACGATTTTTCGAACCGGCTCATTCCAGTCGAGGTTGGGCTGGACGACGCCCGGAACCTTGCTGATGGCGTCGGCGACTTGCCAGGCGACATTTCGCACGCCCGGAATATCCGGTCCACTGACCCGGTACTGAACAGGCCAGCCAACCGGCGGTCCCATTTCCAGCGGCGAAACGCGCACGATGATATCGGGCAATTTCTCGTCGAGCGCCTTTTGCAAGCGTGCCTGCAGCGCCTCGCGCACACCAACGCTCTTGGCGATCACCACTGCCTGGGCACGGGAGGGTGCTGGAGCCTGCAGGTCCATCGACAGGTAGAAGCGAACGGGATCGGAGCCGATATAAAAGCTCCAGTCAGCCACATCCTCGTCGGCGGCCAGAACTTCTTCCGCCTTCGAGACGTCAACGGCGGTCGCATCCTGCGATGCACTCTGCGGCAGGGTGAGCTGCAGGATAAGCTCCGGCCTGTCTGACGCTGGAAAGAACTGCCGTTTCATGGCGGACGATCCAAGGAGAGCAGCCACAAACAAAGCGGCGGTGGCAAGCACGACAAGGAGGCGCATTCGCATGCAGGCGTACAGGAGGTTCTTGAAGCCGCGGATGAGTGCTCCATCCTCCTTCGGACCCGTTGCAGTCCCTGATTTCAGGACGGCAAGACCAACGATCGGTGTCAGCAGCACCGCCACGAGCCAGGACACGATGAGCGCGAAGCCGATCACCAGAAAAAGGGATCGCGCATACTCGCCCGAAGAGCTGCTTGCAAAACCGACAGGAATGAAGCCAGCGATCGTTACCAGCGTGCCGGCCAGCATCGGAAATGCGGTTGAAGTGTAGGCGTGGGACGCCGCCTGAACCCGCTCGTAACCCTGCTCAAGCTTCGCCATCATCGTCTCGACGGTGACCATCGTGTCATCGATCATCAGCGTCAGCGCAATGATCAATGCTCCCAGCGAGACGCGCTGCAGGGCAATGCCTGATATGTCCATGAACAGGAAGGTCAAGGCAAGAACAAGCGGGATTGACACGGCAACCGCGATGCCGGCTCGAATTCCGAGAGCCAGGAAACTCACACCGAGAACGATGACGACTGCTTGGCCGAGCGAGGTTGTGAAGCCGCGGATCGCTGTCTTGACGACCGCAGGCTGGCTCGCGACGTGCGTGAGGTTGATGCCAATTGGCAGATCGTCCTCAAGCTTCTGCATCGTCGCTTCGATATTCTGGCCAAGCTGCAGGATGTCGCCCCCCGACGCCATGGAGATGGCGATACCGATAGCCGGCTTACCCTTGATGCGGAATCGCGGCTGGGGCGGATCTACGGTTCCGCGCACGACACTGGCAATATCTCCAAGACGCACGAAGCCGGATGCGGTTGGAATGTTCAGTTGCCGCAGCGTTGCCTCGTCGGCGAGACTGCCGGAAACCTGAAGAATTGTTCGATCCTGCGCCGAGGTTATGAGACCTGCAGGCAGGACGGCGTTCTGCGCCTGTATAGTTCCGATCACTGTTGCAGCACTGAGGCCGAGGCTAGCGAGCCGCTCGGTCGAGAATTCGATATAGATCGTCTCGTCCTGGGTCCCGATAAGCTGAATCTTGCCGATATTGTCGATCTTGAGCAGCCGGGTGCGGGCCTCGTAGGCCCAGTCACGGACTTCGCGATCGGTAAAGCCATCGGATGTAAAGCCATAGATGATGCCGAAGGTGTCACCGAAGTCATCGTTGAAGAAGGGTCCGCGCACACCAGCTGGCAGCGTCGACACCATGTCTCCGACTTTCTTGCGGGCCTGATACCAGGATTCTCCGACCTGATCGGGCGGCGTTGAATCGTCGAGCGTCACGTAGACGATTGATTGTCCGGCCGTTGTCAGGCTGCGCAGACTGTCGAGGTGGGGCACCTCTTCGAGCGTCCTTTCCAGACGGTCGGTGATCTGATCCGTGGTCTGCTCAATCGTTCCGCCCGGCCACCCGGCGGAGACGATCATCGTCTTGAAGGTAAACTCTGGATCCTCGTCGCGTCCCAGATTGATGTAGGCAAGGATGCCCGCTATGGCGCTTAGAACCACGAGGAAGATCACAAGGCTCCGTCGCTGGATCGCCCAGAGCGATAGATTGAAGCCCTCGTTCATTCGACGCTTCCTTCAAGCAAGCGAACCGGCATGCCCGGGCGCAGTTGCTGCACTCCGGCAACCACCACGTTGTCTCCGCTTGAGAGGCCCTTGGTCACAAGGAAATCTTTCGTGTCGAAGCGATGGACCTCGACCGGCACAAGCTTTGTCGTCTTGCTGGCCGCATCGACAACCCAGACGGCACTTTCGCTACCTTGGCTGAAAAGTGCTGTTATTGGCAGCCGCGCCGCGGGCTCACCGGAAAGCCGGATTGTACCACGCACGGCACTTCCGAAGCGGAATTCGTCGGGCGCGGTATCGAGCCCGACGCGGACCGTGAAGTTGCGGGTGATCGGATCAGCAGTCGGCGAAATCTCTCGAACCGTTCCTGTCGCCTTGATGGCGGGGTTGCTGAGAAGCTGCACGTCTACGCGGGCATCGCCTCCGGTCGTCTGGATTGTGGCTTCGGGAACCTGGAAAACCGCGTCACGTGTTCCAAGCTGGGCAACCCGCACCACCATTTGTCCACCGCCGACGATCTGTCCCACTTCACCTCCGATCGCGGTGACGACGCCTGCGGCATTTGCCTTCAGGACGCGGTTGTCAAGATTGGTCTGCGCTATTCGCAGACCGGCTTGTGCCGCGTCTACACCAGCCTGTGCCATACTCGCCTGGGCGGTCGCTGCATCGAAAGCCTGACGGGTTGATGTGCGGGGATAAAGTTGCTGCTGACGCGCACGCTCGGTCTCTGCGTTCTGGAATTGGGCCTGAGCCGCAAAGAGATTTGCTTCAGCTTTTCGCACTGCGTCCTGAGCGTCTTCGGTATCAAGACGGGCGAGAACGGTGTCCACTTTCACGAGGTCGCCAACCTCGACGTCGCGCTCGCGCACCTCGCCTCCCTGCCTGAAGCTGAAGCTGGTTTCTGTACGCGGACGGATCTCCCCGACGAGCGACCCATATGTATCCTCGGGATTGAATGAAACCGCGACGGTTCTGACCGGTCTTGGAGGGCGCTCAGAAGCCTCCTCCTCGTTTCGGCAACCCGCCAGGAGGATGGTCGCCAGCATAGCGACCGACACGCCAAACATTGCGCGGGATTTCGAAGTAGCCAGATGCATCTTCATGGGCGGTTCCCCCGGATACCTACTGGCGCGATGGCGTTTCTCCATGCGCGGACAGCTGTAAAAATGGGATAGATTCAATGAGATAAATGCATTTTGGCGGGTTTGATGCGTCACTGGGCATCGGAAATATGCGCCCATTACACATCAATCGATCTGTGCCAGTAATCAACGCGAACGGTAGAAGTCCTGAGTAGGGACTCAAGTGATCGTGCTCCTTTAACGTCCGGCTCGGCTTGCGTGGTCTTCGGAACCGAAGGCGCAGGCGCTCTGGTTAAGAACTATAGAGCGGTTCAAGAAGCGAAGTGATCAGCATAGAATCCCGCAAACATGCCTGCAGTCCAGATTTTGGCAATCGGCGGGAGGTCTCTATCGGCGCAAAGATTTTCCGCATCATTCTGTCGCCGGAACGACACGAAAATCTGGATGCTGCGAGCAACAGCTGGAATTCGTCTACCGCACCCGCCGCGGATAGCTTAGAACAAGGAAGTGCTTCGCCTCATGCGTGTGGCCAGGGTGAACGATCCAGCCGATTGTCTTTGTTGTTGAACGATTTTAGCAGCTTGCCAGGGAATTAGGTCGAGCCCGTGTCCTCAATTCGATTGTCAGTCATTGTGATCATCCTGTTGGCTCTCGTCGGCTGTGGCGGACCACGCGCCGTGCTTGGCCTTCCCACGGCATCATCGTCAGGAGCAGAACCACGGGCAATCGTTCCAATCTACGTCGCGACTACCCGCGCCCGATCCGACAATCTTTCGCTGCCGTATTCGGCCGAGCGATCGAGGACGTTGAATTTTGCGAAACTCGACATTGGCATACCACAAAACCACGTTGCCGGCCGCGTCGAGAAAAGCGGCCGTGCTCCTGATCCAAGCAGGCACTTTTCAGCACGGACCTATCAGCCGATTGCCGAGCGGCAGGACTTCATCAGGCAGATGAATGTCGCGCTCGCGCAGCGGGCATCGGAAAATCGCGAGATTTTCATCTTCGTTCACGGATACAACAACAACTTCGCCGACAGCGTCTTCCGCAACGCCCAGATCAGCTACGACTACAATATCAAGTCGGTCTCGCTGCATTACGCCTGGCCGTCAGGAGCGTCGATCCCGCTTTACGTCTTCGATCGTGACAGTGCCCTCGTTGGCCGGCGAGGACTTGCCGAGACGATCGAGATCGCCGCAGAGACCAATGCAACGAGAATCATCCTGGTTGGTCATTCCATGGGCGCCTATGTCGTCACGGAAGCGTTGCGCGATCTGGCCCTCAGGGGGCGTACCAGCACGTTGAAGCGGCTGGGTGGCGTCGTTCTCGCCGCACCTGATATCGATGTCGACGTCTTCCTGAGCCAGATTGACGACATTGGTGACATCCCGCGACCATTTGCAATCATCGTCTCACAGCGCGATCGCGCTCTCGGATTTTCCCGGCGATTGGCGGGTGGTCACCCGCGTGTCGGCAGCGGCTCCGAGGTTGCTGCCCTTCAAAAGAGAGAGATCGCGGTTATCGATGTCTCCGACATCGATGGTGGCAGGCATAGTGTCTTTGCCAGTTCACCCACGCTAATGGACGTGGTCAACAACGATGCCTTGATGCGCAGTATTCTCAGAGAAGACCAAGCGCCGGCTAGCCAGACGATGCTGGCCGACGGCGCATCGGTGATCGAGGGCGCTGCATCACTGATAATTTTCCTTCCGAGCCGCATTCTGGGTGGGATCGCACAGGCGGCCGGCCAATAGCGATGACAGGGGCCAAGATTGTTGGGCCGCTGCCGGACATCAAGCTGGAAGAAGCCTGAACGTCCCCAGCAGATAGATCGCGATTGCATAGTAGAGCACATAGAGCGCGTATGTCTGGCCGTTGCCCGTGTAGACCCTTCGCACTACTCCCGCCGCGCCGATCGTCAGATCGCAGATTCCGTCCCAGATAAAGTTTGCAATTGGGGTAACGAGCGGTGCAAACGCCGATCGATAGAAGGCATAAAAATGCGTCGTGCTGACGGGAATGGAGCGCCCGCGCCCGGTTCGATAGACCAATAGGAAGCCCCCTAAAAGAACCGCTGTGATCGCGACAGTGACTGCCATGATGGGGATAGGATTCCAGTAGCCATAGATGGTCTCAAGCGACATCCCCTGCCAGACCAGAGTCGAGGCGAAATAAGGATCGATCGCCGCAGACACCGGATCCATTACCAGCTTCGGAAAGAACGACAGCAAGACAATTGCGAGGACTAGAACGAATTGCGCGGCCAAGAGCGGCAAGGGCGCCTCCGCCACAGCCTCAGCTGCGGGGCTTCTTGGACCAAGGAAGATCGAATAGCCAAATCTGAACATGTATAAGAAACCGATGAAGGTCGCGAGGACGGCAACGATCGCGAGACCATACCAGCCCCTGTCCATCATTGCGCTTAGCAGCAACCACTTGCCGCCGAAGCCGGCAAGTGGGGGTAGGCCGGACATCGAGACAAGGGCAACAATCACGCAAGCAAAGGTGAGAGGCATTTCCCTGGCGAGGCCACCGAGCTCATCGAACAATCGGGTACCGGTTCGCAGAATGACGGCTGTGGCTGCAAGAAAGAGGACACCCTTGACCATCAGATGATTGGCAACAAGGTAGAACGCCGTGACCCAACCGAGATGACTCATCAACGCTATCGCCGTGATGATGTAGCCAATCTGACTCATGCTGGAATAGCCGAGCATTCTTTTCAGATCGGTTTGTTGGAACGCCATAACGGCACCAGCGACGGTCGTCAGTAGTCCGATCCAACCCATCACGTGCGCCATTTCGAGTCCGACGTCAGAGCGAATGGCGAGGTATGTCACCATGAACAGCCCGAAGACCGCAACCTTGCTGATCACGGCGGAAAGCATTGCCGACAGGTCGTCGTCAGCCTCGGCATAGGCGCCAGGCAGCCAGACATGAACGCCAACCGCGCCGGCTTTGATCAGAAAGCCGATCGCGAGGAACATGAAGGCACGCGCCGCATCCGGGCCAGCCGTAGCGAAAGCCGAAAGCGCGGTGCTGCGGTTGGCATCGGTGGCAACGCCAAAGCCTGCAAGCAGGCAAAAGGCCGATACCAGGGAAAAAAGCAGGAACTGCAACACATAGGAGTGAGCACCGGGCCGTTGCGCGATCAGGAAATAGGAAGAGAGAGTGATGATTTCCCAATGGAAGAAGAACTCCAGGCTGGTAGCGGCGCGCAACAGACCGGCGATCGACAAAAGCAGGATCGCCATCATTGGATAGAAGCCCTGGCGAGGATCGGCCCGATAGAGACTGGCAAAAGCAATGACCAGACCGCCGGCAAGAAGAAGTGCAGCAAACAGTCGGGGCAAACCTTCGAGGTCGGCAGCGATCCACGATCCGACAACCAGCACCGCCGCCAGCATCAATACGCACTTGATCCTACCCGGAAGCCCATCGAGAAGGCAAAGCAGGCCACCGACACAAAGGGGCGCGACAAGCCATGGGGACGCTGCGCCCGCAAGAGCCGCCGCCACGGTGCCGCTCACAAACAGCAACACAGCGCTGGCCACCACCGGAAACAACCTGAATGGAGAAAGCTCGAGCGAGGCAGGGTTTCCTGTCGGAGAGCTGGTGTCTTTCGCGCTCGACGGCGGTCGCGTCGCCTGTTTGAACCAGCGGAACATATAGGCTGCCTCAAGCAGCGATCCGACCAGGATGACAGCGATCCAGACAGATCGCTCCCCAGCTGCAGCTTGCATTACGAGTTCCCATTTCGCCCAGAACCCTGGGAAGGGCGGCAGCCCGGAAATAGCGACCAAGAACACTGCAAGGATCGAGAGCAAAAGACGATTTCCGGCAATATCGGACCAACGGTCGACCTCGGTGCGCTCGACGATGCCGGCAAGCCAGAACAGGCCGGCCTTGGCCAACAGATGATTGACGAAGAGACCCCCGACAACCAGCGGCAGCGACTGCTCGGCCTCGAGGTGGTGGAGCAGCGCAAGCGCCAGCACCAGCAGCCCCATTTGTGCGATCGAGGAGTAGCCGAGCATCCGCTGCACGCTTGTCTGCCTCAGCCCAACGAGATTGGAGAATAGGAAGGTGACGCCGCCCGACACTGCGAGAATGCCCAGCTGATCTTCAAAGAGCGGCAGCAGCTTGAAAAGAGCGAAGAACACGCCGGCCGACACTGCGACGGAGGA
The DNA here is from genome assembly GCF_024808825.1 of Rhizobium sp. BK661. NCBI lineage: Bacteria > Pseudomonadati > Pseudomonadota > Alphaproteobacteria > Hyphomicrobiales > Rhizobiaceae > Rhizobium > Rhizobium sp. BK661. The sequence continues at coordinate 310,810 of NZ_JANTYT010000003.1, read as the reverse complement.
AAGCGCGGCGATGCCGCTGTGGGCCGTCTCGTAGACGTCGAGCCCCCAACCGTTGGCAGGGAACGGCTTCAGCTCGAGTACGAGGCAGGCAAGCACGAACAGCAGCGCAGTCGCCCCGATCGGCCCGGTTATCGCCGCCCGGTTGGTGACCATCTCGTCGATATTGAGTGTACCGGTCACATGATAGAGGAGCCCGGCGCCCAAAAGAAAGAACGAGGAGGCGAGCACCGTCGCCATGATGTACTTGAAGCTGGCCGCAAGCGCTGCCGGGGTCCGCTCCAATCCAAGAAGCCCGTAGGTCCCGATCGACATGATCTCCAGGAACACGAACTGGTTGAACAGGTCGCGGGTCATTACCATCCCGTTGATGCCCATGATCAGGATCAGGTACAGCAGAAGTGCCGAATAGTTTAAGCGCAGCCGCTCCCAGAGATGCCAGGCGCCAAGAAGCCCGACAACATTGACGCAAACAGAGAAAAAACCTTCCCATGGACCAAACCGCAAATTGATCGAGAACGGTGGCACGCTGCCAGCCGTCAGGATCTCGAAGGTCGGCTCGCCGTTGTGGATTCGCCAAAGGCAGACGCATGAAATGACGGTCATTCCCAGCATCGCCACGACGAAACCAACCGCCGGCAATGGCTTGGCGATACGGTAGAGCAGGGGGATGAGAAATCCTCCGCCAATGCCAAGCAAGAAAATATTCAGCGGCTGCAGAAGGCTGTCTACCATTTGGACTCCGTCAGCGCGTCAATCGAGAGTGTTTTCCTCACGGCGTGGAGTCGGATCGCGAAGGACAGCATGATTGCAGTCACCGAAAAGCCGATGACAATGGCCGTAACGACGAGCGCGGCCGGAATCGGATCGACGGCGTGCTTGGCCGCGTCTGAAGCGCTGAGTGCCTCGTCGATAATCGGCGCCGTCCCGCCGGTGACATAGCCGGTCGCCACGAGGACGATGTGCATGCCTGTGTCGATCAGCGAAAAACCGATGATGATGCGAAGGATGTTGCGATGTCTCAGCATTCCCCAGAAACCAATGAGGATGAGAAGAAATCCGGTGGCCAGAAGTATGTGTGATATCGGCAGCCCCATGGCGCTTCCCATCTCGTCTAGCTGCGAAACCGGTCGATAATGACACTCAATTCCGCGCCGACCTTGATGCCCAGGAGCGCCGAAATCAGCGGGATCGCCCCGGCGCTGATCAGCGTCCCAAAATTGCCGCGTGGTAGAATATGGCTGTCCAGAAACCCGCTGCCGAAGGCAATACCGACGATGCCGATCAGGACGTAGAACACACCTGCAAGCGATTCCGTTGTGCTGAGAAAGCCGTGGTTGATCGATCCGGAAGGGTAGGCGAGCATCAGGAGCATGACACCGGAAGCAACGACTGCGCCCCCCTGAAAACCACCGCCGGCCGACAGGTGACCATTCATGATGACATAGGCGCCAAACAGGAAGATCAGCGGAAGAACCACCTCTGCACCATTGCGCACCAGTTCGCTCGGGCCGCGACCAATGATATGGGATGCGCTATCGCGGGAAGGTGCTTTCCCGCCCGCCTCGCCCGTAAGGAGCAGGCCCACACTCGCCGCCACCATGAATAGCACCGCGACTTCGCCGAGCGTATCAAATCCCCGAAAGGTAATCAGAATTCCGGTCACAACGTTTGGCGCACCAAGATCGGCGGGCACCTCAGTCAGATAGTGAACTGCCAGCGCCGAGAGCGTCTGGCGCTCGTCATAGTCGCTCACGAGTGAAGCAAAGATGACGCCGAATATCAGCACACAGAGCAGGCCAAATACGCGCCTCATGCCGAGCCCTCTTTGCCAGCACGGTCGTTCTCGTCGCGCAGGGCATCAACGACGGTCGCCGCCGCCATCGGCGTACGGATTGCGTGCGCCGCCCGCGACAGCGCATGTGACGACAGCGGATTGGTCATCAGCACGAAGTAGGCGATGATCAAAAGCTTCAACGACCAGTCCGGATGATAGATGCCAAGTCCGGCAAGAACGAGAATATTGCCCAAGGTCGAGGCTTTGGTGCCCGCTTGGATGCGGGTGAAGACATCAGGCATGCGCAGCAGCCCGATACCCGCGGAAAAGAGGAAGAACGCCCCAACGAGGATCGTCAGACTGCCGATCAGCTCACTCATCGACCGCTCCTGCGCCTCTGGTCTTGCGGATCGCGTAAAGGAAGATCAGTGTTGCCAGGCCCGAGCCGATCGCTGCCTCGGCCATGGCGACATCTGGCGCGGCCAAGAGCACATAGGACGCGGCCGCAAACAGGCTTGCGAGACCCGCGCTGACCATCGCCGCCATGAGATTGCTCAGCAAGACGGCCAGCACTCCGCTCACCAGAATGCTCCCGCACACCAACAGGATGAGCATCTCGAGCATGGCGGCTATGGCCCCTTTTCCAGGAAACGAGCAATGGCAAGAACCGCCAGAAAGCTCAGCAGTCCGTAGACAAGTGCAACGTCGATATAGACAAAGCGTCCTGATATGTGGGCGTAGAGCGCTATCAACGAGATAGTCACAACGGTCAGCATGTCGATCGCCACCACACGATCGATCGCCGTGCGGCCGATGATCAGCCGCAGCACACCAAAGACGATGCTGAAGAAGATCAGGACCACGGCAATCTGCAGGATGATTTCAGCCAAATACCGCCCCCAGGTGCTTCTCAAAAGGACCGATGATCATCCGCGTCGCTTCTTCCGGGTCGGTGGTCTTTACGTCAAGCCAATGAACGAAGAGGGCGTCACCTCTAAGATCCATGACAAGCGAGCCGGGCGTAAGCGCGATTGAATTGGCAAGGACCAGCCGACCGATCGGCGATGTGAGTGGCATCCTGACCTTGACGATCCCCGGACGAATAACAATGCGCGGCGCGTAGACATAGCGCAGCATGTTCATATTTGCCTTTACCAACTCGACGAGGAAAACGCCGGTATAGGCAATGGAATGCAGAACCTTGGTTGGCGTTACCGTGATCTTCCAGGCATCGCCGCGACGCACGAAGATCGATGCCAAGACGAAAGATACCAGAGCGCCCACGGCCACGATCGGGGCTTCAACCGATGAATTGACCACCAGCCAGACCACAAACAGGAAGCTTGCGAGAAGGACCACGCCCTGTGGCAATCCTGATCGGCGCGGTTGGGATGTTGCTTGGTCGTCTGGCATCGCGCAGGCTTTCAACGGGTTCAGGTGGAGTGGTAGCGCGCATTCCGGGTCGGTAGGTTTAAGTTCATGCATCTACTCGCGCGGCGATGTCGATCCGCGAGTTTTGGTCGGTCTTGGCAACACATTAGCATCGGCTGCATCGGACTGTGATCGGCACTGAATCCAGAAACTATGCCTGTGGTCCGATATGCCGCCGCATCGGAGCGCATTTTTGTGCCATCTCTTGACCTGTATCCAAAACGGCGAAATCAATCACGCTGGCACAAGGCTTACGTGCGGAACATGCTCTGTGCCACGTCGGAACGCCCATTTGATTGGCGACACGCCCACCGGCGGGGATTAGCGTAGACGTCGTGCTGGAGGGAACGATCTTATGAATTTTCAGACATCTCAAGTCGATCGGATGATGCGCAAATCGCGTAGGTTTGCTCCCCTGCAACGCTGTGTCGGATCAATAGATGTAGCCGGATCCAAACGGATGCCGATTTCATGAACGAGAAAGCCTCGCAATCGGTATCTGCCGTTCCCGCCGCACTAAGCCTTGCTGACTATCGCCCGCTCAGCGTGGCAGAAGAAAAGGTGGTTGCGCATCTCCAAATGGGCGACTTCGACCGTTTAGGCGACGGCCTGCGCCCGCGAGACGAAGATCCCGAGCGAACGGTGCGGGCGGAGCTTTTGCGGTATCTCATTCTCGGCAACGATGAATACCGTCTCCATGAAAAAGGGCTAAGGCTGACCGGAGCGTGGATCACCGGTATCCTCGACCTCGAGGGATGCAGAATTCCCCGCGACATTGGCCTTAAGGACTGCCATTTCGAAGCCTCGCCGATATTGCGCTCCGCGATTATCGACAATCTGTTCCTGGATGGCTCAGCCTTGCCCGGATTGCAGGCTGATAGGCTCGAAGCACGGGGCTGCCTCTCGCTTCGTGCCGCGATCGTAACTGGCGAAATCCGGCTCCCCGGCGCGCGTATCGGCGGCAGCATCGAAGCGGATGGCGTCTCGATTGCTTCGCCGGACGGCATCGCGCTCGACGCCGATGGACTGGAAACCAGTGGGGGCATTCTGCTGCGCGGCGCCGATGTGCGTGGTGGTCTCAATCTTTCTGCCGTCCGCCTTGGTGGTGACGTCAATGCGGTCGGGGCTCGCCTGGAGCGGCCGGGAGAAGTCGTCCTGAACGGTGACGGGATTGTGGCGGCAGGCGACCTCGCCCTAAGAGGGGCAATCATTGTCGGCGAGACACGTTTGCTCGGTGCCCGATTTGGTGGCGACATTGATTGCACGTCGGCCTCACTTTCGCAGCCGGGGGGCTATGCATTGCGGCTCAATCGAACCACGATCGACGGCGCATTCTTTTTGCGGCAAAACGCATCGGTCGAGGGCACACTCGACCTGACAGCCACGACAATCGGTGCGATTGATGACGAGATGGCGAGTTGGCCGAAAACCGGCGACTTGCTTTTAAACCGTTGCCGGTACGGCGCTTTTATCGGTGGTCCTGCGGACGCGGAAAGCCGCCTTGACTGGCTTGCACGCCAAACGCCTGAACGCTGGGGGGCGGACTTCTGGCCTCAACCCTATGAGCAGCTGTCGAAGGTCCTTAGGGAAATGGGCCATGACGAGGAAGCCCGCGCTGTCCTCATCACCAAGGAGCGGCTGCAGCGAAAGGCACGTCGGGCGCGTGCCAAGAACCCGGCCTTGAGGGTCGTCCTGGCGGTTATGGACGCCATCCTTGCGGTGACGCTGCGCTATGGGCGGCAGCCACTTCTGGCGCTGGTCTGGCTGATGCTCTTCTGGGCGATTGGCGCTGGGGTCTTTGGGATTGCCTACCGAAGTGGCGCGATGAAACCGAATAGCCCGGTCGTGCTGCGCTCCCCCGAATGGACGATGTGCGATCTGCAACGAACCGAAACCCGCTTCATGCCGTCTGCGGGACAGGATCTGAGGGGACGTGCCGAAGTCGGGCAGAACCAACTGACCTGTTTTCGCAATCAGCCGGAGGCAGCCAGCTACCCGGAATTCAATGCATTGATGTATTCGCTTGATGTTCTTCTGCCGGTGGCGTCGATCGGACAAAAGGAGTACTGGCGGCCGGACTCGCTGAAACCAACCGGCACCTTCACTTTGAGGTACTATTTCTTCCAGTCGGTGATCGGCTGGGCGCTCAGCCTACTGGCTGTCGCCGGTTTCTCGGGACTGGTGAAATCGCAATAAGGCCAGACACCTTGAGCGCTCTGGCAGGGCCAGGAGTTTGATCGCAAAAAGGCTATCTGGATACGATCGGCGTAGTGCATCCTTCATTCGGTACTTCGTCAGGATGCTATCCAATCGCCGCTCTCGCCGGTGAAGTGCGCAGAGGTCAGACCGGAGTGACAGTTGGATTTCAAACAGACAGGGCCGGCAATCCGATGGATTCCGCCAGCGCATCATGAGGGCCGAACATCGGAGTATTGCCCGGATTATCGGTCGCAAAATGCCAGCAGAAGAGCGTTTCGCATGTGGCTCGTGGATATCCGGTCTTGAGTGCGTGCCGGCTCTTGCAGACGCACTACTATCCCTCGAGCGTCGCGTTGATAAGCTGGCAGGATGTCGGGACCCATAAGGTAGTATTTGTGGCGTCTAAGGAATTCGAATGTCGAAACAGGGGGGCGGTACCCGGAGGTTGCGCTCCGACCTATGCCGCATCACCGCTTTCGACGCCGCCTCGCCGGCAGTTGCCCATTCAAGTCGCCTCGTAGAAAGCTCCTCACGCATACGCGTCGAGGACGCTTTTTGCGTTTGGCCTCAGCGCGTGTGGAGTGAGGTTCAGTCGAAGAACCCCGAATCTTCCTCTCTGAGATATCTCCTGGCCCTTTCGGCGTCGATATCGAGCCCCAGGCCCGGCGCTTCCAGTAGGTCCACCATGCTGTCCTTCACGATCTGCGGCGGCAAGCCGATTACCAGATCCTCCCACCAGGGGTCGGAGGCGCTCGGATATTCGAAGGCGACGTAATTTGCCGGCAGCGTAGCGCAGACATTGATCAACGCGCCGAGGCCCAGCAGGCCGTTTGCGGTGCCGTGCGGTGCCATGAGGATCGAGTGCATGTAGGCGTGCTCGGCGACCCATTTGAGCTCTGCAATGCCGCCAATATCGGCTGGATCGGGGCCGATGACGCGCACCGCCTGCGTCTCGATCAGTTCCTTGAAATTGTGCCGCAGGTAGATCTGCTCTCCGGTGTGGATTGGCGTAGAGGTGGAAGTGGTCAGTTCCCGATAGGCCTGCGGATTGACCCACGGCACGTAGTCGCCTGTCAGCATATCCTCGAGCCACATCAAATTGTATTTTTCGACCGCGCGAGCGAATTTGATCGCATCGGGGAGCATCCAGCCCGGGCCGCAGTCGAGCGCCAGACTGACTTTGTCGCCCAGCACTTCCTTCATCGCGATCACGCAGTCAAGCATGTGATTGAAACCGCGTTCGCTGATAACGCCCTGGTCCATGGCACCGTGATAGCCGGCCTTCTTCTGCGTCACGCCGTAGTGGAAGCCCTCGATGGTGTCCTTCATGTTGGAGTGGAACGAGATGCCTTGTTTGACCATGAAGAAGTTCTGCGGCTGCTCCATCATCCACTTGACGTCAGCGGCGTAATCCTCCGGCCGATCGCCCGTGCGTTTCTGGCGAATCGAGCCGTTGTAGACGCGCACCTTGTCCCGCACCTTGCCGCCGAGCAGCTTATAGACGGGCACGCCCGCGGCCTTGCCAGCAATGTCCCAAAGCGCATGTTCAATAGCGCTCACCGCCGCGCCGTACGGCTTGAAAGAGCCGCGTTGGCGGATCTTCAGCATTACTCTCTCGACGTCGGTCGGATCCTCGCCGACCAGCGCCTCGCGGAAATGCAGCACCCAGGGCTTGAGATAGGACTTGGTGAATTCGACTTCGCCCAAGCCATAGAGGCCCTCGTCCGTAACGATGCGGACGATCGGGTGTTTCCCGATAACGGCGCAGCGGAGATCGGTGATCTTCATCTTCGTTTTCCTTTTTGCCTCAGCTCCAGGTGCGATCCCAGGAATATTCATCGTCCCAGTGATCCGTCGGCTGCCAAATGCCGGTAACACCCGGTTGCAGATGCTGCGAGATCACCTCATCGACAACGTCGTCAATCCCCAGGCCGGGCTTGTCGGGAACTGTGATGAAGCCGTTCTTCACCAGCGGCTTGGGAAGGCCCGTGACGATATCGTCCCACCAGTCGACATCGGCGGAATGGTATTCAAGCGCCGTGAAGTTTTCGGTCGCGGTCGCGACATGTGCCGCGGCCATTGCGGCGATTGGACTTTCCGCCATGTGGATGGCCATGGCGACACCCTTGTCCTGCGCCATGTCGCCGATCTTCTTGGTCTCGAGGATGCCCCCGCTGGTGAGCAGGTCCGGGTGGATGACGGCGACGCCGCCGCTGTTGAGCAGAGGCTCGAAGCCCTCTTTGAGGTATATGTCCTCACCAGTGCAGATCGGGACCGTGGTGGCGTCCTGCAGTTGGCGATATTGCTCGGTATACTGCCATGGGATCACATCCTCGAGCCAGGCTGGCACGTATTTTTCAATTCGCCGGGCAAGGCGAATGCCGTTCTGCATCGAGATATGGCCGATATGGTCGATGGCGAGCGGCACATCCATGCCGATGACCTCGCGAACCTCGGCGATGTATTGCTCAAGCAGGTCGAGGCCCTTGTCTGAAAAGTGGAGGCCGGTAAACGGGTGCTGGACGTTATGCAAATCGTACGCAGCGTTGCGCACACGGCGCTCTTCGATGGTCTTCAATGGCCCGCGACTGGGATGGTCGCGGTATCCTTCCAGTGAGCCGGCAGGAAACACGACCGCACCGGGCACATCCGCAATCTGCATCAGTCCCAAATCCATCTTGAGGAAAGTGAAGCCGAGCTCCATGCGCTGCTTGAGGCGCTTTCCGGTCTCGGTGCCGCTCGGCACGGTGGCGTCGGTATCGCAGTAGACGCGCACTTTGTCTCGAAACCGGCCGCCGAGCATCTGGTAGACCGGGACGCCATAGGCCTTACCGGCAAGATCCCACAACGCGATTTCAACTGCCGATACACCGCCGCCTTGCCGACCGTGCCCGCCGAACTGCTTGATCCGGCGAAACAGCCGATCGATGTTGCAAGGGTTCTCGCCAAGCAACCGGCTCTTCAGCATCAGCGCGTAAGTGGCGCTGGCGCCGTCGCGCACCTCGCCAAGCCCGACGATGCCCTGGTTGGTGTAAATCTTAAGCAGCACTGTGGTGAACGGCGCCCCGACAATTTCCGCTACCCGCATGTCGGTGATGCGAAGGTCGGACGGCTTGGAATACATGTTCACCCGATTGAGCGCCTCGTCGGCTCCATCTGCCTCTGGCATGATTTATCCTCGTTTTGGTGGGCGGGGCTCATCGCCGCGCGCGCTGGGGCGGCGTGGTGCGTTGCTAGTTAGTCCAGCTCTATCTCATGGTTTTGAAGGTAGTCGCGGTTCATCTCAACGCCGAGACCAGGCTTGGGCGTAAGCTTGAGACTGCCGTTCGAAACATCGAGCGGCCGGTCGATGAGGTGATCGTATTTGCCAAGGTTCCACTCCGATGTTTCGAGTTTGTAGAAGTTAGGAACGGTCATCATCACCTGTGCTCCCGCAACCACGTTGATCGGCCCTGCCGCGTCATGCGGCGAGACCGGGATGTAGTAGGCTTCGCACAGGGCAGAAATCTTCTTGAGTTCAGTAATGCCGCCGGTCCAAGTGACGTCAGGCATAATGTAGTCAGCGAGCTTGTTTTCGAGCACCGGCACGAAATCCCACTTCGTGTGACCGCGCTCCCCCCAAGAGATAGCGGCACTGACCTTCTCACGGACCTGTCTCAGCGCGTTGAGGCTCTCCGGCGGACAGGGCTCCTCGAACCAGTCGATCTGACCAGCTTCCTCGAGGCTCCGACAAAGTCGAATGGCGGTCGGGACGTCGAACCGGCCATGCGCATCGATGAGGATGTCGACATCAGGGCCCGCCGTTTCGCGGATGAGAGCCGTGAGTTCGGCGGCTTCGCGCTCATCCTTGCGGGTCATGCTGCCATCGAGGTAGCCGTCCCGCTGTTCGCGAGGCAGCCCATCGGCGGTGCGGCCTTGGTGGGGGAAGGGATCGAACTTGAGCGCAGTGTGGCCAGACTCGACGATGTCTCGAATTTCGCGGACCACAGCCTCTTTGCTGGTAAACTTAGCCTGGTTCGGGTGGGTGTAGAGCGCGATCTCATCGCGTAGCGGCCCACCCAACAGCTCGTAAATCGGCTTATCCAGGACTTTTCCTCGGATGTCCCAAAGAGCTATGTCGATGGCGCTGACGCATTCGACTGCGGCGCCGCGACTGCCCATGTAGGTGAAGCTGCGGAATATCTTGTGCCACAGGTACTCGATACGCGCCGGGTCCTCGCCCGTCACAGCGGCACCGATCTGCCGCAGGATCGTACAGAGGGCGCGATTGGCGAGCCTTGTCGTGGTGGTGATCTCGCCCCAGCCGCTCACCCCCGCGTCGGTCGTCACCTCGACGAACAGAAACTCTCCCCAATAAGAAGCATCGGACTTGATTAGCCACGGCCGAACGCTGGTGATTTTCATATCAACTGCCTTTGTCAGAAGTGGTCGGGATAGCGATGTTGCGGGGCCAGGTATTTTATCCTGCCCGAGCGGCGTTACGCGCACGCATGTGTTCTAGGATGTGCCGGCCGGAGCCTTCGACATGGCGTGCAATGAGTTCGCCTGCCTCGTTCGCGTTTCCCGCTTTTACATGCTCGATGAGCTCGCGATGCTCGCGAAGGATCGCGGCGCGCCGAGCGAGCGTGAAGTCGAAACGCCGGCTCACGGCTCGAAGCACTTCGCGATGCTTCCACCAAAGCTCGGCTGCGTGGCGGTTGTAGTGCCTCTGGTACATTACGGTGTGGAAGGCGGTGTCCAGCTCGCTGTGCCTGACCGTATCGGCGAAGTCGTTCTCTTCAATCAACCCTTGGATGCGTTCGAGTTCAGCAATGTCCTCGACGGTGGCCATACTCACGAACCATCGCGTCAGTGCCGGCTCGATCAAGACTCCTATCTCGTAGATGTCTCGAACAAAGTCCTGATCAATAGGCCGGACACGCGCTCCGCGGTTAGGAACGAAGGTAACAAAACCTTCGCCGCGCAACAGTTGCAGAGCCTCGCGCACTGGGTTGGTTGAGGTGCCATGGCGCCGGGCGAGATCAGTGACGACAAGCCGTTCGTTGGCAGCGAGCCGCCCTTCGATGATGTCATCCCTGATCAGTTGATAAAGCGAGGCGCCCTCGCTGGAGGCCCCGATAGCGTCGATCCCATCGGGTGGCTGTGCTTTAAAATCGCTCGTTTCGGCCAAGACTGTCTCCAATCAATACATAGATTGCTCGGATATCACGCGATCTTTCCACAAACAATGTACGATTTCTCCGATTGACAGGCAATCCATGATCTGAAAACGTATAATCAGCTCGAACGGATACATTGGCGGCAACGCCCAGCCGGCGAGCAAAGACCGCTCGCCTCGAGGCAGAGCGGCATGGGAGAACCTGGAGGATGCCTATGACGAGGATTTCACTCGGAGGTGCCGTCCTGCGCGGCACTGTCTCCACTGCTTTGATGGTATCGTTGATGTCCGCGTCGGCGCTGGGGGCGTCGGTCGACTTGAGCCAGTGGTCGCCGCAATATGTGCGCTCCATTGCCGGCACAGAGAACTTCGACACGGCGGCCGATTGCGCCAAGGTCACCCCGCTCGATTACAAGGGACGACTGACTTTCTGGTATCAAGGCGTGTTCGAGGGCGACCCCGATCTTTTGCGCCAGTATTACAAGGAATTCTTCGAGACCTTCCGCAAAACCTACCCAAACATCCAGCTTGAGGAACAAGCCCTCACCTATAATGACCTGCTGGACAAGTTCCGGACCGCGCTCCTTGGCAATGCAGCGCCGATGGCGGTCCGCCTGCAAATCCTGGGTGGCACCGAGTTCGCCTCCAAGGGCTATTTGCAGCCACTCAAACCCGAGGACGTTGGATATTCGACCGAGGATTTCTGGCCAGGCGCAATGAAGGCCGTGACCTGGGATGGGGTGACCTACGGCATTCCCACCAACAACGAGACGATGGCGTTCATCTGGAACGCCGACGTCTTCAAGCGCGCAGGCCTCGATCCGGAGAAGGCTCCGGCAACCTGGGACGATGTCGTCAAGTATTCTAAGCAGATCCACGACAAGCTCGGCATATCAGGTTACGGCCTCGTGGCTCGCAAGAATGCCGGCAATACGCCGTACCGCTTCATGCCGCAGCTGTGGGCCTATGGTGGTGGCGTCTTCGACGAAGCAACCGCGAGCCCGGCCTACAAGGAAGTCGAGCTCAATAGCCCGCAGAGCAAGGCGGCATTGCAAGCCTCCTACGACATGTACGTTCGCGACAAGTCGGTTCCGGTTTCGGCGCTCACCAACCAGCAGGCCGACAACCAGCCCCTCTTCCTCGCTGGCCAGCTCGGCATGATGATCTCGCACCCGTCCGACTACAACGTCATGCTCGACCTGCAGAAAAAGGCGACGGACACGGACAAGGCCAAGGCGCAGACGGTCATCGACAACATGCGCTACGGCCTTATTCCGACTGGCCCGGACGGCAAGCGCGCCGTCGTGTTTGGCGGTTCCAACATTCACATCCTGAAGCCCGAATATGTCGAGGGCGGCAAGGTAGACGAGCCGGCTGCAAAGGCTATCATCTGCATGTGGACGAGCCCCGAGTGGTCGTTGAAGATGGCCTATGCCGGCTCGAACCCGGGAAACCTTAACGGCTTCAAGACCAAATGGATGAAGGAACGTCTGGACAGCATCAAATTCCTCGATGTCACGACCTCGATGCTGCCATACGGTATCCCGTTCCCGGCACTGCCGCAGTCCCCCGAGATCATGAACATCATCGTCCCGGACATGCTGCAGAATGCCCTGACCGGAGCCATGACGGTCGACCAGGCAGCGGACGACGCAGCCAAGAAGGTAAAAGACCTGATGGACGGCGGACTCTAGTCCAAGCCTGAAGATCTGACCGGCTGCGCCCCGATCGCAGCCGGTTTGTTCCGACGAACAAGGGCACCGCACAGTGACGATCTTGACTGGCAAGGCCGAGACTCGCCGAAGACTGCAACCCGATAGGCCAGGCGTGCTGCAAAAGATCTGGGAGCATCGCGCTGACTACGCGTACGTGCTTCCGGCGATCGCCGTGATGCTCATCGTCATTGCCTACCCTATCTACTACACGATCGAGCTTTCGTTCTTTAATACGCCTCCCGGCCTACAGCTCCGGGACAAGATTTTTGTCGGTATCGACAACTACATCGCCATCCTCACAAGTCCGGTGTTCTGGAAGGTCACCTCGAACACTCTTATCTGGACGCTCGGGTCCACTTTCATCTCATTTGTCCTGGGGTTTGCCTGCGCCTTGGCGCTCCATCGTGACTTTATCGGCCGTGGCATCCTGCGCGCCGTCCTGATCATTCCCTGGGTCATCAGCGCGGTCGCCGCGTCCTACATCTGGAAGTGGATCTACCATTCGGACTTTGGGATCATTGGCGCGGTGCTGGTCGGCCTCGGATTGGCGGATCGGCCGCCGAATTTCATCGACAGCGTCAGCACCGTGCTGCCCTCGCTGATCGTCGTCAATATCTGGCGAGAGTTTCCGTTTGCCATGATCATGATGATGGCTGGCCTGCAGACGGTTCCCGACCAGTTGCTGCGCGCCGCAAAGGTGGACGGGGCCAATGCATGGCAGCGATTCTGGCACGTCACCTTTCCGCACTTGAGAAACGTCTCGACGGTGACGATCCTTCTACTTGCCGTGGCCAACTTCAATTCGTTCATCATCCCCTGGATCATGACCGGCGGCGGGCCGTCGAACGCTTCGCATATCTGGATCACGCACATTTATGAGCTCGCCTTCGGCCGCCAGCGCTGGGGAGTGGCATCGGCCTATTCGGTGCTGCTGTTCCTGATCTTGATGTCGCTCGGTTACTTCTACGTCCGTGCGCTGAGCGGCAACGAGCAGAGGGATGCGAGCGAATGAGCACAATTGCCGAGGCTCCTCATCGAGACCAGGGGCGTCGCCGCATGCGCATCGATGGATGGCGGTGGGGCGGACGCATCTTCCTTGTGTTCATGCTGCTCTACACTGCATTGCCGATGATCTGGATGCTGATCACCTCGATCAAGTCCGGCTTCGCGGCCATGCAATTCCCGCCGCAATGGTGGCCGGACCAACCCACGCTCGCCAGCTACCAGAAGCTGCTCGATCCGCAAAACAGCGTCGGCCAGGACTTCCTGCGCTTCTTCTGGAACAGCCTTTTCGTCTCCACCGCCACGACCATCCTTTCGGTGATCGTGGCAGTTCCTGCGGCCTACGCGTTTTCACGCTTTACCTTCCCGGGGCGGAACTTTCTGTTCTTCGCCGTCTTGCTTCGCAACATGTTCCCGGCAGTGATCTTTCTCGTGCCGCTCTTCATCCTGATGCGCGCGATCGGGCTGGTAAACACGCATGGGTCGCTCATCCTCACCTACCTCACATTCGGCCTGCCGCTGGCAATCTGGCTCCTCAAGGGCTTCTATGACAACATCCCGGTGCAACTCGAGCAGGCGGCGCGCATCGACGGCGCAACGCGGTTCCAGGCCTTTGTCCTGATCGTGATGCCGCTCTCGGCGCCAGGAATCATTGCCACGGCGATCTATTCCTTCATCGGCGCATGGAACGAGTACATCTACGCCTACACCTTCCTCTCCAAAAACGAGCAGTTGACGCTGCCGGTCGGCATCCAGCGCTTCTTCTCGGAGAATACGACGGACTTTCCGGGCCTGATGGCGGCCAGCTTCATGATGAGCGTGCCCGTCGTGGTCCTGTTTCTCGTCCTGCAACGATACTTCGTACGCGCCCTCACGGAAGGCGCAGTCAAGCACTAGGGGAGTTGCCGTTGGCCCACGTGGTCCTCAAAGATCTGGTCAAGACCTATGGCAGCTTCAAAGCTGTCAACAATGTTTCGCTGACGGTCAACGACGGCGAATTCGTTGCGCTTGTTGGCCCGTCAGGCTGCGGCAAGACAACCACGCTCAATCTTGTGGCGGGGCTTATCCCCATCACATCTGGCGACATCGTCATCGGCGACCGGGTGGTCAACCACCTGGATCCCAAGGACCGGGATATCGCAATGGTGTTCCAGAACTACGCGCTCTATCCGCAGAAATCGGTCTACAAGAATCTCGCGTTCCCGCTGCAGATGCGCAAACTGCCAAGGGACGAGATCGACAAGAAGGTCAAGGAAGCAGCGCGAGTGCTCGACATGACGCAGCTGCTCGAGCGCAAGCCGCGCGAACTTTCGGGCGGGCAACAGCAGCGCGTGGCCCTGGGACGTGCCCTTGTTCGCGATCCGGCGGTATTTCTAATGGATGAACCACTCTCCAACCTCGACGCAAAGCTGCGCGTGCAGATGCGGTCGGAGATCAAGCGTTTCCACCAGGACCTCAAGGCGACGATCATCTACGTGACGCACGACCAGCTCGAAGCGGTAACCATGGCCGACAGGATGGCGGTGATGAACGGCGGCTACCTGCAGCAATACGATTCGCCGGCGCAGGTCTTTGCCCACCCGGTCAACATGTTCGTCGCCAGCTTCGTGGGCAGCCCGGCAATGAGCCTTGTTCCGCTAGAGGCATCAACGGCAAGCGGAAACACTGTGTTGACCAGCGCGGAGGGCTGGCGTCTCGAGCTCTCGCCAAATAACGCCCGGAAGGTCGAAAGGGCCAAAACCAGGAAAGTCGTGCTCGGCGCACGTCACTCGACGATCAAGCTGCACAAGAGTGCGATGCCCGGAAGCGTCCCTGCCAAGGCCTACACGGTAGAGCCGACCGGAGATGTCACCTTCGTTCAAGCGTTTCTGTCCGGCGCCATCGTCAATGTCAGTGTGCCGCCGACCATCGCCGTCGCGCCCGATGAACAGATTTGGCTCGAATTCGATCAGGAGCGGATGCATCTGTTCGACGGTGAAACAGAAATGGCCCTCAAGGCCAACTGAGACCAAGCGGATGCGTGTGAAACGAGGGCGTGGATGACCACGAAGCTTAAAATTACGACGATCAAGCCCTATCCGGTATGGGTCGGAACGCGTAACCAAATGCTGGTCAAAGTCGAGACCGACAACGGCCTCTTCGGCTGGGGCGAGAGCGGCTTAAGCGGTCGCGAGATGGCCGTGGCCGGCGCGATCGAGCACTTTCGCGAGTTTCTCATCGGCCGTGACCCGATGCAGATTGGTCGGATCTGGCAGGAACTCTACCGCAGCCAATACTTCGAAGGCGGGCGCGTTCTGCAGGCGGCGATTTCCGCAATCGACATTGCCCTTCACGACATCAAAGGCAAGGCGTTGGGGGTGCCGGTCTACCAACTGCTGGGCGGCAAGCAGCGCGACCGCATTCCTACCTTCGCCTCGACCGGAGATGAAGCCGAGGGCGATGTTGCCATTGAACGAGCTCGCGAACTACGCGCGCAAGGGTGGCAGGCGATCCGCTTCTTCCCCATCGGGCAAAGCAGCAAGGACATCTTTGAGCCGCGCGAGTCGATCGGGCCTACAGCAACCATGCTGAACAAGGCGCGCGAGACGTTGGGCAACGACGTCGTCCTCGGCATCGACTATCATCATCGGCTGTCGGTGGCCGAGGCGGCGAGCTTCTGTAACAAGCTCGGCCGCGGCGTGCTCGATTTCCTCGAGGAGCCGATACGAGACGAGACACCCGGGGCCTACGAGTCCCTGCGCACGATGACCGACATCCCGTTCGCGATAGGCGAGGAATTTGCCAGCAAGTGGCAATTCCTGCCCTACATCGAACGTGGAATCCATCAGTTCAACCGGCTCGATGTTTGCAATGTGGGCGGGCTCACCGAAGCGATGAAGGTCGCGGGTTGGAGCGAGGCGCACTATGTGGACCTGATGCCCCACAATCCCCTCGGGCCAGTCTGCACAGCCGCAACCATCCACCTCGCCGCAGCGGTGCCGAATTTCGCTTGGCTCGAGACTAGGGCTCCCGAAGCAAAGCTGGGCTTCGATAATTCCGACTTCTTCCCCGTGCAGCCACGCCTCGACGGCCCCAACTACCCGGTCAGCGATCTGCCGGGGCTCGGTGTGGGAGTCAACGAAGAGGCGGTCAAGGCGGAGAGCTTTCGTTTCTGGGAAGCGCCTCACCTGAAGCGCCGCGACGGTTCTGTCACAAACTGGTAGTTTCATCCACCGGAGTCTAAAATGACGCATACGCCCGACATTACGCGACCGCCCAAGGAGCTGATCGACGCACTGAAGGAAATCGGCGCCGCGACGGTTGCCGGCACACTTGGCCACATGGGCTTCCGCAATCCGCACATGGTCGGTCCCGTGTCGCAGAACCGCGGGAAATCGATCGTCGGGCCGGCCCTGACGCTTCAATTCTTGCCGCAGCGACCGGACCTCTTCAGCGAGGGAGAATATGCCGATCCGGAGACGCAGTTGCACCGCCACGTGCTCTATCACGCGCAAGAGGGCGATGTGGTCGTGGTCGACGCCCGCGGCGACATGAGTTCGGGCGTCTTCGGCGATATGATGTCGACGTATTTCAAGGGCAGAGGCGGCGCCGGCATCGTGATCGATGGGTGCATGCGCGATCGGCCCAATGTCGAGAAGCTAGATCTCTCCCTATGGCTGCGCGGCTGGACGCCCAACTATCATGTGCAGACCAGCATCTATCCCAATGCCGTCAACGTCCCGATTGCCTGTGGTGGTGTCACTGTAATCCCCGGTGACATCATCGTCGCAGACGACGACGGGGTGGTCGTGCTTCCAGTCGCAATGGCCTCGAAGGTGATCGAGGAATCGCAAAAGCATCACGATTGGGAGGAGTTCTCGCGAATGAAGCTTATGGAGGGTGGGTCGTTGCAGCGCTACTATCCACTGCATGACGATGCCCGCGGAGAGTACGAGGAGTGGCGCAAAACAAACCGCTTCGAGAACTGAAGCCAGCCTATTGATTGCGGTGGGCCCAACACCTTCCGGGGTATAACCGACCTACAGGAAAAGTCGAATTTCGCCGTGGCGTATCCGCTTTTCGATTCCGCAGCCGGGATCCAGTCGCCATCGGATGCTCTGGATCGCCTGCAGCCTTACGAGCCCTCGTCAGGAATGTTTAGGATTTCGCCGCAGGCCTTGCAGTGAACGGCGTCCGCGTCATGTCGCAGTAGTCCACATCGGTGGCAGGCATATGTGACCTTATGGGGTCGGACCACCGCCTGGGCCAGTCGCACGAACAGCGAGATGCCAACGATCATCGTTACGACGGATGTGAGCTTTCCAACAGTGCCGGGAAGCGTGATATCTCCGAAGCCCGTCGTCGTGACGGTCGCGACCGTGAAATAAAGCGCGTCGACGAACCCTTCTCCCCCAACTTTGTCGTAGAAGAACGAGGTATAGACGAAGCCGGTGATAAGGAAGAGGAATACCACGAAGTTGATGATCGCTCTCACAACATCGAGAAGATGAACGTAGCCCGCCCTGTTGAGAGCTTCCTTGATCAGCGGACTTCGACCGATCGCCCAAAGTCGAAGGACTCTAAGGAACGCGAAATTAAACAGCAAATCCGGGAAGGCGAGGGTTGCCAGGACGACCACGTCAATCCACGTCATTGGGCGAAGGATCCATTGGCGAATGGATGGCGCCGCAATCGCGCGGGCGATCATTTCCACTGCGATCCAAACGGCGATAGCGTAATCGATAATGAGATAAGAGGGGCCTGAACGGAGGTATGGCCCCAAGATGAAGAAGGCGAGGATAGCGATATCGACAAGCGCAAACGCGGCCTGTAGCAAAAATGCTTGCCGGCCGTCGGCTCGTTCGATCCGGCGCAGACCCTGCTTCAAATCCTTTCGGTGCGTGCCGTCCCCGACGTCAAAGATGCCCATAGTCGAAATCTAGGCTCCTAGGCATGGTCATCAAGTCTCGGTATTTGAGATTGCGGACGATGCGGTCGTCTGCATTCGGTTCGAAGTGGTCATCCGGCCGTTAGAGCACAGAGAAGATTGAAGCGATCGACTTCCAATATGCGTCTGCGTTACCTTCACTCGACGGCGGTCGCACGTCGAAGAGACGCGCAAGCTCGTCCGTTCGCTCAAACGACAACCTTTGCTTCTCCTGATAGGCCAGCATCGGGACCTGATCTGACGGCATCAATGAACGCTCGCAGGGCAGGCGCCATCTGCCGCTGCTGCGGGTAGCAAACAAACCAACCCGGGAACGGTGCGGACCAAGCTTCGAGGCAACTGACTAGCCGCCCTTGCCCAATATAATCCGCTACCGTGTCCTCGACCGCAAATCCTATTCCTACCCCTTGAAGCGCAGCATTCAACGCCGTCTCCTTGTCGCTCAAGATGAGGGGACCGTTGACGGCGACGCTGAACCACGCGTCGTTTTCGAAGAATTCCCAGGCATAGGGTGCCTGATGTCCAGGCCAGCGCCACCGTACGCATCGGTGGTGGACAAGATCACGTGGATGCTCGGGGCGACCATGCTGGCTGAAATAGTCGGGTGTCGCGACAGCCAGTTGCCGCAATTCGGGCCCCAGACGGACGGCGACCATATCTCGTTCGATCACCTCGCCGATCCTCACCGCGACATCATAGCCGCCAGCCACAATGTCAACCGTCTCATCATCGATCGTGATGTCCAGCACGATGTCGGGATAGCGTTCGGCAAAGCTCTTGAGGATTGGTTGGATATGCTTCTGCGCGGCCGAGCGGAACGCGTGTACACGGACAGTGCCTGCCGGCCGCTCGCCAGCAATCCTTGTCTGTGCGAGGGCGTCCCCCAGTTCGAACGCCGCCGGTCGCACCCGTCGGAAGAGGTTCTCGCCACCCTCCGTCAATGACACGTTGCGCGTCGTTCGGTGGAGAAGGCGCATTCCGACCCGCTTCTCGAAGCTGCGGATCATCTGGCTGAGTGCCGACGGCGATACGCCGAGCACCTCAGCGGCACGGCTGAAGCTCAAGTATTCGGCAACGGCGATGAAAGCGCGCATTTGGTTGTAGTCGTTCCCCGCCGGGAGCCTGTCCGCCAACATGTCTTGCATTGTTAAGTCCACCTAACAAGGACATTTACTTTTTTGCGGATTATACAGCGCCAGGCGGTGTGGCAAGCTCCTTCCTACCGAAAGCAAAGGAGCATTTCATGACCACTTGGTTCATTACCGGCATTTCACGCGGGCTTGGAAAAGCGCTGGCCGAGGCAGCGCTGGCAAGGGGCGATACTGTCATTGGCACGGCCCGGGGAACCGATCGGCCGGTAGAGGACGGTTCGGGTCGTTTGCACGTTCTTTCAGCCGACCTGAGCGATGGTGGGACCGCGGAGACTGTGACCCGCCAGGCGTTTGAGATCGCGGGTCAGATTGATATCGTCGTCAATAACGCCGGTTACGGCCTGCTTGGCGCGCTCGAGATGGCCGCCAACGAGGATGTCGCAAGACTTTTCGCCGTCGACGTCTTCGCCCCATTTCGCATCATCAAGGCTTCCCTGCCATATCTGAGAGCGCAGGGACGTGGTCACATCATCAATATAACGTCCGTCGCAGGCCGCGCGCCCGGTGTCGGGACCGCGATGTACTCCGCCGCCAAGGCAGCCCTTGAGGGCATGTCCGCAGGTCTTGCCTCGGAGGTCAAGCCTTTTGGCATTAAAGTCACCGCGGTCGCTCCGGGTGCCTTCCGAACGGATTTCCTGTCGGCCCACTCAATCCGCAAGAGCGACGCCGCCGGTGAAGCCTACGCTGAAACAATCGGGAAAAGTTCGGCGGCCTTTGACGCTGCCGATGGCCGGCAGGCCGGAGATCCGGTCCTGGCCGCGGAGGCGATCTTGGAACTCGTGAACTCTGACAACCCTCCTCTTCATCTCCTGCTAGGAAGCGACGCTTTGCGTCGTACACGAAGCAAAATCGATCAGGTCGTCGAGGAGATCGACGCATGGGAGGCCATCACACGGGGTACTGATTTCGTAGAGGCATAAAGAGGCCGTTTCAACCCGATCCGCCATGTAACGCATGGCGGTACGACAAATAGTTCGCCCGTGCTCAAGTGGAGGGCGATGAAGGCCGCGACGTCACTCGTGTCCCGCTCCGTCAGCGGCCTTGGAATTGCGCCTCAACGGGTGGAGAGTGGCGGGGGAGGTGGCGGCGCGGTCGAGCCAGGACCGAGCGAGCACTGAACCATAACACTGTCTGCCCAACGGCCGTAGCGATAGGCGACTCCGCGCAGCAGACCGACGCGAACGAAATTGAACCGTTCGCGCAGCATGAGCGAAGCAGTGTTCTCGGCGTCGATATAGCCAATCATCTGCCGGAAGCCGGCGGCGGCACAAGCGTCGATCAGGTCGTGCATCAGCAGGCGACCGATGCCTTGGCCGAGGTGGTCGTGGTGAACATAGATCGAGCGCTTGACGGTGTGGCGGTAGGCAGGTCGCTTGCGAAACAGGACGACGTAGGCATAGCCTACAACCGCGCCGTCCTTGATCGCGACACGATGCGGAAAGCGGCGGCTCTTCAAGTTCCTGCGCCGCTCGCGCAAATCGTCCGGCTGAGGTGTGTCGCCGTCGTCGTTTGGCTTGATCCGTGCTGCCCAGCGCGGAATTGCGATCCGACTTCTCGCCTGCCTCACGAGGTCTTTGAGTGACGCCCCGTTCGCTCAGGAACTGCGGAACCATTTGGAGCAAGTTGCGTTGTATATCGTTTCGATGGGGGACTTCATGGTTACGGAGGCTTGCTCGGTTCTCGATGCTCAGGAACAGCGCGCCGCTTGGAAGGTTTTTGATGAAAGCGAGGCGCATTATCGTCGGATTTTGATGGTGCCCATGTTGCATTGTGGGATCAGGACTTCTCTCGCCTGGTAGCACGATTGGAAGAGCTTCGCGCAGACGGGGTTGACGATATACGTGGCTACTTTCAAATGCATCCCGAAGCGACAGCGGATGCGGTCAAATTGGTTCACGTGCGAGACGTTAATGTCTACGCCATGGAGCTCTTCGAGGCTCACGACAAAGTCGAGCTTACCGGTGATCTGGGCGCAACTTTCCTCCCAGAAACGTCGGAAGTTTTCCTCGACGAGATCGTCGCCCTCTGGGAGGGCCGCAAGCGCTTTGAGAGCGAGGCTCATGTCCGTACGCTCAAAGGGCAGCATCTCGAGATCCTCCTGACGATCGCCTGGGAGGGCAAAAACTGCGAGCATTCGCTTGTCAGCATTCTCGATATTTCCCGGCAAAAGGCGGTACAGCGACGCTTTCAAACGCTCAACAATGTAGCGCACATTGTGTCGAGCGACCTCGAACTGGAACGAGTTGTCCAGGCAGTGACTGACAACGCAACGAGCCTCTCGGGTGCCGAATTCGGCGCCTTTTTCTACAATCTCAATGACGCAAAAGGCGAACGATTGACGCTTTACACGCTCTCAGGGGCGCCGCGGGAAGCGTTCGAGAGGTTCGGAGTGCCGCGTAATACAAGCGTCTTTGAGCCTACCTTCCGCGGGGAGGGCATCGTTCGCTCTGACGACATCAGGAAGGACGCGCGTTACGGGCACAACGAGCCGCATCACGGCATGCCCAAGGGACACCTGCCAGTCGTGAGTTACTTGGCGGTTCCGGTGGTATCACGCAGTAGCGAAGTCCTGGGCGGCCTTTTTTTCGGCCATAGCCGGCCGGGTGTCTTTACCAAGGAAACTGAGGAGATCGTGGCCGGGATCGCTTCACATGCTGCGATGGCAATTGATAACGCCCGCCTCCTGCGCACCGTTCAAAATGAACTTGAGCATCGCCAACAGGCGGAACTCGCGGCCCGGCGGCTGGCTTCTATCGTGGAGTCTTCGCAAGATGCAATCATCAGTAAGGGCCTCGACGGCATCATTACGAGTTGGAATCAAGGAGCCGAACGGCTGTTTGGTTACACGGCCGTGGAGATCGTTGGAAGACCGGTTACAACGTTGTTCCCCGATGAGCTGATTGCTGAAGAGGCGGATATCATCGATCGCATCCGACGCGGTCAGCGGATCGAGCACTATGAAACCGTTCGCGTGCACAAGGACGGAACGCCTGTCGACATCTCGCTCACCATCTCTCCCGTTAAGGATGCGGAGGGTCGGATTGTCGGCGCGTCGAAGATCGCCCGCGACATCTCCGATCGGAAGCGCGCCGAGGAAGCTTTGGCGCAGCGAACGGCGGAGCAGGCGGTGCTCCATCGCATGACGGACCGCCTGTATCACGGGTCAGAGCTGCAGCTTGCCTTTGATGCTGCCCTCGATGCAATCACTAGCGCGTTGGGATGCGCTCGAGCGTCGATCTTGCTTTTCGATGACCAGAAGGTGATGCGCTTCGTCGCGTGGCGGGGCTTGTCACAGGCATACAGGCACGCTGTCGACGGCCATTCCCCGTGGACGGCAGAAACAACCGATGCGACGCCGATGTATGTGTCGACCCTCGAGGAGGCCGATCTGCCAGCGGAGTTGCGAGCGACTATCGAGGCGGAGAAGATCGGCGCGCTCGCATTCATCCCCTTGTTCGGTGAGGGGAGGGTGATTGGGAAATTCATGGCCTACTACGATCAACCGCATACGTTCAGCACGGAGGAGGAAACTGTCGCCGTAGCGATCGCTCGACAACTCGGCTTCGCCATACAGCGGGTTCGTTCCGAGCAAAGCCGCCTACGTGCGGAAGAAGAACTGCGGGAGAGTGAGCAGCGACTGCAGTTGGCCCTTGAGGCTGGAGGTATGGGCGCTTGGGAATGGGACCTCACCTCTGGCAAGATCATCTGGTCGCCAGGATTGGAGTTGATCCATGGACGTCAGCCTGGTTCTTTCGACGGGTCGTTCTCTGACTTCAAGCGAGACATCCATCCGGAGGATATCGCCGAGGTCGAGTCCGCTATCCATACCGCCGCGGCGAAACGAGAGCCCTATCACGCCATTTACAGAGCGCTGCTTCCGGATGGAGAGCAACGGTGGCTGGAAGCCTTTGGTCGTTGCTTCGAGGAAAGCAACGGCGCACTGAAGAAACTTAGTGGCATTTGCATGGACATTACTGCGCGAAAGCAGGCCGAAGAGCAGCGAGAGATACTCATTGCCGAGCTCAGCCATCGGCTCGCTACAGTCACTGCTATTGCGCGGCAGTCTTTCTCCTCCAGTGCAAGGGAGGACTGCCGCTCCTTCGAGGCCCGGATCAGGGCACTTGCTCAAACACATGGAAGACTTGCTGAGACAGAGTGGTCCGGCGTGTCGTTGCGGACCATTCTGGATGACGAGCTATCACCCTTCCGGCGCGAGGACGGCCAAAACATACGTATGGCTGGTCCACTCGTTTCCCTACCGCCAAAGCCCGCGCTGGCACTTGGTCTCGCCTTCCACGAGCTAGCCACCAATGCGGCGAAGTATGGCTCGTTCAGTGATGCGAGTGGTTATGTTTCGGTCGACTGGGAACTGCACGACGACGGGTTGCGGATCCAGTGGACTGAGCATGGCGGACCTTTGGTCGATCCGCCGACGCGGTCCGGATTTGGCCGACTACTGCTAGAAAAGATCCTTGCCGCTGATCTGAACGGAAAAGTGGACATCGAGTACGACAGGCAAGGAGTTCGGTGTTCATTGTCGCTGCCGGTTCGCGATCGTTTCCAAAGCCGCCGGCGAGCAGCGGGTTAGGGTGTATTGTGCCGAAGTCTAGCGATACACCACGGCGAATTCTCCTAGTCGAAGACGAGGCGATCCTCGCCCTGATGCTCGAGCAGGATGTGGTGGAGGCCGGCTACGTGGCGGTTGGCCCGTTCCGAGATCTCGAGACTGCTTTTCGTGCAGCCATCGATGAACCGTGCGACGCCGCGATCCTCGACATCAATTTGGATGGTGAAAGGTCGTATCCCGTTGCCGAGGAACTGGCAAAACGGGGCATCCCTTTCCTATTTCTCAGCGGATATGGGGCCGAAAGCATGCCTGAGAAATTCCGAGGTTGCTTGCGTCTTGCAAAACCCTACGACCCCGTAGATATCGTACGGATGTTAGACCGAATTGCTTAGCGCCCCCAATGGTCAATCGAGTTTGCTTAGCGCTACTGCTTTCGGGCCGTCAGAATGATCCGAAGAGATTTCCGATCGTGATCACGGCGACAAGGGCGACAAGCGCACTTGCGATAGCCGCCATAGCGAGATCGACATAACCGTCCTTATGCGAAACCCCGCATACCGCTAAAGCGAGGTGGCGCCCCAGCCCGGTTCGGCAAGGAAGCTCGCGTCGATACGCGGCAAGGTCGCGAACGACATCACAAGATTGGTCATGACGACGACCAATGATATCCATGACGGTTCCTAGCGCCTATTGCAGAACCGTATCGAGCAGACTTTCAATATCGAAGGTCGCCCGCGTCCCAATATCTGCCCCATGCAGTGCTAGAAATTCGTGCGCGGTTGCCTGCCCTTCTTGCCGGAGCATGGATAGAAACTCCCATTCGCCATTCATCTTGGATGACGCGTTCAATTCCGCCATGCTCGGCGGCGTGGCTATACGGTGGAGCCGGACACTCGACCATTCCTTTGCCCAGGCAATCTCATCCGGTGCAACGCCGCTCTCCGAAAGCATCCGCTGAAGTATGGCCATCGCTCGCAGTTCCTTCTTCAGGCTGGAGTTGAATGAGATTTCGTTGACGCGGTTAAGAATTTCACGCGCGGTTTTGGGAACGCCTGCGCGCTCGACCGGATTGACCTGAACAAGCACGAGGTCACGCGCCGCACTCTCGCGAACCACCGGCGTGAGAAGCGGATTGCCTGAGAAGCCGCCATCCCAATAAGGATCGCCGTCTATTTCGATCGCCTGATGCAACATCGGCAAGCACGCGGATGCCAGCACGACATCGGCGTTCAGTTCAGCGTTGCGAAAGACCCGTGGCAGACCCGTCCGCACGTTGGTCGCGTTGATGAACAGTTTGATGGGAGAGTGTTTCAGAAGCTCGAAATCAACACTTTCCTCGAGGATATCCCGAAGCGGATTGATATTGCCCGGATTGATCTCATAGGGCGAAAACAGCCGACTCATCACGTCGAAGAAAAGATAGGCCGGGGAATTGTCGAGCGACCAGTTGCCGGTCAACACGTCAAGTGCGGTGCGTTGAAACGGGCTGAAGCGCGCAACCTCGCTGACGCGGCTCCAGAACGCCTCCAGCGCCAATTTTGCCCCCGTCTCTCCATCCACTGCAAAGCCGTGGGCAAGGACGACCGCATTCATCGCCCCGGCGGATGTGCCGCTGATGCTTGAAATGATAAGTCCGGGCTCGTCGATAATCCGCTCAATGACCCCCCAGGTGAACGCGCCGTGCGCTCCACCACCCTGCAGGGCGAGATCAATAGCGATTGGCTCTTTGCCGGATCGCGCGGGGCGAGAATTGCTGCGTGGTCTTGGCGGCATACGGACCTTCCCATTTCAGCATCTCTACCCTATGGCGATTATTGCAGCGCAGCAATAGGCAATTCATAGGAGTTCTGTCGCAGAAAGTCAGATGTAAAGGTCAAGGTCAGCGTTTTGCATTCGCAACGATCGCTGCCGTTGACGGGCCGCCGCCGGGCTGGCCTCTGGCACTGGCAGAGCCAATCAAAGTTCAATTCCGGCG
The DNA here is from genome assembly GCF_024808825.1 of Rhizobium sp. BK661. Classification (NCBI taxonomy): domain Bacteria; kingdom Pseudomonadati; phylum Pseudomonadota; class Alphaproteobacteria; order Hyphomicrobiales; family Rhizobiaceae; genus Rhizobium; species Rhizobium sp. BK661. Next base: position 284,911 of record NZ_JANTYT010000003.1, on the reverse strand, counting down.
CTGCGGCAGCGCGCCGCCGGAATTGTGAGATCAACGCGCGTCGTGAAAGATGATCCCAACGGTGTGACGCATGCCGGAGCGCACACGGCTGACACCATGGCGCAGGTTTACGCGGTAATTCCCCTTGGCGCCCTGGACCGGTCGATTGTGGACAGCGAAGGCGACAGCGTCGCCCTGGCGAAGCGGTACGACCTCGACGCGGCTCTGCATGCGCGGTCGTTGTTCGGTCAGTGCAAATTCGCCGCCTGTGAAGTCACGGCCCGGCTCTGCGAGCAGGATCGCCACCTGGATCGGGAACGCGAGGTCACCGTAAAGATCCTGGTGAAGGCAGTTGAAGTCGCCTGGGACATACTGCAGCAAAAGCGGTGTCGGGCGCGTCTGCCCGGCGTCGTGGCATTGCTGCAGGAATGCGGCGTGTTCGTCTGGAAACCGCTGCTCCAGTCCCATTCGCTCGTTCCATGCGTTGGCGACAACGGCAAGGCGGGGATACAGCGCCGTGCGGATGCCGCCGATGAGATCGGGCAGCGGATATTTGAAATAGCGATACTCACCCTTCCCGAAGCCGTGCCGCGCCATGATGACATGGCTGCGGAAGTGGCTTTCGTCGGGATAGAGCGACGCAATGTTGTTGCATTCGTCGGGCGTGAGAAGGCGGGGAAGGACGGCGCAACCGAAGCCGTCGAGTTCGTCGGCAAGCGCTGTCCAGTCGTAGGCGACAATTCGTGCTTCCGCGGATGCAACCGTTGAGGCCGGTACCATGTCGATCGCGTTCTTGTTCATGCCTTCGCTTCCTTCTGGATGAGGGCACGCTTGCGCTCGATGCCCCAGCGATAGCCGGCAAGCGCGCCGGTGCCGCGCACGACGCGATGGCAGGGAATGGCCAGCGCGATCGGATTGGCGGCGCAGGCGTTGCCGACAGCACGGGAACTGGCGAGCGGGCTGAGCCAACTCGCCAGTTCCCTGTAGCTGACCGTCCTGCCGACCGGGATGGTCTTCAGCTTTTCCCAGACGCGGCGCTGGAACGGGGTGCCTCTCAAGTCGAGCTTCAGATGGAGCCCGCCGGAAGGCTTTTCTATATATTGCAGGACTTTTGCGACGTCGTCCTTCACGGCATCCTCACTTGCAACGAGTGTGGATTGCGGGAAACGGTTGGCGAGATCGGCCGTCAGCTCTTCGGCTTCGTCTCCGAGCAGGATCGCGCAAACGCCACTGGCGCTGCGTGCGACCAACACCCTGCCGAAGTCGCAAGCGGCGACCGCATAGGATAGGACATCGGCGGGAGGCGAGGCGGGCTTCAGGTGCAGCTTTGTCCGCGGCGTGTTCATTTCGACGATGAGATTCATTGCCGTCACTCCTTGCTTTGATCGGATGATCCAACCTACCGCCGGGGCCGCATCGCCAAACTCCGATCCTTGCTTTCAAATCGAAGTTTCGCCTGGGGAAATAGGGAAGCGCCAGACGCTCGCGGCCGGCCCATGACCAGAGTTCGAGCCACTTCGCCCGCGCGTGCATGCCGCTCCGATTGATCGATAGACCAAGCGAGCCTGAGGATTGTCGTCTCTGCGAGAAGATGGGTCTCGCCCGAGGTGAACAGGACTTCGACTTCCCCGTTGCCGAGCATTTGAAACTCGGCATGGCCGGCGATTACGAGTTGCCCGATACATGTCATCACGAGGGCTTTGTCCGGATTGCCCTGGGCGCGCGCAACGAACATGTCGACGGCGTTGGTTCCGACTAGTTTGCGCCGGCTCGTGCTGGCGCCGTATCCGCCCTGTGAAAACATGAGCGTCCGTTTCCTTATGCTAGCCCTCACGCGGCCAGATCGCAAAAATCCGACAATCGCACATCCCCCCAATTAACGATCCACTTGGCCATAAGGCGGTTCCCGCGGCGCTCCGATTGTTGTCGTCAAACTGAAAGAAGATGGAGCGCTACAAGGCGCCCCGGAAGGTGAGATTGATGCGCATGCGTCCGACGATCGCATGGACGCCATCCTTTAATTCGGGAACACCGTGATAGAAGAGCCGCGAGGGGCCGCCCCAAACCGCCACGTCCCCGTGCCGCAATGCATATTTCTTCACGGGATCGCTCCGCTTCAGGCCGCCGAACTGAAAGGTCGCCGCCAGGCCGAGCGAAACCGATACGATTGGTTTGGCGAAGTCCCGTTCGTCTTTGTCCTGATGCAGCGAAAGACGGGCGCCGGGGTCGTAGCGGTTGATCAGGCAGGCGTCGGGACGGAAGTCCGGATAGCCCGCCCGCGTCGCGGCCTCGACTGCTAGGTTGAAGAAGCAGTCCGGCATGGAAGGCCAGGGATGGCCGGTTTCCGGATCGTTGCGATCGTAGCGATAGCCGGTGCGATCCGTGACCCAACCGGCCCTGCCGCAATTCGTCATCGCCACCGACATCGTAAAGCCGCTCGGCGTGACCATGTGCCGAAACGGCGACTGGCTGGTGATGTCTGCGAGCGCGACGAGGAGATCCTTCTCGTAGGGACGAGCCGCACCGCGCAGCAACATGGCACCCTCGGCCATAATTTCGGTCGCGGGATCAGCGGGGGCAAGCATGTCAAGCAGATCGGGCATGTGAGGGCCTATTGCGTCGTATGGATGGAAGGGTGAACGACGGGCCGATAGCCTGCAAGAAGCGCCATCAGCGTCGAAGGCGGCGTCAGCAGCCAGCCGGCGTCGTGAAGGATTTCGGGCCTGTCGTAACCCGCTTCGGTCCAGCGATGGCCGCGACCGGCCTGTAGCGTGTAAGCAGCCTCTCCGGTCGCAACGACCGCACCATCCGGCAGGTCGGCTAACCGGCTGGGGATCGGGTGCAGGCGTTTGTGGCCGCGCTCCAGCCGTTCGGCATGCAGCACGCGATCCATCTGCACGGCTGTCGGCCGCGCCTCGCTCTTTGCTGCTGCCCAGCAGGTCCGGAAACGTTCCGCGGCCTCGCGCCGGCAGAAGAAGCACGGGCGGTGGCCGGCGGCGAGCCCTACAGCCTCATCGAGGAAAAACAGCTCGGTCCAACTCCGGCCCGCCATCACTTCGCGGCGGCGCCCCTTGAACGCGCAGGTGCAGATGAGCCAGGCCCGGGTCGCCCAGCGCCGCCGCAGCAATGTCTTCGTTGCGGGATCATGGATGATGCCGCGATTGCCGGTAAACAGGCCTCGCTGCGAAATGGCGACGATCTCACCGAAAGGCGTAACGCGGTTTTGAAGCGGCATGGCGTTCTTCTTGGGCCGTATTTACGTCAACACGTTTCCGCATTCGCGCGGCATGCGCCACAGATACCACGCAGCGACCGTACGATGCGCCCACAACGTCTTCGAGATCTCGCGCAAATGCTTCGGCTGCGGCTGCTCGGGCAGCGTTTTCAGCACACATAGCCCTCGCGGACACCGAAATCGTCGACGGGCAGGATATCCATCCGCTCCAGCGAATACATCAGCAGCATTTCGACGGTCCAGCGGTCGATTCCCGTGATGACGGTCATGCGCTCGATCAGCGCCTCGTCGTCCATGGTGGCGGCGATGTCGCGGGTGGGGATCAGGCCGTCCAGCGTTCCTTTCGCGATCGCCTTGATGGTGGCGATCTTGCTGGCGGAAAAGCCGCAGGCTCGCAGCGGGTCGACCTCGGCCGCGATCAGGTCTTCCGGGGTCGGGAAATCGCGACCCTCGAATAGCCCCTTGAGACGGCCGATGATAGCGTCGCCGGCCCTGTCCGTCAGCTGCTGATAAGCGATCGCCCGCACGAGCGCCTGGTAGGGCTCGCGGGCGGCTTTGGCATCGTGCCGGCAAGGGCCGACCAGCTTGATCAATCTGGCCCAGTCCTCGTCATGGCTGGCGAGGAAGGCTACGGAGGCGTCACAGCACGAAAAGGCCTTCATACATTCGATTTCCAGCTTATGCACTTTGGGGCGCTTCCCTGTCGAGTAATGCTCGTTTGCGATCAACGCCCCAGGCATAACCGGAAATCGCCCCGTCGTTGCGCACCACGCGATGGCAGGGAATGGCGACCGCGATACTGTTTGCAGCGCAGGCACCGGCGACCGCCCGGGTGGCGCGCGGCGCGCCGATACGGCGGGCGATTTCCGAATAGGACACGCGCTCGCCGACCGGAACCTCCTGCAAAGCTTGCCATACCCGGCGTTGAAACGCCGTGCCGCGAACGTCGAGCGGCAGATCGAGGCCGATGCCGGGATTTTCGACGAAGCCGCAGACCTGGGCGACCAGCGCCTCGTAGTCGCGGTCCATGCCGATCAGGCGCGCCTTCGGGAAACGATCCTGAAGATCGCGAACCAGCGCCTCCGGGTCGTCGCCGAGTAGGATCGAAGCCACGCCCTTCGTGCTGGACGCCACCAGGATCGCGCCGAGATAGGATTGGCCGACTGCAAACTTGATGTCCTCGTTGGTGCCGCCGTCACGATACTGGGTCGGCGTCATGCCAAGCATGCCGTTCGATTTCTCATAGAAGCGGCCACTGGAATTAAAGCCGGCGTCGTACATCGCTTCGGTGACGCTCGTCCCGGTCTCGAGGCCTTCACGCACTTTTTTGGCGCGCTGGCCAACTGCATAGGCCTTCGGGGTCAGCCCCGTCGATGCCTTGAACATGCGATGGAAATAGCTCGGACTGCGATCGACAGCAGCTGCCAGATCCTCCAGCGAGGGCTCTTCCTCGCTGTCCTCGATGATCCGGCAGGCCTTCGCGACGAGCGCGGCCTTCCCGCGTTCGAGTGTAGGACCGTCGGGATTGCAGCGCCGGCAGGCCCGGAAGCCGGTCGCGCGGGCGCTTTCGATCGTGTCGTGCAGGGTGACATTCTTCGGGTTCGCCGTGCGCGACGGGCACGAGGGCCGACAATAGACGCCGGTCGTCGAAACCGAGTACCAGAGCTTACCGTCCGCGGACTTGTCGCGAGTGACGATACGCGCCCAGCGAGGATCGTCCGCTACGAAAGGGTGCGACGTGCGAAGGGTTGGCGCGGGGCGGATGTTCATGTTCATGGTTTCTACCCGAATTCGTTCCAGATCGACCGTGCCTTGGATCCGCAAGGGGCCACACTCCGATCCTCGCTCTCACATGAAGCAAAAACCACCCGGATCTTGCGCAGGTTGTCGACAGAGCGCCTGGTTCGCTTGGAGGTGAAGGCAGATGAGGCTCGCACAGGGGCTGTGCGAGCCTTGGTTCTCCTGACCAAGATTAGCAGCCAGGTGGGCTAGCGCTGTCAGGTTTCAGGCCTTATCGATCAGACTGAGCTGCATCATTGCAGTCAGACCATCGTCGAGACCATTTTCTTCGACGATCATGCCATCGACGATCTTCAGCACGGTCTTGCCAGTGAAGCGCATCTTGCGGCCGGTTGCGGCCGGCAAGCCGCCGAGAAGGAAGTCATCAAAGGCCGGGCCGGTGTGCGTGCCGCCGCCTTCCCACTGGCCGACGACATAGTCGCCCTCGGCGATCAGGTCGGCGGTGCCCCAGAAGTTGAGATCGGGGAACGCGGCTCGGAAGTCGGTCATGAACGCCTTGATGTCCTCGCGGCCGCGGCGCGGTTCATGCAGGGAATATTGCAGGAGCATGTCGGGTGCCGCGATGTCATCGATAACAGCAAGATTGACCTCCTTGCCCCAGAATTCGGTGAACCAGCGAACCACGACGGCCTTGTTGTCCTCTTCCTTGCTCATGGGAAGTCCTTTCTTCAAATCGTGCGACCATCGAAACCACTCGATGACCTGATGAAACGGATATTTGAGCTTTCCGGCGACCAAACTCCGGTTCTTATCTTCGAATTGGAAACGGGTGTGCTGGGCGATCCCATCAAAGGCGAAAGGCGCGCCCGCCCAGTGAAGAGATGCAGATCCGGCCGGACCTGCATCGCATTCGTTTCACTAGAATGAGTGATCAGCAGGCACCATCTGCGTTTCGATGGCGATGGTGATGATGTCGCCGAGTTCGGGGATTGCGAAATCCAGTCCCCATTCGCTGCGGCGGATCCTGCCGGTTGCCGAGAAGCCGATCTTCGGGACACCCATCCTTGGGTGCTTGGCCATCGAGCCGTTGAAGGTGACGTCGAGCGTTGCCGGGTGTGTCTCGCCGCGAAAGGTGAGGAGGCCTTCGACCGTGCCGGTGTTCTCGCCGGTCACGTGGATCGTCCTGGAGACGAAAGTGATCGGCTTGGCTGCCAGGAAGGTCTCCCCTGTACCGATTTCTGCGTCGAAGTCGACCTTCTCCGGCCAGGGATAGTCGGTGCGGACTGAGAGCGGATCGATCGCAACCGAGAGCGTGGAGGTTTCCGGCTGTTCCGGCTTCCAGTCGAGTCGCGCATCGACTTTGGTGAACCGCGCGGTGTAGTGCGACAGGCCGGAGTGGTCGAAGGACCAGCTGAGACTCGAATGCGAGGGGTCGGTCTTATAGGTCCCGGTCGGCGCCGGATCTGTGGCGGCGGCAAGGGCGAGCGTCGTGCTCAAACCAAGAGCAAGGGCGAATGTGGTTATGCGAAGCATGGATGTTTCCTCGGATGTGGGATGATGCGGGGCATCGGCTCAAGCCGCCTTGTCGCGGCTGATGGCCTGGAGGCGCTCCCAGACGTGGCCGGGTTGTGGGATATCGAGATCGAACACGGTCTCGAACGTGTCGGAAAGATGTCCGGCGCTCGTGATGCGCTGCTCGGTGACGCTGTTCGCCGTCACATGGCTCAGACGGTCGTTCTGAAGTGCGACATAACCGTCCGCCGTGTGACGCAGGACCGCGAGTGCATTTGTGAAGGGGGAGCCTGGATCCTGCATCAGCCAGCCATGCGTTGCGACCATTGCGGACTCGTCGCTATGGTCGGCCTGGAAATCGAAGCTTTTCGCGATGCCGTGCACATGGTTGTTGAAGCGGAGCCAGCCGTCGTCCGTTGGCATGATCGAGAAGTCGAAGCCGCGCTGGCTGAATGGTCCTGAGGCGAGTGGCACCGGCTCGATGATGGCGTCCGCCACGCCGACTTCGGCAAGATAGGGCCGATCGAGGTCGATACGCAGCGTCAGATGGTTGCCGATGGCGATGTCGCCGAGCCTTTCCCGGTCGACGCCGCCGCACAGGCGGGTCACGCGGAAGCCAAGTGCGGCAAGGGCGGCACCGAAGAGGCCGTTCATTTCGTAACACCAGCCGCCGCGCCGCCGTTCGACCATCTTGGCGAAGGCCCCAGCCGGGGTGATCGTTGAGGGCCATCCCATGAAGGCATCGACCGCCTCCCATGTAAAGCTCATGAGATGCGCGCGGTGCAGCTGCGATAGGCTTCGGATGTCAAGACGCGACGGCCGCTCGACCGCGATCCGGGTCAGATAGGCATCGAGCTGCGTGGCTGTCAGGGGCATAGCGTTTTCGTTCGAAGGCACGTGTGTCATCCTTCGATCTCCTTTCAATGGACCGTTGTTCAGTTCCGGTGTTGTGCTGGGGTGGTTCAGGCGACCTCGCGGTCGTCCTCGGGCGGGAAGGCCAGACCGAAGTCCTTGGCGACCGAGGCGATCTGCTCGGGCGTTTCGGGTTTGCAGAGCTCGACGATCGGAAAGAAGCTTTCGAACCCGCCCGGTGTGACGACGCCCATGAGGCGGCCCTCCGTCTTCCCGACATTGCGAAAGCGGTGCGGCACGCCGCGCGGCAGTGCGATGCAGCCGCCTTCGGCAAGTTCGATATAGTCGCCGCCGCACCAGAAGCCGAAGCGCCCGCTAAGGACGCGAAAGAACTCGTCCTCGCGCTCGTGTATATGCAGTGGCGAGCCTTCGCCGGCCTGCAAATAGGCCTCGTACATGCCGAGGGAACCGCCAGTATTGTCCGCCATCATGCGGATCACATGCTTACCGAACGCCATTGCTCGCGTCCCATGCCTCGGCGGCGAAACCGCCGCATAGGTAAACTTTTTCATCTTGCTCTCCAGGTTCGGAATGCATCGATCGTCGATGCTTTCACTGTTGCGGCAGGACGCAGAAATCCGAACCGCGCTCCGACTACCGGGGCGCGGTGCCAATGTCTTTTGCCCGGCCGCACGAGGCCGCCGATGGCGTGCAGATGACAATTGTCCGGGCCGTCCAGCCGGTACGGCATTTCTATAGCGCACCGCGAAAACCGGCGTTCCTAAATGAATGTGCAAGCCATGCCGAATATCCTAAAAGTTTGCTAAGAAGATCGGGGATGCGCGCAATGGGGGACGGCAGTGAGGTTCGACGACAGGCTTCTCGATTTTTTCAATCGGCCGCTGATGTGCATTATCGCCGCGGCTGACGAGACCGGCCGTCCTTCGGCGGGACGCGGTGTCGGCTTCCATCCCCTGGAAGACCGCGAGACAGTCGACGTCATCTTTTCCGCTTGGCAGTGGCCACGGCTCGAAGCTTGTATCCGGCAGACCGGGCGGCTCGCTGTCACCTTCGTCAGCCCGTCGGATTATGTCAGTTTTCAACTGAAGGGGTCCGCCGAGATGCGGGAGACGGAAACACCCGACCTCGATCGCGCCGACCACTTTATAATGGCAGCGACCGACGAGCTGGAATCCCTCGGCGTGCCGCGGCGCCTTATCGCTCCATGGTTGACGGCACGAGAGGCGCGCGTCGCTCGGCTCATGATCAGTGAAATCTACATACAGACGCCCGGCCCGCTCGCGGGCATGTTGGCAGGCACGCAGACTGGTGCGAGGTCTCAATGAACCTGCGGCTTTCCGATCTTTCCGCCTGCTTCGAGGGCGTCATTCCGTCCATCATCGCCACGGCGTCGGCCGATGGCATGCCGAACATCTCCTATCTCTCGCATGTGGTGCGGGTCGATGAAGAGCATGTCGCGCTTTCCAACCAGTTCTTCGCCAAGACGGCGGCGAATGTACGCGCCAATCCCAAGGTCACACTGATCGTGGTCGACGGCTTCACCGGCGATCAGTTCCTGCTCGACATCGGTTTTGTTCGTTCCGTTGATACCGGTACACTGTTCGACAGGATCGCCCGCCAGCTCAAGGCGAGTAGCGCGCAGGTCGGCATGTCCGATGTCATGCGGCTCAGAAGCGCCGATATTTTCCGAGTGCACGGAATAGAAAAGGTTCCATCGCCGGCGGAAACAGGCTCACCCGCGACGGGCCGCGCGCCCGTCAGCCTTCCCGCCCTTTCTGAGGCGATCAAGGTCATCGAGCGACAGGCGGAAGCCGATGAGATCATCGACAGTCTGCTCGGCGGCGTCCAGCGCGTCCTCGGATACGATCATGCGCTCGTGCTCATCCACGACAGCCATCGTGGCTGCCTCATCACCACCGGTAGCATAGGCTACGAGCGCTCGGGTCTCGGATCGGAAATCGCCGGCAGCGAGGGATTGATCGGCGCAGCTGCGACGAGCGGCCAGACGATCAAGGTTAGCGACATGAGCCGCGTGCGCCGGTTCGGAGAGGCGATCGGTCTGGAGGCAGAACGGACCGAAAATGCCACGCGTACTGTCGCTTTCCCGCAATTGTCGACGGCCATGAGCCAGATCGCCATTCCCATGACCGCCCAAGGAACGGTGACAGGTGTACTCTTCATCGAGAGCACCGAGCGGCTCGCCTTCCGCGAAGAGGACGAGGCTGCTCTCGAAATTCTGGTTGGACAGGCGGCCAGCGCCCTCAGGGCCAGCGAGCGGGAAGCGGCGGCGGCCGAATTGAAGCCGGCGGTCGGCATGCCCGAGTCTGTTATCGCCGGGCGGGAAGTCCGCGTCGTCCATCACCGCTTCGACGACAGTGTGTTCGTCGACGGAACCTACATAGTGAAGGGCGTTGCCGGGACCTTGCTGCGCCTGATGCTCGATTGGCATCTGAGCGACGGCAGGACCGAATTCACGAACAGAGAAATGCGGCTTGCGGTCGGTTCCCGGATGCCGGAGATCAAGGACAATCTTGAAACCCGGCTTCTGCTGCTGCGTCGCCGACTCGACGAAAAGCAGGCGCCCGTACGCCTCGTCCGCGTCAGCAGAGGCCGCGTCAGGCTGAAGGCGGAAGGACCGCTCATCCTCGAGGTCACCGCCTCCGACGAGACGACCTTCGAGAGGCTCTAGCCGGTCGGTAGTCTAATCCTTTCAAGGCGTAGGTCGATCTCAGTTGACAAACTTTGCATGCTCATTTGCGTTCAAACTGAGGAGCCCAACCGCGCGTTATGCCCCGGCTCATGGCGCTCTTGGCCAGTGACAGTTGCTGCCGCAAGTGCCTGATGTCCTCGAGCAGTGTGGCAATCGTCGCATTCACGTCGTCGTCATGCCAGGCGAGGGCTGCCTGCACTTCGAAATCGACGTCTTCCTTGGCCACGGGCAGCATCAGTGTAAATCCAAGCTCAGTTGCTGGCCTTTCAGAACGGGCAGGGGGCGACCGATCTCGATGTTGCCAAATACGCGCTTGCGGCGTTCGGCATCGCGTTCGCGCTCAGCCTTACTCGCGGCTACGGCTGCCAGGGCATTTGCAATGACTTGCTCTGTATGGGTCATAGGAGCCTCCATGGGAATGTTCTTATTTTGTTCTCATTCAATGAAAAGTCAAGGACGTGCGGGCTCAGTGCTCTGGACGAAAGCGAATCGGCCTCCATTTATCAATACGGAAAAGTCAAGGGAGTTAGGGGCATGGTTGGCGAAATCCCCGTCTTTATCAGTCCGATGGACGTCGAAATTGAAGGCAACGGCCGATATCGACATGCTGATACAGTCGCAGATCTCGCCGCCATGCTCCTAAGCAGCAAATGGCCGAAAAGTCGTCCGTCGTTTCACAGCGCTCTGATGGCGTCCCTGGAGGCGATGGAATTTTACACTGACGCAGCGACAGCTCGGGCAGCTTTCGTAATTGCGGCGCACGAAGCGGGGCTTCGCGTTCTTCCGGACGACGGAGAAAAATCGCAAAAGAACTACCCAAGAAATGATGAGCAGCGCCCCAGAGCGCACGCCGGGGGGAAGGTCCGCCCTTTAGAGGACGGCCCAAGGTAAACAGATGATTGCCGCTCCCCGACGGTACACGCGATGGCGGCCGCCCTTCATCGCAGTGACGCTAGTGCTGTTCTTTTTTACCTGCGGATTGCCAAAAGTTACCTTCGCAGATCCCGTTACCGATGATGGTCGCGCTTTGATAGCAGCGATACGGGCGAACGATTTTCTTAGCGCTCGCAACATCTTACGCCGCGGGAATATCGACGGAAATGGATTTGCCGATGGGCGTTTCAAACGAAGTTTTGTAAAGGAAGCTCTACAGGCGCAGGCTGATGACCGTATGGTCGACCTATTGCTGGAGAACGGCGCGGACCAGAAGGGATGGGACTATTTCGCAGGTCGCGCCTCAGGCGCTTACGTGGTGGCCGTCGGGGGTGTCAAAAGGCGCGGTGCTGATTCGACGGTTCGGATCATCAAGGCGCTAAGAAGCAAAAACTTCGAGCATATTCGTGGTGTAAAGGAGAACATCAGCCTCCTTTCGATTAATGGGCTTCCCTATCCAGATTTCGTCTCCATTGTTGACGAGCTGTCCGCCGATGGAATTGACCTGAAGGGTGAGTTTCGTAACGGGACGCTCAAAATGGTGCGAGTTTTCGATACTGGCGTTGAGACCACCTGGCCGTATCTTCTTAAAATCATTGATGTGAATGAGGCCGATGCGTGGGGAAATACCATTATGGGCGTTTACGCTGGGGCCAGTTGCACGGTGGAGAGCTGGCAGCAAGACGATCCTGTTTGGTTTTGCAACGAGGATCCTGCCAGGTTGAGGAAGATTGAAATTGCTGCCCATTCGCCGGGGTTTAAGGGAGACACACTTCTACAAAAGGCCGGTGGCTGGACCACGTTCGACTATCTAGACTTCACATCTGGTCAAACTGGGAGTTGCTTCAGCCTCCCACGCGAGATCAGTCCGGTTCAGGACGAAATTCGGGACTTCGTGAAATCCACCTTCTCAGGAGAACTGGCGCAGTGGACACCGGTGAACGACCCGTCATGTTCGGTACGCGGTTCGACCATCGTTTGCAAATGCCTGAGGCCGTAAGAAGTTGCTCACCGCATGGGTCCGCTATGCCGACTAGCTCGGATACCGCGCGGGTCGCCAACTAGCCAAGCAGCATAACGACAACCATGCCCCAGATCGTCAGCAGCGTGTTGCCGATGGCGTATGTTACGGTATAGCCGAGGGCCGGAACCTGGCTTTTCGCAGCGTCGGTAATCATGCCAAGGGCCGCGGTCGTGGTCCGGGCGCCAGCGCAGGCGCCGAACAGGATGGCCGGGTCAAACTTGAACAGATATTTCCCGGTGTACATCGCGAGGATCAAGGGGATGGTGGTCGCGACGACGCCCCAGAGGAACAGGCTGACGCCGAGCTCCTTGAGACCTGCGACGAAGCCGGGCCCGGCGGTAAGGCCGACGACCGCGATGAAGACGTTCAGGCCCACCGAATTCATGAACCACACGGTCGACGATGGAATCCGACCGAATGTGGGGTGCACCGATCGCAGCCAGCCGAAGACAAGGCCCGAGATCAATGCGCCGCCGGCGGTCGAGAGGGTCAGCGGTATGCCCGCAACATTCAGGACGAACGCGCCGACGAGCCCGCCCAATACGATTGCAGCGCCGATGAAGGCGACATCGGCGACGTCGGTGGCTCGGTCGGCATAGCCGATGTGTTTGGTGGCGGCCGCAATGTCCTTTGAGCGGCCGACGAGTGTCAGGATGTCGCCGCGGTGTAGGACGGTGTCGGGCAGGATGGGGATGACGACCGCGGTAGCTCCGCGCACAATCTTGCGCAGGAATACACCACGCGCGGCTGGCGACTTGGCAATCTCGGAGAGCTTCTTGCCATCGATCTCCTTGCTGGTAACGAATACGTCGACGCCTTCAGCTGGGACATTCTGCAGTTCGGGATCGTTGACTTCCTCCGCTTCGTGACCAAGCACGTTGACCAGCACATCGGTAGGACCAACCACGGCAACGACATCGCCAGCTTGCAGAACCGTATCGGCCGTCGCCTCCTGGATCACGCCGTCCCGACGGATGCGCTCTACGAAAACCCGTGCGTTTGGGATAAGCGCCTCGGCCTTCGCGGCCGTCAGGCCAACCACGGGCCCACCGGGCTTGATCCGGTATGCGCGCAGTTCGAAACGGTGCCAGGCCGAACCTGCCCCACCAAGTTCTGCCGCGGCGCTGTGGCGGGTTTCATAGTCCTTGCAGGCGGCGACGAGGTCGATTCCAAGAAGTCTTGGACCGACAAGCGCGAGAATGACTGCCGATCCCGCCGTGCCGAAGATGTAGGTCACCGCATAGGCGATGGGCATCGCGTTGAGCGTCGCAGTTACTTGGTCGGGCGGTAGGCCGGCGCGGTTTATCGCGTCCGTCGCTAGGCCCATGGAGGCCGAGATCGTCTGAGACCCGGCATAAAGACCGGCCGCGGAACCGATATCATAACCCGCCAACATCGCAAGGATCACCGGAACGGCAAGGCAGTAGATGCAGACGATCACCGAAAAGGCAGCCTGCGGCAGGCCATCGGTTGCGATGCCACGCACAAATTGCGGGCCGACGCCGTATCCTACCGCAAAAAGGAACATGAGAAAGAATACCGATTTTACGTTCGGCGACACGGTAATTCCGAGCTGACCAATGACCACGGCCGCAAGCAAGGTCGAGGTGACGGCCCCAAGGCCGAGACCCTTATAGGTGAACTTTCCGACGAAGTAGCCGATCGCAAGCGATAGGAAGATCGCGATCTCGGGATATTTTCGAAGCGTTTCGGCGAACCATTCGAACATGACGGCGTGATCTCCTGAGTAGAACTATGCGACGGAGTGTTCGTCGCCCGCTAGGGCTGCGCCAATTCGCCCTTTGACGCGCGATAGGCCTGTAGATAGCCGCGCGCAACCGCTCGTATTGCGCGCCCGATCGAGTCGTAAGCCTCGTCGGGTAGGTTGGCGAACGATACGCGCACCGACCAGTTGGGGGCATCGAAGCCCGATCCGTTCAGAACCACGATGCCGTGGTCTTCGGCGAGCTTGAAGGCGATGTCGAGCGGATGGACGTTCTGCTTGACCCAGTCGGTCACCTCGTCGCCGACATACTTCCGCGCCCAGAATTCGTAGTCGATGATGCCGTAGTAGCGGTCGAAATAGGGGCGGGCGTGAAACTCAATCCCCATCCCGTTCATCAGTTTGTCGAAGCGCCGTTGGCAGATGGCCATGCAGGCCTTTTGATAGATCTTGTCCTCGTCCATCATCTCGACGAGGCCGAACAGCGACATCATCACCTGCTGCGGCAGCGACAGGCCGGCGGTGTGGTTCAACGCTACATCGCGGCTGTCAGCGACGATGCGATCGATGAATTTGATCTCTCGCGGATGCGGAGTGAGTGCCTTGTAGCGGGCGTCCATCAGCTTCTGGGCAGATTCCGGCAGCGCGCGGATCGCCTTGTCGAAGATGTTGTCCTGGGCGACGGCGACGACGCCTAGGCGCCAGCCGGTGCAGCCGAAATACTTGGAGTAAGAATAGACGCCGATCGTGTTGTGCGGCAGATGACCCATCACCGACTCGAAGTTCGGCACGAAGGTTCCGTAGACGTCATCCGTCAGGATCATCAGATCCGGGCGTTTCGTCTTCACGAATTTCACCAGACGTCCCATCGACTCGGGATCAAGCGCAACAGCCGACGGATTGCCGGGATTGACGATGAACAGCGCCTTGACCGACTTGTCCTCGAGCGCTTTCAGGTCTTCATCGGTGAGCTGGAAACGGTCCTCAGCCTCCGCCGAAACATGAACTTGCTTCAGCGCGTAATCTTCGAGGTGTGGCATTTCCAGATATGGCGTAAAGATCGGCGTGACCAGCGCGATCGTGTCGCCGGAATTCAGCAGCCGGGCGTTTTTCAGGGCCTTGAAGATATAGCACATGGCCGCGGTACCACCCTCGACCGGGTATAGGTCGAATTTCGCGCTCGGACGATGGCCGGCGCACATGGCCCACATCAGGTATTCGTGCGTGATCGCTTCGTTGTGGACAAGCGCACGGTCGGGGACGGGGTAGTGGTCTCCGATGATTGAATCCGTCAATTCATTGACGAATTTATCCGGCTCGAAGGCGAATTTCTTGACGGCAAAATCGACAACCGCCTCGAGCGTCTCGGCGCCGGGAGTATCGGGGTCGCCCTTGCGTTTCTGCACCCAGGCTTTCAGGCGGCCGTAGCAGCCATCCGTCGGAGGCATGCCCGCGAGACCGGCTGCTTCGTCATAAGAGACCCGCTTGGCCTCGGTGAGCGCGAACTGCCCGAGCAGGAAGAACGCCTCGCGCGCCCGCGTTGCGATCCAGTTCGGATTGCCTCGCCCGGCGTTGAGATAAACGCGCCCTGCCTTGTCGGCCTGCGCCAGGCGGATCAATTCGTCCTTGATCTCAAACGGGCTAAGGTCCTCGAACTTGGCGTAAATACCAGCGTCTGGCATGACCATTCCTCCCCGTCACGCAGCGCTCGCCAATTGCGTGGACGCCGCCGTTGTGCTTACGTTCCGGGGATAATCGGCCGAACTCTCCTGACATGGAAGTAAGTTACGCCGCAAGGAAGAGTAGAATCCTGTAATCTACGCACACTTCACCCCTTTTTCATAAGCCCATTATGAATGGGTGCGAGAAGCAGGATTGACGTGTCACGAACGTGCGTCCGACAGCGCTGGCGGCCGATCGACACTTCGTTCCGGATGAAGGCGCCCGCCGCTCCGGTGATATCTGCTCACCAACAGCGTATACTACCGTAAGATACGTAGGTGCAGCCGTCGGGCGCTGTTATGCTGCAACTGCTAACAAACAGGTGGCTGGCCGCCGGGCAGTTCCTTCACAGAGCGGACGCAGATCGAGAATATCATTCAAGCATAGATCTTTGGTCTCTCGCTGAGAGCGTGAATGAGGAGATTTGGCATGCGGTATCCTTCCTATCTTCCGAAAGCCGATTTCGCCGCTCAATTCGGTCCTGCCGGCTTCTTCTTCGATTACGCCTTGGATGCTGCCCAGCGTAGCGTGCTGTTCTGGGATGTGATGCGAAAGCGCGGCAATCAGTATCGGACCCATGCCGAAGCGACGGCTCCGCACGTACTGAGCTTCACGCCCGAGATTGTCCTCGATGGGCGCTCCCTCGAGAAACCCGTCAACTACGCACTGGTTCGGATCATCTCGCCCAGCGGGATCGAGGTCGACGAGAAGCGCCGGCCGTTCGTGGTCGTGGATCCGAGGGCCGGACACGGGCCGGGCATTGGCGGGTTCAAGGCGGACAGCGAAATCGGTGTCGCGCTGCGAGCCGGGCATCCCTGCTATTTCATCGGCTTCCTTCCGGAGCCTGTCACGGGGCAGACGATAGAAGACATTGCGCTTGCCGAAGCCGTGTTTCTGGAGAAAGTCATCTCTTTGCATCCGCAGGCCGACGCCAAACCCTGTGTGATCGGAAATTGTCAGGCAGGGTGGGCGGTCATGATGCTGGCCGCCATGCGGCCTGAGTTGTTCGGCTCGATCATCATTGCCGGGGCGCCGCTGTCTTATTGGGCGGGTGAGCGCGGCAAATACCCGATGCGCTACACCGGCGGGCTGTTGGGTGGTACCTGGCTCACCGCGCTCACGAGCGACCTCGGCCACGGAACCTTTGACGGCGCCTGGCTGGTACAGAATTTCGAAAACCAGAACCCGGCCAACACGCTCTGGACCAAGCAATATAACCTCTACTCGAAAATCGACACCGAGGCGCCGCGCTATCTCGGCTTCGAGGAGTGGTGGGGCGGACATGTTAGCCTGAACGCGGAGGAGATCCAGTTCATCGTCGACGAACTCTTCGTCGGCAACAATCTCGCCGCCGGTCGCATCGAGACATCGAAGGGGGAGGCCCTAGATCTTCGCAACATTCGCGCCCCGATCGTCGTCTTCTGCTCGAAGGGGGACAACATCACGCCGCCCGCACAAGCGCTGGGCTGGATCTTGGACCTTTATGACGATGTGAACGAGATCCGGGCGCACGGGCAGACGATCGTTTACACCGTCCATGAAACAGTCGGCCATCTTGGCATCTTCGTGTCGGCGAGCGTCGCACGCAAGGAACACGGGGAGTTCTCCAGCAATATCGACCTGATCGATGCGCTGCCGCCCGGTCTTTATCAGGCGATCTTCGAGCCAAGGACCGATGAGACCATCGGCGGGGATCTCGTTGAAGGCGATTGGATCATGCGCTGCGAGACAAGAACGCTCGACGACATCCGTGCGCTTGGTTGCAATGACGCCGAGGACGATCGCCGTTTCGCGACTGTTGCAAAGGTGTCGGATATCAACCTCTCGCTCTATCGTACTTTCCTCCAGCCTGTGGTCCGCGCGATGGTGACCGAATGGACGGCGAACCAATTGCGCGGCGCGCACCCGCTCCGGCTGCAATACGAACTGTTTTCTGACGTCAATCCATTGATGGCGCCGATTGCGGACCTTGCCGTCGACGTAGAGGACGAACGGCGTCCGGTTGCCGCGGGGAATCCCTTCCTGGCGTTGGAGCAGGCATTCTCCCAGCAGATTGTTGCGGGGCTGGAGGCATGGCGTGAAGGAATGGAGGCGCTAAGCGAAGCGACGTTCCTCTCCGTCTATGGCTCTCCGCTTTTGCAGGCAGCCGTCGGGATCGATCCGTCCGACACAAAGCCGCATCGACGTGCGAGCAAGACCGGCTTTCATCGTCAGGTCCTCCAGACAAGAGTCGACGAACTCAAAGCGCAGATCGGCAATGGTGGCCTTCGCGAAGGCCTGGCGCGCAGTCTGCTCTACGTCGCCATGGCAAGCGGCGCAGCCGACGAGCGTGGGTTTGCTGCGATCCGTCGGATGCGCAACGCCGAGGACGGAATGCCGGCAATGACGCTGGCCGAGTTCAAGGCGTTGATCCGCGATCAATTCCTCATGCTGGTGATCGATGAGGAAGCTGCCGTTAGTGCGATACCTTGCCTGCTTCCTGCAGAGGAAGACATTCGCCGCGAAGCCTTGTCGTCTCTGCAGCGGGTCTTGAACGCGCGTGGGCCTCTTTCGGAAGAAGCCGAGCGGCGCTGGCAGAGAGTTATCGGGCTCTTCGACCTCTCCGGCGAGCCGCTTGCCGGACCCGCATCGGAGCCGCGGAAGCCGACGCCCCTCAAGGCAGTGAGGCGCGCGAACTGAACGAGAGCCAACTACCGTCGAGCTTGTACTCGTCCTTCAACATGGAGCATGTGCAGATGTCGGATCTGGACAACATCGGGGAAGAAGCCGGGCGTCACGAGAAATATGAACGGCTGGTCGCAAAGGCAAAGCAGGTGCCGCAGATGCAGACGGTTGTCGCCCATCCTTGCGACGAGACATCGCTGCGTGGAGCGGTCGAGGCGGCCGAGGTCGGGTTGATGCGCCCGATCCTTGTCGGGCCAGCAGAGAAGGTGCAAGCGGTCGCCCAGTCACACAACCTCGATATCTCGCCATTCGAACTGGTCGACACACCGCATAGCGACGCAGCGGCGGCGAAGTCGGTGGAGATTATCCGGGAAGGTGGCGCCGACCTCCTGATGAAGGGAAGCCTGCACACGGATGAGCTCATGCGGGCGGTGGCCTCATCCACCACCGGGCTACGGACGGCACGCCGGATCAGCCACGTCTTTGTCATGGATGTTCCGCACTACTCGGAGACCTTGTTCATTACCGACGCGGCAATCAATATCGCGCCGGATCTCGATGCCAAGCGGGACATCATTCAGAACGCGATCGATCTCTTCACTCAGATCGGCCTCGGAGTGCCGCGAGTGGCAATCCTTTCGGCTGTCGAAACAGTGACGTCGAAAATCCCTTCGACCATCGACGCGGCCGCTCTTTGCAAGATGGCCGAGCGCGGGCAAATCACCGATGGCATTCTCGACGGACCGCTTGCTTTCGACAACGCGATAGACCCGGAGGCGGCGAGGATAAAGGGCATCCAGTCGCCGGTCGCCGGCCGCGCGCAGATCCTGGTCGTGCCCAATCTCGAGGCAGGCAATATGCTGGCGAAGAACTTGACCTTCCTCGCAAGGGCGGACGCTGCGGGCATTGTTCTCGGCGCCCGTGTGCCGATCATCCTGACATCCCGCGCGGATTCCGTCAGGGCGCGTCTTGCCTCCTGTGCCGTCGCAGTCCTGCTTGCCGATGCACGTCGCCGCACGGCACCGATACAGGGTAGTTGATGCCATGGATACCATCCTCGTCGTGAATGCCGGTTCGTCGAGCCTGAAATTCGAAGTGTTTTCGGTTGCGAGTTCGCTGGTGCGGCTGATCAAGGGTCAGATGGAAGGGATCGGAAGCGCACCTCACCTGACCATCAAGAGCGCCGGCGGCGAGCGGTTGGCGAACGAAAACTATCCGCGCGAGGATGTTCCCGATCTGCCGGCGGCGATGCGTCTGGTAGGGGAATGGCTACGGCAGCGGCAGGAGGGGCGACTGATCGCCGTCGGCCACCGCGTTGTGCATGGCGGTCCGAACCATTCAGGCCCTGTGCGCATCGACGCGACGTTGCTTCGCGAACTGGAGCAGTATGCGCCGCTGGCACCGTTGCATCAGCCCAACAACCTCGCGCCTATCCGCGTGCTTTTGGAACGGCAACCCGAGCTTCGGCAGGTCGCTTGCTTCGACACGGCCTTTCATCGAGGCCACGACCCGATGACGGATCACTATGCTATTCCGGCGCATTATTTCGAGGAGGGTGTTCGGCGCTACGGTTTTCACGGGCTGTCGTATGAATATGTCGCCGGAAAGCTGGCGGAAATTGCACCCTCCATCGGCAAGCGACGCGTTATCGTTGCGCATCTAGGATCCGGCGCATCGATGTGCGCCTTGCATCAAGGCGTGAGCGTCGAAAGCACGCTTGGATTTACCGCGCTCGATGGCCTGCCGATGGGCACGCGATGCGGACAGATCGATCCTGGTGTGTTGCTTTACCTCCTCCAGCAGCATGGCATGACGGCGCGGCAACTGCAGGACCTTCTCTACAAGGAGTCAGGCCTCAAGGGACTTTCCGGTGTCAGCAATGACGTGCGTGACCTGCTTGCCAGCGACGAGGCGGGCGCAAAGCTCGCGCTTGACCATTTCGTCCACCGCATCGGCCTCAATGCCGGCGCGCTGGCTGCCGCACTCGGGGGCGTGGACGCCTTTGTGTTCACGGCGGGCGTCGGTGAAAATTCGCCGATGATGCGCGCAAGGATTGCTACGAAACTCGGTTGGCTTGGCGCTTTGCTCGACCCGGTGCGGAATGAGGCCGGCGAGCTGCTTGTCTCGCGCGACGACAGCAAGGTCGCCATCTATGTCGTGCCAACGGACGAGGAACTGATGATCGCGCGGCACACGCTTGCGCTGATCGCGGCGTAGGCGGCGCACACGTTTAGAAAGAGAGGGGTTGATATGATTCCAGAGGTAAAGGCCAAGCTTCTCGAAGGAAAACGCGGGTTGGTGGTCGGTATCGCCAACGATCAGTCGATCGCCTGGGGCTGCGCCCGAGCATTTCGCGCCCTGGGTGCGGAACTGGCGGTAACCTATCTGAACGACAAGGCCAAGCCTCATGTCGTGCCGCTGGCCGAGGCACTGGACGCGCCCATCGTCATGCCGCTGGATGTTGGTGTGCCGGGACAGCTCGAGGCCGTCTTCGACCGTATCTCGGAGCAATGGGGTGAACTCGATTTCGTCGTGCATTCGATTGCATTCTCGCCGAAGGATACGCTGCAGGGACGCGTCGTTGATGTGCCGCAGGATGGCTTCTTGAAGACGATGGATATCTCCTGCTGGTCGTTCATCCGCATGGCTCATCTTGCCGAGCCATTGATGAAACGCGGCGGCACGCTGTTCACCATGACCTACTACGGCAGCCAGATGGTGGTGAAGAACTACAACGTCATGGGTGTCGCCAAGGCGGCGCTGGAAAGCGCCGTGCGCTACGTCGCCGCCGAACTTGGACCGAAGGGCATTCGTGTTCATGCCATCTCGCCAGGTCCCTTGGCGACGAGGGCAGCCTCCGGTATCCCGGAATTTGACGAGCTGTTGAACAAGGCCCAGGAAACGGCCCCAACGCGCAGCCTCGTCTCGATCGACGATGTCGGCATGGCAACGGCCTTCCTGGCCCATGACGCCGCGCGCCTGATCACTGGCGATACCATCTACATCGACGGCGGCTACCACATTATCGATTGACCGGCCGAGGTGAATCTCAGGAATTGTACTGGGAGTTGCTGCTTGGTCCTTGCGGGCCTCCCGTGAATCGACTTCAACTATGCGGAGCTACTGAGTGGACGTTGCCAGATTGTTGCCGCTTGCTCGGATACCATGCGTTCCAAACTGGTTAGATGCAGCGTACTTGCAGTTGCTTGCGGGAGGAGGCAATGAGTTCGCCGGGTGGACAAAATCTCTCACCCGAACCCGCAAGGGTCCGGGATCAACTCGACCGCATCTTGTCGAGCGCAGAGTTCCAGGTTCCGGATCGCAGCCGAAGGTTTCTAGCGTACATCGTCGACGAAGCCTTGGCGGGGCGGCTGGAGAATCTGAGAGCCTATGCCATTGCCCAGGCTGTCTTCGGCCGTGATGCCTCCTTTGATGCGCAAAACGACCCGGTGGTTCGTATCGAGACCGGGCGTATTCGCCGCGCGCTGGAGCGTTACTATCTGGTGGCCGGGCAAAGTGATCCCATCCAGATTACCATTCCCAAGGGCGGATACGTACCGAGTTTCATTTCGGGCCAGCTGGACGTCGGACCGGAAACCCGTTCGATGCGAGCCGATGATGAGCCCTCGGCGGCGCAAGAGAAACGCCGCCTTGCGTATCGCGAACTGGTGCTGCCGATTGGGTTGCTGGTTGTCGTTTTTGCAGTAGGCGTCTTCGCGCTGATCCGTCCAATCGAAGGATTGTTCGCTTCGCTTCGCCCCATATTCGTCGCGACTTCGCCTGATCGAGATGTATTGCGACCGCAGATCGTCGTCGAGCCTTTGGTCGGCATAGGTCGGGGCGATGGCGACGCGGATATTGCCAAGGGGTTGACCGACGGAATTATCGTGCAGCTGACCAAGGTCAACTCAATCGCGGTTAAGGCGTTAGGGACAGAAGCCTCTCTCGCTGCAGATCAAGGGCAACTCTTTTTGCAAGGTAGCCTAGAGACAGAGAATGGCCGGCTGCACGTCCAAATTCGGTTGGTTGATCGAGCCGACGGGGCCGTGGTCTGGACAGGCGCTTATGACAACACTCTTCGCGAAGGCGGCATCCTCGACATCCAGGATGAGATCGCACGGAAGGTTGCCGATGCGATATCCATGCGGCAGTAATCAGAAGGCGGGGACGGCAGGCCCCTGCCGGAGGGCGTCCAAAACGTGTCCGCCGTCAACCTTGCCCCGCAGGTTCAACTGCGATACCCACGGCTCGTAGGCCCCTGAAAAATCTCTCCTGATCCTCCGGCCGTTGCAGGCGCAAGGAGACCTCCCGGCGAATGTCCTTCATCAATCCTGGTGCGTGGGCACTCAGCCAATTCTCTTCCTGCTTGGCGTCGGCTGTTTTCCCGGCTGCGCCGAGGATCGAAAGCAGCACGAGATGATGCATGGGATTGTATTCCAGGTCGGACATGCGAGACCAAAGTTCTGCCGCCTGGATGTCGTTTCTCATGAGGGCGCACAATGCCATGCCGATTTCATAGTATCCCTTCGGTCCCACACCCCGGTTGACAACGTTCGAAATCAGCTCGCAGCCCGATGCCCATTTCCCGGACATCGCCAGTCGCAGACCGTATTCGCCCGCGACTTCCGTGTCGTTGGGGTTCACGGCGTAGGCGGCTGCGCCCGCCTGCAGCGCCTTGTCGATGTCGTTTCTGAAGAAACTTACCAGCATGAGAGCCTGAAGGACGCGCGCGTCGTTGGGGGCGAGCGATGCTGCTGTCTCCGCGGCGGCAGTGGCGAGTTCCAATGTTTGGGGTGTGGGCGACGTGCCGAGCTTGTAGCGAAACCGCATTTCATCCAGATAGGTCAGAGACAGCAGTGCCCAGGAAGCGGCACTCTTTGGAAACATTTCCGTCGCTCGCTGGAGGCAATCGCGCGCCGCTTGGTGACTCTGAGCATCCATCGACCGACGATAGCTGTAGTAGGCTAGTCTGCAGGCATAGGCATCAGCACTTCCAGCCTGGGGTTGCTGAACGATTGTGTCGGTGTCGGCCCTAAAGACCGCACCGTACGGCTCAGCGACGGCGCTGGCGATCTGTTCGGCAGCGTAAGCCTGAATCTCGAGTTTGCCCTGCACGCGAACATCCGCATCGTAGTTGTTGGCCCAGATTACAACCCCGTCTGACTGACGTACCAGCCGAGCGGCGAGCCGCAGCCTGTCCCCGTCGAGCTGGACATTGCCCTCTAAGCCATAAGCGGTCTGGCTTCGCTCTTCGGTCTTTGACGAATCCGCAATCACGACGATGTCATCGAACTTCGCGAGCTTGCCGATGATTTCGTCTCGCAGGCCATGCGCGAGATTGGCGGCGGTGCTTGAAAGGCCGCCGCCGTCGAACGTCTCGACAATGATTCGCGGTTCGGATGGTATTATTGGCGATGTTCCAGACGGATCATTGCCGAACAGCGAAAATGTCGGCGTGAGGAAGACATGAAGCGAGGTGGCTCCGACCAGCAAAGCAGCGCCCAGCGTCAGGCCCATCAATTGTTGACGGATGGGGCGTCCGACCCGGGGAAGCGACCGCTCAGTCTCGTCCTGTTCCGTAGATGGCGCCGAACCTACAGGCGCCGTCGGCAACGTCGGGCTTGGCGGGCAA
Source organism: Rhizobium sp. BK661 (assembly GCF_024808825.1). Classification (NCBI taxonomy): domain Bacteria; kingdom Pseudomonadati; phylum Pseudomonadota; class Alphaproteobacteria; order Hyphomicrobiales; family Rhizobiaceae; genus Rhizobium; species Rhizobium sp. BK661. Next base: position 261,164 of record NZ_JANTYT010000003.1, on the reverse strand, counting down.
TCAGCATACTCGAAATACGGCCTGTATCCGCCCTTCGGTATGGTGATCGTTACGCTGTCCATCTGTCCGGCGACGAGGTAGTAGCGTTCGAGGGCGCGTCGAACGCGACCAGCTTCGATCCTGACAACGGGATCGTTTTGGGCGTCGAAGTTGACTTGGCGCCCGAAAACCTCGTTGGCAATCGTGAAGGCCTTCAGGAACTCCGATCGTCCCTCCAAGGTCTCGTTTATGATGAATTCCAGAAACCTCCGACCTCGCTCCGGCGAGTGGAACTCTTCGCTCGAGAGTATTCGTTCAAGTTGCTGGTAGACTTCCTCGGCCGTCGGCCTCATTGGCTTGATTATTGCGCTGCTCATGATGACGCCCTAACGAGATCACGCAAATATTTAGCTACATCTGATACTAGCGCATAACTACCGAAGGCTGCAACCGCTGCGTCAGACCCATCCTGAAATGGTTGCCTGCCGATAGCACGGGATACAACAAGCCGACACGTAGCGCTGCAGGCTTCTCGGCGTTTTGCAGAGAATGGTGCACCGAGCCGCGCGGCGCTGTGCTGGCAGGTGTCAATCTACCTTCGCGCGCTCCGGGACTGTTGGAGAACTCATCGCTGCATCTGGCGCCTCCGAAGGCCAAGCCCAGGCACGCAGCAACTCATAGAAGACGCTGAGGACGATCGGTCCTAAGAACAGGCCGAGCAGGCCATGGGAAAGGGTTCCGCCGATGACACCGATGAGGATTACCGGCATTGGGGTCGATAGTCCCCGAGACATCAGGATCGGCTTCAAGACGTTGTCGACCACCGTGATCGGGATCGCCACGACGGTAAAGGCAAACGCGATCGACGTCGGCCAGGAGAACCATGCCCAGACGATGGCCGGGATAAGGACAAGACCCGGGCCAAGTTGCATCAGGCAAAGCATGAACACGAGAAAGGTCAGGGCTCCGCGTGCCGGGATATCGAAAAACGCGAAACACAGGCCGCAGAGGAGTGTCTGAAGCAGTGCAACACCGATGACTCCGCGCGAGACGTTGCGAACGGTTGATCCCGCCAGCCGCGCGAAGCCCACACCCCTCTCACCGCCAATGCGGCCGGCTAGTACCTGAATGGTTGAGGCGAGGCGGGGAGACATGGTGAGGAAGATGCCGGAGAGAATGATGGAAGCAACGAAACTCAACACTCCACCGCCGATCGACGCAAGCTTGGCGAGGATAACACCCATCACTTCGCGAAGAGGCGCCTGGAACTTCATGATCGCCTCAGCGAGATTGCCTGCCACCTGGTTCCAGCCGGCATAAAGGCGCTCGCCGACCACAGGCCAACCGCGTATTGCTTCCGGCGCTGCGGGTAGCGTGAAATTGTCGGACTTCAATTGAGCCACGAGGTCCTGCGTCGCGTCAGCGAAATTGACGGCGACCAGCGCCAGCGGTGCGATGATCAGCACAAGGCAAGCGATAACGATAACCGTGGCCGAAAGCACGGGCCGATCCCCGAGCAGCTTGGACAGGCCGTTGAACAAGGGAAAGAGCGCCACCGCAAGGATCGCCGACCAGATGACGATCAGCGCGAATGGCGCAATCAGTTGCAGGCTCCAATAGGCGAAGAGCCCAATGATGCCGATCCGAACCAGGTCGCTGACCCGGGCTTCCACTGAAATCTGCGCGGGACTGGCTCCAATCGCGGTCCCGCTCGTCTGTTGCTCCATCGTGTGTGCCTATCCCAAGAGTTTCGACAGGACGTGGCTGAATGGATCAGGCGTCATCGCGTCGTCTCCGGTACGATGTTTCTAAGACTCTGATCCTCCATGTAATTCGACGGCCGCTTCTGCCGTTTGCCGAGATCCGGTGCTTGGAACTTTACCCGCTCGTAAGGGATCGACTGCAGGATGTGCGAGATGCAGTTGATCCGGGCGCGCTCCTTGTCGTCGGAAGGCACGATCCACCATGGCGCGTGGTTGCTGTCCGTCATCCGCAGCATCTCGTCGTACGCCCGCGTATAGTCCCACCAACGCTGGTAGGACTCCACGTCCATTGGGCTGAGCTTCCACTGTCTGACCGGATCATCGATGCGACGCTTGAAGCGGCGTTCCTGTTCTTCCTCGCTGACGGTCAAGAAGTACTTCAGCAGAATGACGCCGCTTTCGACAATGGCCGCCTCGAAACGGGGCGCCAGTTCGAGGAAGCGCTGCGCTTTCTTCTCGCTGGCGAAGCCCATCACGCGATCAACACCGGCTCGGTTGTACCAGCTGCGGTCGAAGATCACGATCTCGCCGGCTGCCGGCAGGTGCGCAATATAACGCTGCATGTAGATCTGGGATTTCTCGCGATCGGTGGGTGCGGGCAAGGCGACGACGCGGAATACGCGTGGACTGACCTTCTCGGTGATCCTCTTGATCATGCCACCCTTGCCGGCGGCGTCACGGCCCTCGAAGATAATGACGATGCGGGCGCCCGACTTCTTTACCCACGCCTGCAGATGCGACAGTTCAATCTGCAGCCGCTTGATCTCCTTGTCGTAGTCCCAGGACTTGGCCTTCTTGTGTTTGCCTTTGCGTTCCGTTGAAGCCTCTTGTTTCACATCGTATGCTTCGTCCATCGTTCCCTCCATTGTTCTATGTCGCTGTGCACTTTCACTGTTCTGCAGAATTGCCTATCAGCGCGCGCAACGCCTCTTCCCGACCATTGAAAAGATTGTGGGTGCCGATCTTCTTGATGACTCCGGCACGCTCAAGGACGCCGCGGCTTTCCTGGCTGAGATCGGCGATGGCAAAGACGATGTTCCGTTCCGCCAAGGCATCCGCCACGGCATCGAGTGCGACGGCGCCGGTGCTATCCACGTGCGTGATGGCACTGGCGTCGAGAACGAAGCACTTGGTTCCGGCGGCGAGCTCCTTGGCAACCGTCGTCAAGCGCGTACGTACGTAGTCGGCGTTATAGAACAGGATGTTGCCTTGGATCGCGAAGACGGCAGCGCCTTCGACAGGGCGAGCATCCGGGAAGCGAGTGAGGTCAAAAAAACCGTGTCGACCTTCAATGTGGCCAAGGAGGCCGTCGCGCGGGAACATCGTCTTGCGCAGGAGGTAGACGAAGGTAGCGGCCACGGCGACGACCACGCCGTTGAGGACGCCGAAGCTGATCGCGCCCCACATGGCGATCAGCGCAAAGACGAACTCCATGCGACTGATGTGCCAGATCTTCTTGAGTTCCTGAACGTCGATCAGGCTGATGGCTGCGGTTGCAAGGATGGCAGCGAGTGCGGGGATCGGCAGGATCCGCAGGGCGCTGTGGAGGAATACAAGAGCCGCAACCAGAGTGGCGGCGGAGACCAGTCCCGCCAGTTGGGAAACGCCGCCGGTCGACAGATTTATGGCGGTTCTCGAGTCCGACATGCTGATGGGAAATGAACCGAACAGACCGGGTGCAATGTTGGCTGCGCCGAGGCCTATCAGTTCCTGGTTCGCATCGACTTCTTCGCCGGTGCGCGATCCGAAGCTTCGCGCGGTTACGATGCCTGCACCGAAGCTCACGAGAAAGATCACAGCCGAACCAAGAACGAGCTGACTAAGCGGCATCTGATGGACTGCCGGCAGGGAGAAGCTCGGGAAGCCACTTGGAATATCGCCGACGACGGCCATGCCGTGTCCGCGGAAGTCGAAGAGCGCGGAGAGCAAGACGGAAATAACAACCACGAGAACAGGACCCGGGATCTTGAGGTCCAAAGCCTTCACGATCCAGAGCAGCGCGAACATAGCGAGTCCGAATAGAAGTGACGGCCAGTGGACCAAGGCGGCCTTGCTGAGAATCTCGACGATCGGTGCAAGGAGACCGTCGGATTCGATCTTTACTCCGGTGAAGCGGCTGATTTGTCCGACAAGGATAGACAGCGACACCCCTGCAAAGAAGCCGACCAAGATTGGACGCGACAGGAAACTCGCGAGGACGCCGAGCCGCAGCAGCTTTGCCAAGATGCAGAACACGCCGACGCCAAGGGCGAGGGCCGAGGCGATAGCGACGCGGTCGACGCTGGCGGCCGCAGGCTCGGCTGCGATGATCGCTGCCATCGCCGCGGCAAGCACCGTCATCGTGGCGGCATCAGGGCCAACGATCAGAAGCTTTGAGGGACCGAAGATTGCATAGGCGATCGGAGCAACGATGCTGGCATAGATGCCTGTCTCCGGCGGCAGGCCGGCAATCGCGGGATAGGCGATGGCGCTCGGCAAGCCCACGGCAGCGATCGACAGCCCAGCTGGGATATCGCTACGAAGCCAGTCCTTGTTGAAGCCGGCTAAGCCGCGCAACATTGGTAGGCTGCCTATCACCTCGGGCTCCTTTGTTTTTTGTAGTCTCCGAGAGTCTGGCCGGCCGCCACACTCGAGCGGCGACCGGAAAAGTTGATGCGTATTAGTGCTCGAGGAAGACGTAGTTCATCCAGCTGCTCATGCGCAGCAGGACCTTGCGCAAGACGGCAACGTGGTGCCAGTAATGTGTGTAGACGGCAACTTCGGCGACGACGCCTCCGGGCAGTTGGTACCCGTCGGTGCTTTCCAGGAGTTCGATGCGCGCCAGCGTTTGTCCCGGTGAAACTCGTTCGGGTGATTGCGGATCGATCAAGGCGCCGCTCGGCTGCAACTGGCCCTGCGCCATAACGTCGATGACCTCCTGGACGCGCGCCTTGAAGATCTTGCCGGGTACCGCTTTGAAGGCCACCTCGGCATCGTCGCCGACGCGTACGCGCTGGAGCGAGTTCTGGATGAAGGCGGCTGCCAGCATTCGATCCTCGCTGTTGATGAAGACCATCACCGGCCGCAAGGGCAGGGGATTTGCCATCATGCCGGGCCGGAGAAAGACCTGCGTCACATAACCGTCGCTTGGTGCCCGGACGGTGGTCTGGTCGAGGTCGTATTCGGCGTTGAGCAACTCGGCCTGCAGTCGCGCCACAGTGGGGTTTGTGCCGTTGATCTCCGATTCATAAGCAAGTTGGGCTTGTGCCGCCTGTGCGCGCGCCGTATCGACGGCGGCCTCGGCCGTCAGGTAGATGCCGCGCCGGTTCTCGACTTCCAGTTCAGAGTACACGGCGCCCCTACCGCTCGACTTCGCGTTTTCGTTCGAGGCCTGGAATTTCTCAAACGCCTGCAACGACCTGTCTCTTGATGCTTCCGCACCAGTTACGGCCGAGTTGGCGGCGTCGAGAGCCGCCTTCAGTTGCAGGACAGTTTGCTTGGCTTCAGCAAGCGACGCCTTTTTCTGATCGACGGTATATTGGTAGGGGCGAGGATCGATCCTGAAGAGGACGTCGCCCTTCTTCAGCGGAGCGTTTGGCGTGACGGGTACTTCCACGACCTGACCGCCGACCGTCGGAATGACCGGAGCGGAGGTAAAATAGATACGCCCATCGCTGGAATAGGGGTGGTTGTAGCTCATGAGCAGCAACAGGGTGGAAATCAGGAAGATTCCGCCGAGAACTGCCGTTGCAAGCGTCCACTGGTTCACGGGAATGCGGAAGACCTTGAAGATCACCCAACAGATTGCGGCATAAGTGAGTATGAGGAGCAGATCCATCAGGCGTTCTCCTTCTCCGGCGACTGCGCCTCGAGTTCCGCGATCCGTGCATGAAGGCGGGCAATTTCGGCATTGGCTTCGGCCTCAGGGGACAACTTGCCATCCGTCCGGATCCCCCAGCCGCGATCTTCGCGGTAGAGCGTGGCCCAGATGAACAGGAAGGGCCAGATTGCGTGCAACGTGAACAGGCTCACCCAACCGGCAACATGGATGGCGTCCTGGTGCGGATGGTTTCTGGCCTTGGCGATTAGATGCGGAATGTCGTGGATGGCAATCACCGCATAGAAGAGGGTGACCACCATGAAGACCAACACTCCCAGTGCAAAGTAGTCGAGAAACACGGTCCCTCCTTTTCGGCTGTTTGCAGCGCCCATCCGGTCACAGCCGAGGACGGAATACTAGACGTACTTTGGGGTAAAGGCCCGTAGCATCGCGTAACCTCTATCGAATCCGTAGGTTCACCGCTGCTGAAGACGGTTCTCGGGCGGCTGTCATGCTTGGCTGCGGGGCAGAAAATGTCCCTCCAGGTCGAAGGCCATCACGCCGTAGGATCGCGTAAGTTACGCTTACGCTCCCGGCAATCGTTATATGATGCCGCCATCTGCTTGACGCGACTATGACAGCGGGGGGCGGCATGACGTCGGGAGAAAGCAATTCGGCAGAACTGTCCGCGCTCGCGATCGCCGAGGCGCATTTTTCAGGGCAGGTCGAGCGGGTGCGGCAGTTGTTTCGCGCAAGCGAAACCTTTCGCAGCATGTGTGAAGACCTGGCCGCCGCTGCCGAGACATTGGCGAATGTGGACGGTCTTCCGGATGACGTGAGGGAAGCTCGGCGCCAGGAATATGCGAGCCTTGTCGAGGCGCTTGTCGCCGAGATCGGCGAGGCGCTGTCCCAATCGAAAATCGTGACGCTCAGTCGATGGGGCCTGGCAAGGCCCAAGCTGCGATAGGTCTGAACATTCAATCGAAGGTTTCATGCAAGGAGGTCAATGCGTGATGAAAGCAAGATCCTTCAAGCTGCTTGCGGGGCTTTCTGCCCTGGCGATCATCTCGATGCAGGCGGTGCCGCCGGTCTATTCACAGACTGCGACGCCCACGCCGAAGCCTGCGGCGGCAGAGACGACCGCGCCCGCGCAGCCTCAGCCGGAGCCGGAGACGGATCTCCTCTCCGAGGACGAAATGGAAGTGCTTGTGGCTCGCATCGCGCTTTATCCGGATGAGCTGGTAGCCGCGATCTCGGCTGCCTCGCTGTTTCCGCTGGAGATTATCGAGGCGCAGCGTTTCCTCGAGGCGAAGAAGAAGGACACCAACCTCAAGCCGAAGGACGACTGGGACGGAAGCGTCATATCGCTTCTGAACTACCCTGATATCGTCAAGATGATGAGCGAAGACCTCGATTGGACGCAATCGCTGGGGGATGCGATCACCAACCAGCAGAAGGATGTGCTGATCGCCATCCAGCAGCTTCGTGACGAAGCGGTGGCGAAAAATGTCATCAAATCGGACGACAAGATCACGGTGGTGACAGAGAACGAGAACGTCGTCATTCGGCCGACCAATCCGGAGAAAATCTATATTCCGCAATATCCGCCAGAAATGCTCTACGAGCCGGGCTATGCGGTCGAGCCGATCTCCTATTATCCGAACTCGTATGACAACTATTACTATCCAGGCGCAGCGTTCTTCGCTGCAGCCGTTACGGGCATTGCGTGGGGGGCCATCGTCAACTGGGATGATTGGGGAGTATGGGGCGGCAATTGGGGCGGCGACCTCGATATCGACTGCAACAATTGCTTCAACGACCGGAATTTTAGCGGCAAGGTCAACTGGAACGACGTCGACTGGACCAAGGTCGATCGCAGCAAGCTGAACATCGATAGAAATCAACTTGCGAATATCGACCGCTCGGCGATCAAATCCAGCCTGCAGTCCGATAACCGCAACCAGCTAAAGAACAAGGTCAGCGACCGGCAGGCAAATCGTGGACAGGGAACCAGAAATGTCAGCGCTCGCGCAGACGACATCCGCAAAAGCACGGCGGAGGGCCTGAAGCAGCGACCCGGTGCGGGAGATCGTGCCGCCAACCGGCCAGGCGCGGCGCGTCCCGATGCTCGCCCCGGCAACGTGGCCAATCGTGTGGATGCACGTCCGGGGAATGCGGCCAATCGGCCGGGTAACGCTGCCAACCGTCCGTCAAGGCCGGCAGCCAAGAACAGGTCAAGTGCGCCGAAGATGGCGGCGCGGCCCGACAACCGTTCGCGCCAATCGAGCGCCCTCGGCAATGTCCAATCCGGCCGGCGTGAGGCGGTGGCTTCCAAGCGAGGCGGACAGAGCATGGGCGGCGGGCAGCGCGGTGGTCCACGTCCCTCTGCCCAACGCTCGCGCCCGATTCCCCATGGCGGCGGCGGCCGTGGTGGTGGTGGTCGTGGGGGCGGCGGTCGCGGCGGCGGCGGTCGGCGATAGGGTGTCTAGCTATTCAGATTTCCGGAGATAAACCATGAGACTACAGTTGAAATTGATCCCGCTGTTGCTCGGAACGGCTCTCTCCCTGGCCTGGGCGGCCCCATCGATGTCCCAGGGTCAGACGAATCTTCAGGAATTCGAGGCCGGCACGCCGCCGGCTTTCGATGACCCAGCAGCGGCGCTCGAACAGCTCAAGACCGTGTTGGGCGCCAATAACGTTGATGGCTTGGCTAAACTTCTCGGGCTGGATGCGGCCAAGTTGCAGGCCAGCAACGAGGCGATGATAAGCTACGCAACGATCCGCGAGGGTGCTGCACGACAACTGAAATTGCAGGACCTCGGCGATCGAAAAGTTGTTCTGATTGGTGACATCCTGTGGCCGCTGCCATTTCCTCTGTCGAAGAACAAGGACGGCAAATGGGCATTCGATACGGAAGTCGGCCTGCAGGAGATCGTCAATCGGCGCGTCGGCCAGAATGAACTCTCGACGATCCAGACCATGCATGACTATGTGAATGCCCAGTACGCCTACGCGCAGATCGACGAGGACGAGGACGGTCTCTTCGAATTCGCACAGAAGCTGATCAGCACTCCGGGACAACGTGACGGCCTCTACTGGGAGCCCGGTGCCTTTGACGAAGAAAGCCCGGCCGGGCCGCTGATAGAAACCGCCGCCTTCAGCAAGGCGAAGCGTGGCGAAGGCTATTACGGCTACCGCTATCGCATCCTGACCGCCCAGGGCCCCAACGTGATCGGCGGAAAGCAGAGCTACATCGTCAACGGCAACATGACGGGCGGCTTTGCGTTGATTGCCTGGCCAGTCACGTATCGTGTGACCGGGGTTCAGACCTTCATCGTCAACGGTGCCAACATCGTCTACCAGCGCGATCTCGGACCGGAGACCGAGCAGCGCGCCGCGGCGATCAAGGAGTTCAACCCCGACGATAACTGGACGGTCGTGCGGGACTGAAACGCGCAGAACTACGGAGCACGCGCCCGTCCCCCCCTCGCAATCCTGAAAGCAGGCGGCTTGTCCGCCCGCTCTCATGCTCGTTTGATAGGTCAGTTAGCGTTCTTCATACTGATCGCCTTTTGTAGGTCTTCGAGCTCCTCGCAACCGCCAGGGCAGAGTTGTTTCAACAATGCCACCTGCTCCTCGGCTTTGGGTAGGTCGCCTGTTTCGACATAGAGCTCGCCGAGATATTCGCGTGCCGCCTTGTGGTCGGGCTGCAGCTCCAGTGCCTTCGTATAGTAGGTCAGCGATGTCCTGTAGTCGCCAGTCTTGCGAAGCGTGAATCCCATCAGATTGTAAACATCGGCCTGCTGGTTGTTGTCGGCGAGGTCGCGAAGCTCGGCGAGGGCGCCAGCATAGTTCCTGGCTTCAATCTTGGCACGTACCGAGGTCAGGTCAGGAGCCGTCGTGGATTCGATGTTGTCGACAGCAAAGGCCGGGAATGTCGTAAGGTAGACGGCTGCAGCGCAGAAGTGGGCGAAGCCTGAGAGCATGCGTTTCATGTTAGTCTCCTTTGAGCCTTTAGGCATGGATTGTCGGAGTAAAGCCGTAGGCGCTTCCGTCCTTGACGAAGGTGCCTGAGCCAGGGAAGGGGAAGTGCGATCCGCAAATGGCGATGTCGTCGGCGATGATGCGGTCGATGAGGCGACGGCGCGTATCGATTGCCATCGGCCCGTCCTGATCGTAGCTGCCCTGCCATTCGGGATGGGGAGCGAGCAGCGCCGGCACGTACATTATGTCGGCGGAAACGAGCAGTTGCTTGTCGCCGGAGGCAACAAGGTAAGTGGAATGGCCTGGCGTGTGACCCGGCGCCGCGAGAAGCCGGACGCCGGGCGCAACCTCCGCTCCGTCGTCAACGAGTTTCCAATTTTTCCATTTGGGAAAGACATCGGCGATACGCTTGCCTGCCGGCTTGCGGCCTTCGGCGAGTTTTTCGACCCGACCAGGCTCTGTCCACCAGTTGTATTCCACAGCATTGACCACGATCTCGGCGTTCGGGAAGACTGGCGAATTGGTTTCCTTTTCCATCAGGCCCCAGACGTGATCGGGGTGGAAATGTGAGAGCATGATCGTATCGATCTTCTTGTAATCGATGCCGGCGGCAGCCATGTTTGCCGGCAGGTGCGTGGCGTTGCTTTGCCATTGGCCGACGCCGGAGCCGGCATCCATCATGACCAGATGATTACCGAGCTTCAGGACGACGACGGTCAACGGAATCGGCATGAATTCGGTGGTAAGCCCCGCGTTTGAGAGCGCCTGTTTGGTATCGTCGATCGAGGCATTCTTGATGAACTTCGGATCGTGCGGTTTTTTCCAGATACCGTCATAGATCGCCGTGACCTCAACATCGCCGACCTTGTATTTGTAAAAGCCGACTGTTGGCTCCAGCGGCGTTGCGGCGAGTGCCGGCAGTACGAATTCGAGCTTCGACGAGAGGCCGAAGGCCGCAGCGGCGGCTGCCGATCCCAGGACAGCGCGACGTGACATGGTGAGCATGAGCATGCCTCCTCTTGTTGATGGCATTTCGGGTAGCGAAGGCCGCAGGCAAAGTGCTGCCCATCGCTAACGAACTAGATCGGCTCTCCTCGGTGCTTATTCCCGGTACTGGACTGTGGTTTCTCAAGTGTCTGGAAATGTTGAGAAGTTTCTGCCGCCCGCGGCTGATGTCCTTCCACGGGCAAATAAAATCGGTGCAGCGGTGGAATAAACGCGTGCGGCGGAAGGTCTTGATGGCAGATGGCCGCATTGCGTGGATGTGGGTGTCGCGCTTAGAATCCCTTGCTGCTGAGGCTGGAAAATGATGACCGACGCCCAGACCGCCTATTCATCGGAATCAGACGACGTGTTGGGATGGTTGGCCCTTCGGCGGTCTCAGACGCGATTGTCACCATTTGCGGTGCTTCATAAAGCTGCAATGCAGCTCTTTCACCTGATGGCTCCGGCAAGGGTGGGTGCAGAGCAGGACGCATCCAACGCCGAAGCGAGTGCGCAGCACGAACTCATGCAGCGCTTCCAGCAGACGATCCTTCCCCATCTTGACGCGGCCTACAATTTCGCTCGCTTTCTAAGCCGCGACGCGGATGCAGCACAGGATATCGTTCAGGAGGCGTTCCTGCGCGCTTACCGCAGCTTCGGCGGATATCGCGGCGGCGACCCGCGTTCCTGGCTCTTTGCCATCGTCAGGAACTGCTGTCACGCTTGGCGCCAGCAGGATCGGCGCAAAGCGCGGTTCGAGCGGCAGCTAAGCGATGGCGGCGGCGCGGACGCCGACGACATCGGAGAGAACGAGATCGCCTCGGAGGAGGACACGCCGGAAACGGCGACGATCCGTCGTAGCGAGCAGCAGCGCGTGCGTGATGTCATCAACGGCCTCCCTGAGGCAATGCGGGAAGTCCTTGTTCTGCGCGAACTGGAAGATCTGTCCTACCGGCAGATCGCCGACGTTATCGATGCGCCCGTTGGGACCGTCATGTCTCGGATTGCTAGAGCGCGGCGCGAATTTGGCGAGGCATGGGACGAATGCAATAAAGCCGGGGTAGTCAGATGAGCGACGAAGCCGATCAGAAGGACTGCGAATGGCGCACCATGCTGCACGGCTTTGCCGATGGCGAGCTTGATTCCGATCGTGCGGCGCGGTTCGAGGAACATCTGGCCACCTGCTCGGATTGCAAAGCGGAGATTGAAAGGGTCCGGGCTGTGAGACAGATCATCGATCAGGACGGCGTCAAATGGCGACCACCGGAGGGATTGCACTCGCAGGTCATGTCGATGCTGTCCTTCGAGCATGGGGCGTTATCCAGTCTGCCGCTAGGACGGCGGTCGGGCTGGCGTCAGGCTCTCGATTTCCTGCGGTTATGGAGTTTGGTCCCATCGCTGGCCGCACTTGCAGCAAGTCTGATAATCTTTGCGAGCGTACCGTCCCCGACCTTGCTCTTGCAGGATCAGATTTTGGCAAGCCATGTTCGCTCGATGATGGCCGATCATCTGACCGACGTGCAGACGTCAGACCAGCACACGGTCAAGCCTTGGTTCAACGGCAAGATCGATTTTTCGCCACCGGTCACCGATCTTTCAAAGGACGGCTTCCCGTTGGTCGGGGGGCGTGTCGACTACATTGGCGGTCGAGCCGTCGCTGCCCTTGTTTTCCGACGTCATGGGCACGTCATCAACCTCTTCATCTGGCCGGCTGTGTCGTCCACGCAGGCCGCGGATGTGCTTGATGGATACAACATGGCTCTGTGGTCGGACGGCGGTCTCGCCTTCTGGGCGATTTCCGACGTCGCGTCCAGCGATCTCGCCGAGTTCGAGAAACTGTTTAGGGCGTCGACGCACGTCGGTACGGAGTGACACCATCCCTGAACCATTTCCAGGCCGATGAGTTTCTCCCAGAAGCAACCGGCGGAGATCATCATGCCTGGGAAGGATAAAGAACTGTCGCGTGAAGAAGATTATCGCGATTTTGAGGAGCGCAATATCGACGACGGCTGGCCTTATGCCGACAAGGGACAGACGGGCGCCGATTCGGAAAACGGTGCCTATGGCGAAGCCTCTAGGCGAGAACCCAGCAGCGGCTTCCGGGTGGATGGCGTCGATGAGGATGGCAACGAGAATCCTTTCAGGGACTCGCTACGCCCCGGGCTCATCGACCGCGACGACAGCGATGAGCTGGAAGCGAAAGTGGCGGAAAACCTAGAGAACATCCCCGACGTTGATGTCGGCGGCATTGAGGTTCATGCAGATGGCCATGTCGTAACCCTCGAAGGAGAGGTCGAAACAATCGGAATGGCCCGGAAAGTCGAGCTCGCAGCGCTTGCGGTCGATGGCGTGCATCATGTCCGTAACAAGATCGAAACAACCGGGGTCGACTCGCATATTCCCACTGACGATTGACACAACGGCAGTTGGGCTTGTGATCGCTTGCCCTTGTCAGTCACTCGAATGGACGCCTTTCACCAGGCGTACATCAGTTGGCTGCAAGATATCGCGGGCATCTTCGAGACCAGACTGCGCCACTCACGTGTAGCGTCCGCTCATATACAATGTTAGGTTCCTAGCCATAGTCGGGGTGCCGCTGGTTAGGAGGAATGCGAATGTTCCGATTGGGCAGAAAGTATCGACACCTTGTTCATGACGCCGGTTGCGGCTGCGCAAATCCGCTTCTGCAGCGACGATCTGGCTATCTCAGCGACTATTCGCGACGAACCTTTCTGGCCGGGATCGGATCGGCCACGGTTGCCGGGATGCTTCCCGGCGTGGGTAGCGCACAGACGCCAGCGCCACTGTCCCGGCTACTTCTTACTCAGGTGCGGCTGTTCGATGGCAAGTCGGATACACTGCAGACGGGCGTTCAGGTGCTGGTCGAAGGCAACAAGATCTCTGCCATCGATAAAACCAACAGTGCACCGCCTTCTGATGTAACGATCATGGAATGCGGTGACCGCGTTCTGATGCCAGGTATGATCGATGCGCACTGGCATACGATATATGCCGCGGTGCCGCTGCAAACATTGATGGTCGGGGATCCAGGCATCATTTTTGCGTCTTCAACAGCCGAAGCAGAGCGCACCTTGATGCGAGGCTTCACGACCGTGCGGGACCTGGGCGGACCCGTCTTTACCTTCAAGCAGGCAATCGATGAAGGCACTATTCCGGGACCTCGAATTTTCCCCTCAGGGGCGATGATTACAACGTCCGGCGGTCACGCCGACCTGCGCAAGCCATTCGAAATACCTGCACGAGATGGTCAACTCAGCCTCAGTGAAATGATGGGTAGCTCGGCTATCGTCGACGATGTAGGCGACCTGAAACGACGCGTGCGTGAACAGCTTCTCCAGGGCGCCTCACAGATCAAGCTCGTCGGAGGGGGAGGCGTTTCGTCGCCCCGCAGTCCGCTAGACATGACCACTTTCAGCGAGGACGAAATTCGGGCGGCAGTCGATGTGGCGCGGGACTGGAATACTTACGTCACCGTTCACGCTTACGCACCGAAGACAGTGCAGCGTGCCCTCGTCGGCGGAGCGGCGTGTGTCGAGCATGCGCATCTGATGGATGAAGACACAGCAAGGATGTTCGTGGATAAGAACGTCTGGCTGAGCACCCAGCCTTTCCTGACCATGGACGATGCGGCCTCACAAACTGGCCCGGGTGCGGAGCGTATCAAGCAGCTATTTGCCGGAACCCCTAAGATCTACGAGTTTGCGAAGAAACATGGCATCAGGACCGCCTGGGGTTCCGATGTGCTCTTTTCTCCGGCACTGACGCCCCGCCAGAATACCATGCTGACCCATCTTGCCAACTGGTATACCAATGCCGAGGCGTTGCGCATGGCGACGTCCGGTAATGCGGACCTTCTGGCGCTTTCAAGTCTGCGGACGCCGTATGGCGGCAAACTCGGCGTTATCGAAGAAGGGGCGTTTGCCGATATCCTGGTTTGGGACGGCAATCCGCTTGATGACCTGCAGATGATCGAAGATCCGCAAAAGAATCTGAGTGTCGTCATCAAGGACGGACGGATATTCAAGAACACACTCTAGGCTACGAGGAAGCGATGCGGGAAAGTGGCGAGAGGGCGGTTTCCGCAACCTGGGTCCTGATTGCGGTACTTCTCGTCCTTGCAATGCTGCCGATGGCAAGGACTGTCCTTGCTCCGCTGACGTTTGCCCTCTTGGTGATTGCTCTTCTCTGGCCTGTACAGCAGAGGATGCAACGGATCGTTCCACGCTACGTTGCGCTCCTTGTGAGCCTGCTTGTTGTCGTATTGGCCTTTGTGGTGTTCGCGTGGATTGTGGCCTGGTCCTTTGGGCAGGCGGGGCGGTGGGTCATTGCCGATGCCTCCCGCTTCCAGCAGCACTATGAAGAAATCCGTGCCTGGCTAGAGGACAAGGGCATAGCCGTTGCGGTGCTCTCGGTCGACAGCTTTTCAACGACCTCCATTCTACGCGCTGTTCAGACCGTGAGCAGCCACGTCAACAGCGCCTTGAGCTTCTGGCTCATCGCGCTGACGTACGTTGTGCTTGGGATGATGGAGGTCGAGGATTTTGCCCGCAGGATTGCCGCGATGCGAAGCCAGTCGGCGAGAGAGCTCCTACTGAACGGGAGCCGGGAAACAGCACAGAAACTTCGCCGCTACATGTCAAT
This sequence comes from Rhizobium sp. BK661, assembly GCF_024808825.1. NCBI lineage: Bacteria > Pseudomonadati > Pseudomonadota > Alphaproteobacteria > Hyphomicrobiales > Rhizobiaceae > Rhizobium > Rhizobium sp. BK661. The sequence goes on along the minus strand of NZ_JANTYT010000003.1, from coordinate 245,993 downwards.
CAGGACGGTGATGAGCATCGCAACTGGTCTGCTTGTCTGGATCTTCACACGCGCACTCGGTCTGCCCCTCGCCGAAGAATGGGGTATCATAGCGTTCGCGCTCAACTACATCCCGTTTGTTGGTCCGCTCGTGGCAACGTTGTTTCCCACGATGTTTGCCCTCATCCAATTCGACAGTTGGCAGTCGGTATTGGCGGTCTTCATCGGGCTGAATCTCATACAGTTCGCCGTCGGTAGCTACATCGAGCCACGCGTCTCAGGCAGTGCGCTGTCGCTTTCTCCTGTTATCGTGTTGTTTTCAGTATTCGCCTGGGGCTATCTCTGGGGAGTATTCGGCGCGTTCATTGGCGTGCCGATCTCGATCGCCTTGCTGACGTTTTGTCGTCACCATCCCTCAAGTCGGTGGGTCGTTGAGCTGTTCGGAACGGGCCGCGACGGTAACCCGCGACCGCCGTAGGGCAAGATTTGGCGATCCTGTCTTTAGGTGTCTTGATTGTCTCTGGAAGATCAACCGGTGGGTTCGCTGGTGATAGGCGGATGCCTATCTGTATTGTAGACGAGTAGCGTGGTTATGCCTTAACGGAGCTCGACCTATGCCCAACCTGATCGAAAGTCACCTTGCCCTTTTGCCGGAATCCACCGGGAGGGCCACAGCAACTTTGCAGCCGCGTCTCTTCCACTACACAACGCTTCAGGGCTTTCTCGGTATTGTCGGCTCGAAAATGATGTGGGCGACAAATATTCATTACCTCAATGATTCAGAGGAGTTCGTCTACGGCCTTGGCTACCTGAAAACGGAAGCCGAGACCCGCGCAAAGGACGCGTCCGCTGGACATCAGGCCGTATTGCTTCGGGTCGCCTCTCTCGTTGACTACTTCAAGCAGGGATATGTCTACACGGCATCCTTTGCGGAAGACGACGATCTGCTCAGCCAGTGGAGGGGATATGGTGTTGGAGGAGGCCTATGTCTGGGATTTTTGGTCCGCGACCTGCAAAAGATTGCGGAGCGGTCGGGCTTCCGCCTCATCAAATGCATCTATGAGCAGAGCCAGAAGGCTGCGCTCGCCAAGGAGTTCATAGATCACTCCTTAACGGCGATCGATGCCACCACTGCCTTGGGCAATGAGCGGGTCGAAGAGTTGGCAAACCAGATCGTCACCCGCTACCAACAACTCGCCTGTGCGTTCAAGGATCCTTCGTTTCGCGAGGAGTGTGAATGGCGCATTATTTCCAAGTTTGTGCCGGTTGACCACGAATCCGTGAAAGTCCGCGGGACGGCAACGATGCTGGTGCCGTACTTCGAGGTCGACCTCGATCTGGGGCAAGATGATCGCGGACGAACGAACATCGGAATTGACACCTTGATTGCCGGCCCGAGCCTGCAGAAGGAGCGAATTCTCCAGGCGGCTTCGATCGCCACCAAGCACTTGACCATTGAGGCTTCAAGGCCGTCAGAGATTCCATACCGTTCGCTGTAATCGCACTTTCTTCTGGATATGATCGCGGGCGGTGACGGCTTTTGAACCCTTCCGCACTGGCGCCTTGCCTGCCTTACAATCCCTCTTCCCTCGCATACGCCGCAAGCAAATCGGGGAAATCCTTCTCCGAGTTGCCCTTGAGTAGCGCCCGAGTGGTGATGGCATCGATATGATGCCGCATCAGCGAGCAGGCCTGTTCCCGCTCGCCCTTGTCGAGGGCGGCGATCAGTTCCCGATGTTCAGACACCGCGCAGTCAGGCGAATGCGGGCGTCCGTATAGCGACAGGATCAGCGATGAGCGCGAAACCAGTTCGGTGACGTAGCGCAGGAGCACATCGTTTTCCGTCAGCTTGGCCAGCAGCACGTGAAATTCGCCCGCCAGCTGGATGGACGCCGACGTGTTGTTGGTGCGTGCCGCGTCCTCCGCATCCACATGGGCTTCGAGCTGTCGGATCTGCTGCGGGGTCAACGTCCCGATCAACGTGTCGACAACCAGCGTTTCGAGTGCCTGGCGGACGGCAAAGATATGGCGAGCGTCCTCGAGACTGGGCTGCGCGACGCACGCGCCCTTGTGGGGGCGCAACTCGATCAGGCCTTCGCCGTTCAGCCGGGCGAGCGCTTGCCTGACGATGGTGCGGCTTACACCGAGCCGCTCGCCGATCGAGTCCTCTGGCAGCTTTGTGCCGGCCGCAAGCGCCTGATCGAGGATCGCACGCTTCAAGGTGCGGTACACGGCATCGGACTTGGATACCGCCGATTTCTGATTCTTATCGCGAAGTGTCGAGGCCATGACCGTCCTAATCTAAAATCCAAGCGTGCAATGACGTAAAGTGTGTGCAGACCCAGAGAATGGCGACGCTACCACTGCGTCGTTGAGCACGTAAAGGCGTGGAACGGCAGGATTGCCTTCGCCCATCCCGATGATCCCAACGTTTTTCATGCTGTGAGCCTCTGATACGTGGGAGGAAAGATCTCGTCGATCGCAGGATGACGCCAGGTTCTCTCGGGATAGCGTGCCACGAGGCGCTCAAATTGCGCCTGCGCACGCTGATGTGCCGCCTCGAAATCGAAGCCCGGGATTCGGCCTTCCGCCATCACTGTGCGCCCGTTGATGATGACGGAGTGAACGTCGCGCCCGCATGCGGACGTCATGAGGCAGGCGATGGGGTCGATGATCTCTCCGAGCCGATCGTTCGACAGGTCAACGACGACGATGTCCGCCGCGGCTCCCGGTTGCAGCCGTCCAAGGTCAGGGCGGTGAAGTGCGTCGGCGCCGCCGATTGTCGCTGCATCGTAGAGGTCGGCCGACCTCGGAGTGTCGATTTCGCCTGCCATTACACGACCGAGCATCAGGCCGAGCTGCATGTTCAAGATCATGTCGGGTGGCCAGGTATCGGTGCCCATGCCGATCCGCAAGCCGCTCCCGCGGAGACGGGAAAGATGATCGAGGGCGGCTCCATGTCTTGCCATCACCAGGGGACAGTGGACCAGCGTTGCGCCGGCTCCGGCGATGATGTCGAGATCATTGCGATCGGCGTGGGTCCCATGCGGCAGCAGCGCTCGTTCGGAGAGAAATCCGATCTGCTGGAGCCAGCCGGCACTCGTCATGCCGAAGCGACGCCGGATTGTCTCGACCTCGAATGATGACTGGCAGCAATGGAGGCGAACCGGCACATCAAGATCGCGTGCTGCTTCTGCCGTTCTCCTCAGGAGGTCGGCTGTCCAGAACTCGATCCGGTCGGGAGATAGCATCGTGCGGACGAGCCCGCCGCTGCGGTTTTCGTGCGTGGCACAGAACTCGATTGCTGTCTTGAGCCCTTCGACGCCGCGAAGTTCGTCTATCTCGACGACGATACTGCCATCGGGTTCGACGACGGAATGACCTGCCCGAAAGGCCGGCCCGAGATAGACGCGAAGTCCGAGGGATTCCGCCGCCTCGGCCGCGGAAGCGAATTCTTCCGGGGTCTCGTTCCACTCGCGATAGAAGAGCGAGGCGATGGGAAGCGCGGTGGTGATGCCGTTCCGGATCAGTTGGGCGAAAGCATACCGCTTCTGAAACGCCAACTCTTCGGGGTCGAGCATCTCGACTGGCCCCGCATCGACATAATCGCGCGGCCAGACGCGTCCCTTCTTCCAGCCGGGCTGATGATCGAGGCCGAGCACGCCGGTGTCGAGATCCGAAAGCGCGTCCAGGTCGATAAAACCCGGACCGATAAGGGCCATGCCGTGGTCGATGCGGCGCGCGACCGGGCCTTTGTAGTGATGGCCGACAAAGACGATCCGGCCACTCTCGTAGACGACTTCGCCGTTCTCGAAAAGGACATGGCGGCCGTTCTGATGTCCGACGACCCAGCGTGCACTCAAAAGCGTCGGGCCGGCCTCTTTGGTCCTCCATGCGTCATTTGACATTCGGCAGTTCCTCGCTCATCACGCCGTCACGTACGACGACCCGTCCGCGACGGATGACTGTGCGCTTCTGCGGCGTCAGTGCGACCGCTTCGGCGAGCGTTCGGGCTCGAACGAGCACAAGGTCACCCCGGCAGCCCGCAGAGAGGCCGTAATCCGTTAATCCAATGCCTTCGGCGCCACCGAAAGTGCAGATGCTCGCCGTGTCCCTGAGGTCCGCGTCGTTGGTCATGCCGTTGCGTTGTGCAAGATATTTGGCGCGCTCCAGCATGTCGCCGTTGCCCCACGGCTCCCAGGTGCCCTGGATACCGTCGGAGCCGGAGGCGATGACAACGCCGGACTGGCGCAGGATGCGGAGTGGCAACGCCGGCGCCGACGGGCTTCCGACTGTCATCACCGCTATACGCTCCGCTTCCAACGCATCGATGAGCGAACGCTGCCGCCGGCCGTCGAGCATGCCGAGGCAATAGGCGTGGCTCACCATTACCCGGCCCTGCAGGGAAAGTGCGCGCGTGCGCTCCAGAATCAGTTCGAGGCAAAAGGCGCCCAGGTCTCCCGGTTCATGCAAATGAATGTCGACTGGCTTCTGATAGCGTTCGGCAAGGGCAAAGATCGCGTCGAGATGGCGCACGGGATCGCGGTCGATGCTTGCCGGATCGATCCCGCCGACGACGTCGGCACCGGCTTTCAGCGCCTCTTCCATCAGAGCAAGCGTGCCCTCGCGAACCAGCATGCCGCTTTGCGGGAAGGCGACAATCTGTACATCGACAAGGTCCTTGAGCCTGTCGCGGGTTTCGATGACGCCCTCGATGTTGGCGATGCCGATTTCCGTGTCCACGTCGACATGGCTGCGGATGTGCATGACCCCGAACGCCAAAGTCTGCATGATCTGGCGTGCAGACTGGCGGCGTGCATCAATGCCGAGCTCCCGCTTGGCACACCGGTCGACCAGAATCCGGTCGTTGCGGGTCGGGCCGACGCTGTTCTCGAACCAGTCCATGCCGATCAGCGTCTTGTCGAGGTGGGTGTGCGCCTCGACTAGACCGGGCAGCGCGATGTGGCCGCTCCCGTCAATTTCAATTGCCGGCTTCTGCGCGGGGTTCTGCGCAAGCCAACCGTCACGGATATAGAGGTCAGCCGGTGCGCCACCGAGTGGGCTGACGTTGCGGATAAGAATGTCTGCAGTCACGGTCGTCTCCCTGGTCTGCCTGCCATTGCCGATATTGCCTCTTCGCCGTCAGGCAAGCTGCGCTCGTCCCATCATCGTCCGGAAAGCCCTACCTGCACGATGGAGGATCGCGTCCTCGTCATGATCGACGAGCTTGCGTGAGCGCATCAGAACGCGACCACCAACGATCGTTGTGTCCACGTCAGCGCCGTTTGCGAAGCGTGCGATCCTCTGCACGGGATGCGCAGGTGGCCAGAGGTGTGGTTGACGCATGTTGACGAGGATGATGTCGGCGCGCTTGCCGGGCTCAAGTGAACCGATTTCGTGTTCCATCGATAGTGCTCGCGCGCCCTCGATCGTTGCCATTTCCAGCAGCTGCATCGGTGGCAGGACACGGTCGTCCCGGAAGTGCCGTGCATGGTAGCGATGAGCCTGAAACATATTCCGGAACATATCGAACGAACGGTCGGGGGCGGCGGCATCCGTACCCAGCGACACGGTGATCCCCTGCTCGATCAACTCCGGGGCAGGGCAGCGACCGGATACAGACATCAGTGCGCTCGGATTGTGGGCCACCTTCGCGCCGCTCTGCTTCAAGACGGCGATGTCTTCCTCTGTCAGGTCGATGCAGTGGGCAAGAAGCGAGCGTTCATCGAAAAGCTCTAGCGCAGCTGCATTGGCAGCAATGGAGCCGGAGCGATGACCGTCTTGAACGAGCAGTGTACTCTTCTCGCGTGCAAGATCTCGCAACTGTCTTGATAGATTGTATACAGTTTGATTCTGCAACTCGCTGGCATCGAAGACGGGAAGGGACATTGCAATCCGAATGCGATCGTCGCGTTTTGCCCACTCCTCGGCTAGCTCCGCACATACGGCCAATTGCGCCTCGGTAGAGACCGGGGTCTCAACGAACGCATCTCCGGTGTATGTGCGATAGACGTGCCGTTGCGGTCGGTTTGGCCCGATGGCGAGGACCTCGCGCACACCCATGTCGAGGATCGTGGCAAGATGAGCACGGGCGGCTTCGGGCGCCTCCGTGCGCATGATATCCGGGCCGCCGCCGAAGAGGAGCGCGGCCGTGGTGGTCCCGCATTTTATCCGCTCCAGGGCCGATAACGCCGCCTCGGCGGCCCAGAATTCGGTATCCGTCGCCTGCGCGTAGACGCGTCCGGTCGTATCCATCCATTGTTCAGAGCCATCGCCCAGCCCTTTGGTCAAGGTGTGGCCGGCATGCGCATGCGTGTCGATGAGGCCTGGCATGACCACCATGCCCGTGGCGTCCATGCGTTCAGCGTCTGCGGGCGCGGCAATCGCGCCGTCCGATATGGCCGAGATTCGTCCGTCTTCGATCAGCAGATGTGCCTTTTCCAGGACACGCCGTTCCGGGTTCATGGTGATGACGACACCGTTCTCGATCAGCAAAACCTTCGCCATTGCGGCTCCTCCCTCAAGAATATTTGCGAGCATTTTGTACACAATCAAGCAAAATCGAATATTGCGCTTGATATTGTGCACATCATATGTACTTTAATGCTCGGGAACAATCGTATCCAATAAGATGACAAATATGTATACCAAAAATGGGAGACTGATGTGAAAGACTATCTGAAGACCCTCCTGGCAGGGTTGGTAATCCTGGTGCCATTGGCGACGCCGTCGCTTGCAAAGACCCTGCGTTGGTCGTCGGCCGGCGATGTCATCTCGTATGATCCGAACGCACAGGTCGACAGCTTCACGCAGAGCGTGCACCACATGGTGTTCGATCCGCTGGTGCGCCGTAACAAGGATCTCGTGCTCGAGCCCGCGCTCGCAACGTCATGGGAAGTCGTCGAGCCAACACGCTGGCGCTTCCACCTTCGCCAGGGCGTGAAGTTCCACGAAGGGCAGCCCTTCAATGCTGACGATGTCGTTGCGACGATCCAGCGCCAGATTGATCCCGGCGCGCGCAACCGCGAGAACCTCTCCGCCGTCGTCGGCGTCGAGAAAGTCGATGACTACACGGTCGACCTGATCCTGCGCGGCCCATATCCGCTTCTGCTTAACGATCTTGCGGCAATCTACATCATGAGCAAGCCGTGGATGGAAGAACATCAGGCGCTGAAGCCCGGCAATGCCTCCACTGGCGTCACGACCTATGCCAGCAACCATGCCAACGGCACCGGCGCCTTCAAGCTGGTGACCTACGAGCCTGATTCTCGTTCCGTCTTTGCCGTCAACGAAAACTGGTGGGACAAGCCGCAGCATAACCTGACCGGCGTCGAGTTCCGCCCCATCGCGTCGGACGCAACCCGCGTGGCCGCTCTGCTTTCCGGCGAACTTGACATGATCGCGCCGGTTCCTTTGCAGGACATCGACCGGATCGGTAGCACCCCGGGTCTGAAGGTCGTCGAGAACCCGTCGCTTCGCGAGATCTTCCTTGGCTTCAATTTCCGGCCGGAACTGCATGCCGCACCCGGCAAGCCCAATCCGCTGCTCGACGTGAAGGTCCGACAGGCCCTCTGGCACGCGGTCGACGTCAATGCGATCCAGAAGCGATTGATGCGTGGCAAGTCACGCGTCTCCGGCATGCTCGTCGCCCCCGAAGTCACCGGTTACGATCAGTCGATCGACGTGCCCTTGCCCTATGATGCCAAGAAAGCGAAGGCTCTGCTCGCGGAAGCGGGATATCCTGACGGCTTCAAGGTTGGCCTGGCCTGCCCGAACGACCGCTACATCGCCGACGAGCAGATCTGCCTGGCGATCGCGTCCATGTGGGCCAAGGTCGGCGTGCAGGCGGATGTCGCTGTCGAAAGCAAGACAACGTATTTTCCGCGTATGGATAAGGGCGATCTCGACGTCTACATGCTCGGCTGGGCCTCCCTGCCTCCGATGGACGGCTATAGCGTCCTGCAGGCGCTCCTGGCGACCAACGACGGCAACTACGGCGGCAGCAACCCGAACGGCCTTTCCGACGCAAAGATCGATGCCCTGACCAAGTCAGCGTCTGTCGAGCTCGATGAAGGCAAGCGCGTCGGTATGCTGAAGACCGCCTTCCAGATCGCCCATGACCAGGCGTTTTACCTGCCGCTGCACCAGCAGCCGGTTGCCTGGGCGATGAGCGACAAGGTGGAGATTCCGCAGTTCGCTGATGAGTACGTGCGCCCCTGGTTCGCACAGCTGAAGTAAACCAGCCGCTTCCGTGATCCCGAGTGACGCAAGGACCTCGGGATCACGCGTTGAATTGGGTGATAAGCCCTATCCAATGGGACGACGCACGATGGCGTTCGTCAGGCCGGTTCGATCCGTTCCGCGTTCGGACGAGGGAACGGAATACGCAAAGCAGCGCAGTTTAGCCGATCGGCCGAGCGCGCTCCTGCAAGGTACTTTCTGATGTTCAGGATTCTATCGGTAAGGCTGCTTCAGGCCATTCTGGTGATGGTGGCCGTCACGGCCATTGCTTTCATCATGTTCCGGTTCGTCGGCGATCCTGTCGCCGCGATGGTTCGGGAAGGCGCAACCCAGGCCGAGAAGGACGCGCTTCGCGCCACCCTCGGCCTCGACAAGCCGCTCGTCGTGCAATTCATCGAGTTTGTCGGTCGGGTGCTGCAAGGTGACTTCGGCACGAGCTTCCGCTACCAACAACCGGTTGGCGTCCTGCTGCTGAGCAGGCTTCCGGCGACGCTGGAACTCGTGCTTGTCGCCACCGTCATGTCGCTTGCGGTCGGCATCCCCCTCGGTGTCGTCTGTGCGCTGAAGCCGAACGGCTTCTGGTCGCGGCTGACCCAATCGCTGACGCTTGTGGGCATTTCCATGCCGACCTTCGTCACCGGGTTGCTGCTCATTCTCATCTTCGCGGTCAATCTGCGCTGGCTGCCCTCATCGGGGCGCGGCGATCTCGTCGATCTCGGCTTCTGGCAAACCGGCTTCCTGACGATCTCCGGCTTGAAGTCCCTGATCCTGCCGTCGATCACGCTCGCCCTGTTCCAGTTGACCCTGATCATGCGTCTCGTCCGCTCCGAGATGATCGACGTGCTCTCGTCGGACTACATTCGTTTCGCCTTCGCGCGCGGACTACCGCGCTCTTACATCTATGGGCGTCTGGCGCTGCGCAACGCGCTGATGCCTGTCGTCACAGTGACTGGCCTGCAGATCGGCCAGCTCATCGCCTTCGCGATCGTCACGGAAACGGTGTTCCAGTGGCCCGGCATGGGCCTGTTGTTCACTAATGCCGTTGGCTATCCGGACATTCCCGTTCTTTCGGCCTACCTGCTGTTTGTCGGCTTCCTGTTCGTGCTGATCAACATGATCGTCGACATTCTCTACACCTTCATCGACCCCCGCTTGAGGACACGATAATGGCCACGCAAGCTCGTCTACTGCATAGGCTCCCGCCGGTTTCCGTGATGATTGCCTGCCTCGTTCTGGCGATCATGCTGGTGCTTGTGATCTTCGCGCCGATGATCGCGCCAATGGATCCCCGCGATGTCTCGTCCTACTCGCTGATGGACATGGAAATCCCCCCGATCTTCATGGAGGGCGGCGACCCTCGCTTCTTGCTCGGTACTGACAACCAGGGCCGCGACCTGGTTTCCGTCATCCTCTTCGGCCTGCGGATCTCGATCCTCATTGGTATCGGGGCGGTGTTGTTCGCTGCTGCCGTCGGCGTCGCGCTCGGCCTCATCGCAGGCTTCTTCGGCGGCCTGGTCGACGGCATCGTAATGCGCATCGCCGATATTCTCGTCAGCTTCCCGACGATCCTGGTGGCGCTTCTGATCAGCGGTATCGCACGCGCACAGCTGGACGCAGATACCGTTCTGACCTGGGCGCCGCTCATCCTGATCGTCGCGATCGCGATCAACGAGTGGGTTCAATATGCCCGCACAGTGCGCGCCTCCAGCATGGTCGAGATATCGAGGGACTATGTCCGCGCTGCCAAGGTCATCGGCCTGCCGCCACGCCGTATCATGCTGCGCCATATCCTGCCCAACGTGATGAGCTCGGTGATGGTCATTGCGACGATCAATCTCGCCGGCGCGATCCTGACGGAGGCGACATTGTCGTTTCTCGGCGCCGGCATGCCGCCGACCTATCCGTCGCTCGGCACGCTGATCCGCATCGGCAACCAGTTCCTGTTTTCCGGCCTGTGGTGGATCGCCGTGATGCCGGCCACTGTCCTCGTAATTCTCGTTCTGGCAGTCAACATCATCGGTGACTACCTGCGAGATCGCTTCAATCCCAAACTGATGGCACGCTGATGAGAAACGCTACGCAACCTGTCCTGGAGATCAGGAACCTGCGGGTCGAATATCCGCTCGCCAACGGTGAGACCCTCGCAGCCGTCAACGACGTCAATCTGACGATCGAGCCCGGCGAAATTCACGCCTTGGTCGGTGAATCCGGCGCCGGCAAGACGACCGTCGGCAACGCGCTGATGGGCCTCCTGCAGGCTCCCGGCAGGATCGCATCCGGCTCGATCGCCATCGCCGGCAAGCCGATCGATGTTCGTACCGGTCGTACCGCGGGCATCATTCCCGGCCGCGATGTCGGCGCGATCTTCCAGGATCCGATGACGAGCCTCAACCCGCTCTTCACGGTCGAGAGCCAGCTGTGCGAGGGCATGCTGACACATCTGAAAATCGGCCGGCGAGAGGCACGCGCCAAGGCCCTCGGCCTCATGAAGGCCGTTGGCATTCCGGAGCCGGAGCGCCGGCTCGGCAGCTATCCGCATCAGCTGTCGGGTGGCCAGCGGCAGCGTGTGGTCATCGCCACGGCGCTCGCCTGCGATCCGCAACTGATCGTTGCCGACGAGCCGACGACGGCGCTCGATGTCTCTGTGCAGGCTCAAATCCTTAGGCTGATCCGCGATCTCGCCGACGTGCGTCGGGTGGGTATTCTGCTGGTCACGCACAATATGGGCGTGGTTGCAGAGATCGCCGATCGCGTCACGATCATGCAGAACGGCCATATCATCGAAAGCGGACCAGCGCGCGATGTGCTCACATCGCCGAAGGCACCCTATGCTCGCACGCTGATATCGGCCGTACCGCCGATCGACACGCGGCTGAAGCGTCTGCCGGTTCCGAGCGAGGAGACCGAAACCACGCTCCAGGCCCGCGAGGCGGTCCGCACGAAGAGCACAAGCCGCGGCGGCGCCAAGCAGACAGACGTCGTTCTCGACGTTCGTAACCTGTGCGTCGAATATGGCAGCCGTTCCTTTATGCCTGGCAGCAAGTCGTCCGTCTTCCGTGCGGTCAAGGACGTCTCATTCGATGTTCGCCGGGGCGAGATATTTGGCCTCGTTGGCGAATCCGGCTGTGGCAAGACCACCGTCGCGAACACGATCGCCGGGCTCGTCACGCAAACCTCGGGCAAGATCGAGTTCCAGGGCACCGAGCTTGGCGCGCGCCGTGACAAGTCGGTTCGCCAGTCGCTGCAGATGGTGTTTCAGGATCCGTACTCGGCGCTCAATCCGCGGCTGCGGATCAATGCGGCCATCGCTGAGCCGATCCTGTTCTACAAGCTCGCCTCGACGGCGGAGGAAGCGCGCCTTGACGCGAAGACTCTGCTGCAAGCGGTCGGTTTGCCGGGAGACGCCGGTGCCCGGTTCTCGCATGCCTTTTCGGGAGGCCAGCGGCAACGCATAGCCATCGCAAGAGCGTTGGGGCCGTTGCCATCCATGCTGATCTGCGACGAACCAACCTCGGCACTCGACGTCTCGGTCCAGGCGCAGATCCTCAATCTCCTCAAGGATCTGCGTGATCTCGCCGGCCTCTCTATGCTGTTCATCAGTCACGATCTGGCGGTGATCCGCCAGATGTGCGACCGCGTCGCCGTGATGAAGGCGGGAGAGATCGTCGAGTTGGCCGATACGGAGACCCTGTTTTCGGCACCGCGACACGACTACACGCGCGAACTTTTGCGCCTGGCTCCTTCCCTTGATCGCATTCTCTCCAAAGAGAATGCCGTCGCCAGTCTGTGAGAATTTGAAACAATGGCAGACATTCTGATTAGAAACGGCGCCGTGATCGCCATCGACAACGAGCGGCGGATCATTCCCGATGGGGCCGTGGCCATCGAGGGCGACCGCATCGTCGCTGTCGGCCCCTCGGAGGAGGTTGCAAGGGATCATCCGGCGCGGGAAACGATCGATGCCGGTGGTATGGCAATCATGCCCGGGCTGGTCGACAGCCATGCGCATGCCGGGCATGGCCTCATCAAGACGATGGGCGGCGGGCGAAGCGACCTCTGGTATCGCGCATGCCAGGGCGCCTACACGGTCGGTTCGACGCCGGAATTCTGGTTTGCCGAGGCGCAGCTTGCGGCCTTGGAGCGCTTGCGCTTCGGTGTGACGACGGGCGTTTCTTTGCTCGGCGGCGGCGATTCTGTCATGCGCACCGATGAGCCGGTCTATGGCGACGCCCATATGGAGGGCGTGCTTGGCGTCGGCACGCGCTCGGTCGTTGCCGTCGGCACGACAAGGCCGCCGCAACCTCTGACTTATGCGCGCTGGGAAGACTCCGTTCGCTTCGACCATGCTGTCTCGTTCGAACAGCAGCTTTCAACGTGCCAAACCCTCGTTGATCGCTGGCATCGCACTCACGAGGATCGTCTGCATGTCGCGCTGCTGACGCCAACGCTGCATCAGGAACACCTCGATGCTCGCGGCGCCGAGGATGCGATCGCGCAATCGCGCAAGGTCAAGCGCCTGGCCGACGAGCGCGGTTTGCTCTTCACCCAGGACGGTCATACCAGAGGCAGCGTTCGCATCGCACGCGAGATCGGGATTCTCGGGCCGCGCACGCTTCTCTCTCACGCCACAGGAGTTGATGACGGCGAAATCGCAATCTGCGCAGAGACAGAGACGCGCATCGTTCACAATCCAAGCGCGGTTGCTTCTATCCTGGCGCGCTGTCCGGTTCCCGAGCTTCTCGATGCCGGTGTCGTCGTTGCAATAGGCTCCGATGCGACGGCGCCTGATCGTTCTGCGGACATGTTCCGGCACATGCAGCAATGCATGCATTACCATCGGACCCATTTCCACGATCCGAGCTGGCTACCGCCGGGCAAGGTCCTGGAAATGTGCACGATCGATGCGGCACGCGTTCTTGGTCTCGACCATGAGATCGGATCGCTGGAGCCCGGCAAGAAGGCGGATATCATTCTCGTCGATCTGCGGCGCCCACACCTCTATCCGGCGAACATGCCGGAGTTCCGGGTGACCTATTTTGCCAACGGCAACGATGTCCACACCGTTCTGGTTGGCGGTCGCGTGCTGCTCCGCGACCGCAACCCCGTAGGCATTGACCAGGATGCTGTTCTCGATGCCGCGCAGCGCGAGACAGAGATGTTGATCGACCGGTTGGGGCTGCGGGATCTCTTGGTGACACCTGACATGTTCTGGCGCCACAGCCGCGATACTAGCCTCATCGAATAGGGCGCCTCGGCAGTCCGTTCGACGGGTTGGCGACGGCAGTCTCTGGCTTGAGCGACATCAGGAATTCTCTCATGACACGCATCGGCATTATCAATCCCAACTCGACATCGTCCATGACGACCGCAATCGGCGCTGCGGCCTTGAGGGCCGCGCATAAGACGACTGAAATCATTGCTATGCAGAACGATCGGGGCCCGGCTTCCATCGAAGGCGCCGTCGATGGGGCGAGGGCTGTCCCCGGCCTTCTCGATTGCATTGAACGGGCCGAACGCAGCGGCGCGATGGATGCCTATATCATCGCCTGTTTTGACGACACCGGCCTTGATGCCGCGCGCATGCTCACCCGCAAGCCGGTCATTGGCATCGGCGAGGCTGCCGCGCGGATCGCCGCGATGATTTCCAGGCGCTTCACCATCATCACGACGCTGCCGGTCTCGATCCCTGTGCTTGAAGACAACCTCGTTCGCTACGGCCTTGCATCGGTTGGGACAGTACGGGCGTGCGGCATTCCGGTACTGGGACTGGAGGCGGATCCGAGTGCGGCACTCTCGACCATAGGCGAGGGGATCCGTGATGCGCTTCGCGTGGACCGCTCCGGTGCGATCGTTCTGGGATGTGCCGGTATGGCCGACATGGCGCAGCAACTATCCGACCGTCATTCGGTCCCGGTGGTAGAAGGCGTATCCGCGGCGGTCCGACTCGCGGAGCTGCTGACAAGCCTTGAATTGCAGCCGCGAGCGACTCCACACGGCGCTACCCCACATTGCAGTCACGATGTCGGCCCGAGGTAAAGCGTCTTTGCAATATTGGAACATCAAATGCTGAAGGTCACCCAGGCTGCCGGCGATCGGCATTGGCCGATGCTACTCCTTGTCATGTTGATTGCAGTGAACCTGCGGCCATTCCTCACCGCGCCGGCGCCGGTCGTTGCGAATATCGTGGCCGACACGGCAATGGGCTACAGCATGCTTGCGATGCTGACCTTGTTGCCGATGTTGCTGATGGGCGTCGGCGCATTCGTGGCGCCTGGCATCCAAGCTGCGATCGGCACACGCCGCGGCATCCTTGCCGCCCTCGCGTTGTTGACGGTAGGCTCTCTGCTGAGGCTCGTCGCACCCGGGGGCCTTTCGTTCATCCTGACGGCGGCGCTCTGCGGCGTCGGGGTGGCATTCATTCAGGCAGCGTTCCCCGGCATCATCAAGGCAAAATTCCCGGGCAGCGTGCCTGCTGTCACCGGCCTCTATTCGGGTATGCTCATGGGCGGTGGCGCGGTCGGTGCGCGGCTGACGCCGGCCCTCGTCAACAATGGATACGATTGGCGGACCGCGCTTGCCTGGCTGGCGGTACCCGCTGCGATCGCATTTTGTGTGGCATTCCTTGTGCTGTCGGACTCCAAGGCGTCCAAACCCGACAAGGATCTGACAGGTCTGTTGCTGCGCCGTCCGCGCACCTGGACATTGATGATCGCGTTTGGTCTGGTAAACAGCGGGTATTCGTCGATGGTCGCTTGGCTCGCGCCCTACTATCAAGCGCACGGCTGGTCGAACGCTGAGAGCGGCAATCTGGTCGCGATCATGGCGGTCAGCCAGGCCGTCTCAGCCCTTCTTCTGCCCAACCTGGCGCGCCGCAGCATCGATCGCCGCGGCTGGTTGCTGGTGACCCTTCTGATGCAGGCCATCGGTTTTGCGGGGCTGGCATTTCTTTCGGGAATGCTGCCGGTCCTGTGGGTGGCGATTTGCGGCGCTGGGCTCGGGGGAAGTTTCTCCCTTGCCATTGTCACGGCGCTGGATCATCTGCCACGGCCGGAGCAGGCCGGCGTTCTCGTCTCCCTGATGCAAGGAGGTGGCTTTCTGATTGCATCGCTTGGACCCTTTGCCACATCCTTCCTCCACGGCATGACCGGCAGCTTTGCCAGCGGGTGGATCATGCACCTGGCGTGCCTCGTGGTCGTATTTGCTCTCTACGTACGCTTCAGTCCCCGGAGCTACGAGGACGCCATCGGCCTGACTTTTCCGGCCCATGCCAGCATTGGCTCGGCATAGGACCGAAGGTGTGCTCGCAACGAGCCTCGCCTAACCGGCAAAGTCGGGCGTGAGGGAAACGTTCTTTGCCATCTCTTGTAGCGCGCGGCAGATTTCCTCGAATGCAACGCGAATTCGGCGGCTCATGATGCGGCCGCGCAAATAGCCGTGCACGAGTTGCTCGTGGTTGCGCCAATCGGCATCGACGCCTGCGGCTATCAGGCGCTCGACATAGACCTTCCCGTCGTCGCGCAGCGGATCGACATCAGCGGTGAATACCCGTGTTGGGGGCAGGCCCGAGAAGTCCTTGGCCTTGAGAGGCGATACTTCCTCCAACTCCTGATCCGATGGCTGCTCGGAGCCGGAATAGGCGACGCGATAGCCGGCGAGATCGGAAGTGCGCAGCAAGGGTGCTTCCGCGTTCTCTATGTAGGACGGCCAGGAGTGGTCTCCTCCGAGGCCGGGATAGATCAAGAGCTGCGCTATCGGCATCGGGCCGGTGAGGCGCCGCATGCGCAGGGCGAGCGCCGCGCAGAGATTGGCGCCGGCGCTGTCGCCGACCGTAATCAGTCGCGGCGTTTTCACCGCAAGATGACGCCAGACCGTTTCAACGTCATCGATCGGAGCGGGATAGCGGTGCTCCGGCGCAAGACGGTAGTCGACGGCGGTCAGATGCATGCCGGTGCTGCTTGCGATTTCGGCACAAACGTCGTCGTGGCTTTCCAGGGAACCGACGACGAATCCGCCGCCATGACAATAGAGAATTGAAGGCCGGCCATCGCTGGCATGAGCCGGTATGTAGTGCCGCACCGGGACATGATTGACGGCAGTGTCGATGACGCTGATATCCGTGGGACGAGGCTGGCGAAAGACAGCACACATCGCATCATAATGGCGGCGGTTGTCCGCGGCCGAAGCGACATTCGAATCCGCG
Organism: Rhizobium sp. BK661; assembly: GCF_024808825.1. Lineage (NCBI taxonomy): Bacteria > Pseudomonadati > Pseudomonadota > Alphaproteobacteria > Hyphomicrobiales > Rhizobiaceae > Rhizobium > Rhizobium sp. BK661. The sequence goes on along the minus strand of NZ_JANTYT010000003.1, from coordinate 229,573 downwards.
GGATAGGATGCTTCCGTCTTGGCGATGAAGGCCAGGATTTCAGGGTCGTCGATCATTTCGGAGATGCTCCTGCTTCCAGGCGGCGGGTCAGCCAATCCGGATCCATGTCCGGCACCGAGGCCAGCAAGGTCTTTGTGTAGGTTTGCGCCGGCCGTTGCAGCACATCCCTGACCTTCCCCTGTTCGACAACCCGTCCGCCTTGCATGACGGCGCAGTCGTGCGAAATGGCGCGAACCGCCGCCAGATCGTGAGTGATGAACAGGTAGGAGACGCCGGTCACTTCCTGGATCTCTCTCAACAGCCGCAGTATGCCTTCGGCGACGAGCTGATCCAGTGCCGACGTCACTTCATCGCAGATGATGATCTTGGGTTCGGCCGCCAAGGAGCGCGCAATGCCGATGCGCTGCTTCTGCCCTCCTGATAGCTCTGACGGAAGGCGATCCGCGAACTTGGCGGGGTCGAGCTCCATCCGGTGCATCAGCTCATCGACCTTGTGGTTGCGCGCGGCGCCCGTGAGGCCGAGATAGAATTCGATCGGCCGGCCGATGATATCACGGACCCGTTGGCGCGGATTGAGCGCGGTGTCGGCGTTCTGATAGATGATCTGGATTTGCCGCAACATATCCCGGCTGCGTTGCTTGAAGCTCGGGGGAAGAGGTTGCCCGTCCAGCAACACCTGGCCGCTGTTAGGCTCCAGAAGGCCAGCCACGACGCGAGCAGTGGTGGATTTGCCTGATCCGGATTCGCCAACGAGTGCAAGCGTGCGACCGCGATGGAGTTCGAGGCTAACATCCTGCAGTACCTTCAATCTGCCGTAGGATGCTGTGACGGAGTCGATCTTCAACAACGGCTGGACGTCGATTGCCGGCGAAGGTTTATCTTCCGCCTCCATCGAGCGGACTGACCACAGGCTCTTGGTATAGGCTTCCTTCGGCTCCGTGAGCATGTCGCGTGTGGATTGGTCTTCCACCTCGCGTCCGTGCAAAAGCACTTTAATTCGATCCGCCATTTGCGCCACAACGGCCAGATCGTGGGTGATATAAATCGCAGCCGTACCGAACTGGCGGACTGCATCGCGGATCGCGGCCAACACTTCGATCTGCGTGGTCACGTCGAGCGCCGTTGTGGGCTCGTCGAAGATGATGAGATCAGGCTTGCAGGCCATCGCCATCGCGGTCATGGCGCGCTGCAACTGGCCACCGGAAACCTGATGCGGGTAGCGCCAGCCGATGATGTCGGGTTCGGGCAAACGCATGCGGCGATAGAGGTCGACGGCCTGCCGTTCCGCATCATGCCTGGTCAGAAGGCCATGTGTCACCGGCGCTTCGGCATATTGATCGATGAGGCGATGCGCCGGGTTGAAGCTCGCTGCCGCCGACTGCGCAACATAGGCGATGCGCCGGCCCCGAAGCTTGCGCAGAAAAGCTTCGCTGCGGCCGACGAGTTCCTCTCCATCGAAACAGACCGAGCCGGCGCTGATACGACAGCCGTTGCGGGCATAGCCCATGGCCGCAAGTCCGATCGTCGACTTACCGGCGCCGGATTCGCCAATCAGGCCCAGCACTTCGCCTCGCCTCAGATCGATATCGACACCATGGACGATCTCGGTCCACGCACCGTCGATCTGTGCTTCCATCTTCAGGCCGCGAATTTCCAAAAGCGGTTTTGCGTTGCCCATCGTCTAGTCCTTCAAGCCGCTGGAGCGATGCAGCATCCAATCGACGACAAAGTTGACCCCGACTGTGAGCAGCGCGATGGCCCCGGCCGGCAACAGCGGCGTGATGTCGCCGAAGCTGATCAGGGAGGCCGTTTCCTTGACCATGCTGCCCCAGTCCGCAGTCGGTGGCTGCAACCCGAGTCCGAGGAAGGACAGGGCAGAAATGCTCAGGAAGACGAAGCAGAAACGCAGGCCGAATTCCGAGATAAGCGGCGGAAGGATGTTGGGCAAAATCTCACGACGGATGATCCACCATAGGCTCTCGCCTCGCAGATTCGCCGCTTCGACGAATTCCATGACGACCACGTTCATCGAAACGGCACGTGTCAGACGAAAGACGCTGGTCGAGTCGAGAATGGCGATGATGAATATCAGATTGACCATTCCGGTGCCGAAAATGGTCAGCAACAACAACGCAAAGATCACCCGCGGTATCGCCATGATCACATCGACGATGCGCGACAACACCTCATCCGTCCAGCCTCCCAGAGTCGCGGCCAGCATTCCGCCTGCGCCGCCGATCAGGAAGGCAAGGACGGTGGTCACGAAAGCCACGCCGATCGTATTGCGGGCACCGAAGATCAGCCGGGAGAGCATATCGCGCCCCAGGCCGTCGGTTCCGAGCACAAACATGGAACTCCATGGTTCAAACTCGCCGCCGGCAACTTCAGCTTCGCCGTAGGGAGCAAGCCACGGCGCAAAGACCGCGACGACGATGTAGAAGGCGATGATAAGAAGGCCGAGACGCGCCGACCATGGGACGGTCGAGAGGCGGAGCGATTTTACAATGGCAGTCATGCGTGCTCTCTCCTCATCGCGGATGCAGCAAGCGCGGATTGGTCGCGATCGCGATGATGTCCGCAAACATGTTGAGGAAAATGTAGATCGCAGCGAAGATCAGACAGCAGCCCTGAACGACCGCGAGATCGCGTTTGGCAGCGGAATCGACGAGCAATTGTCCGAGGCCCGGATAGACAAAGACGACCTCGACCACCAAAACGCCCGTTACGAGATAGGCGAGGTTGAGCGTAACGACCGTGACGATCGGGGCGAGCGCGTTGGGCAGGGCGTGACGGCTTATCACCTTGAAGCGCGATTGTCCTTTCAGCCGCGCAGTCTCGATATAGGGGCTGGCGAGCAGGTTAATGATCGACGCTCGTGTCATCCGCATCATGTGTGCGGCGATGACAAGGGTGAGGGTAATGGCCGGCAGGAAACAGATGTAAAGCCGCTCAATGAGCGAGGTCGTGGCGTCCACGGTGGCGAGCGATGGGAATAGGCTCGTTCGCACAGCCAGAAACAGGATGAGGATATAGGCGACGAAGAACTCCGGAAAGGAGATCGAGGTCAACGTCAGGAGGCTCGAGAGGCGGTCGAACAGGCTGTTGCGCCAGAGGGCGGCCAGAAGTCCCAACGTCAGTGACAGGGGAATGGCAAGTGCTGCAGCATAGGCGGCGAGAAACAGCGTGTTGCCAAGCCGCCCGGCGATCAGTTCCCCCACCGGGCGGTTGTTGGCAAGAGACATGCCAAAGTCGCCGGTGGCGACGCCGCCTAGCCAGTGCACATAGCGCATGACCACTGGCTGGTTCAATCCGAGCTGTTCGCGCAGGGCCGCAAGCGTTTCTGGCGTTGCGCTCTGGCCGAGCAGCTGCTGAGCGGCATCGCCCGGAAGAAGTTCGATCGCGAAGAAAATGATGATCGATACCAGGAAGAGCGTCAGCAGACCGGTCGAAAACCTCTTGAGTATCAGCTTCGGTATGGGCCCCATTGCGATATCCCTTAGCTGGCGGCGGCGGATTCCATCATGATTTCACGCACCGGCTTGCCTGCATAGGCCGGAGCCTCCAGATGCCGATGGTGTTTCCACACCTCTCCCAATTTGATCGATAGTGCGAGGTCGATCGGCGAAGCAGCCGACTTTGCGGTGTCGACGTGCAGCAGCATATGCTCGCCCGTCGCCAGGAGTTCGTCCTGGGGTCCACCGTAGAGTTCGTGCACGATTCTTACTCTCTTTTGGTCGAAACCGAGCAACAGCGTTTCCACACGCAGCGGAGCTCCCATCTTCACCTCGCGCAGGTGCCTGATGTGCGTCTCGACCGTGTAGAGCGAACGGCCGCTGGCCAGATAATGCTTGTTCATGCCGATAAAGTGCAGGAAGGCATCGGTTGCGTCCCCGAAGACCTGCAGATAGCGGCTTTCGGTCATGTGGCCGTTGTAATCCACCCAATCCTCCCGAACGCGATCGGCGTGCAGCGCCAAAGGCTTTTCCGGATCGACCGTTGACTGACGCGCGTGGCTGTGTGCTTTGGCATAGAGCGCGGACTCGTATTCCTTGAGGAGGGCGCCAGCGCCCCAGTCGTTGCCCTTCAATGCCTGCATGATGGCGACGAGATTGTCGTCGCGGATGCGCTCGAGTTCGCGGATGCTGTGCTTGCCGGATTGGGCATCCGACTGCGCGGCGATGATATCGATCAGTTCGTCGGTCAGATCGGGGACGTCCATAAGCTTCGTCCAGGGCCATTTCAGCGCCGGGCCGAACTGGCTCATGAAATGGCGCATGCCGGCCTCACCACCCGCGATGCGGTACGTCTCGAACAGGCCCATCTGCGCCCACCGAAGCCCGAAACCAAAGCGGATGACGTCATCGATTTCCTCAGTCGTCGCGACGCCGTCATGGATCAGCCACAGTCCTTCGCGCCACACCGCTTCCAGAAGCCGGTCGGCGATATGGGCGTCGATCTCCTTGCGGACGACGAGCGGTTTCATGCCGATGGCGGTGAGGAAGGACTTGGCACGATCGAGATTGTCCGGCGATGTTTGGCCCGGTACCACTTCGACCACCGGAAGCAGATAGACAGGATTGAAAGGATGGGCGACGAATAAGCGCTCCGGCGTCGCGAAGCCCTCGATGAGCTCCGTCGGCTTGAATCCCGAGGTGGACGACCCGATCAACGTATTTTCTTTGGCGTGCTTCTCGATTTCAGCATAGACCTTGCGTTTCAGATCGAGCCGCTCCGGCACACTCTCCTGCACATAATCGGCATCGCGAACTGCTTCTTCGATGGATGACACGAAGCTCAAGTGGCCCTTCGGCGCCATGGGAGCGAGGGTCAGCTTGCGATAAGCGCGTTCGGCATTGGCGAGAACTTCTCCCACCAAGCGTTCGGCCTGCGGATGCGGGTCGAAGACCTTGACATCGTAGCCGTTGAGCAGAAATCGAGCGATCCAGCCGCCGCCTATGACGCCGCCACCGATCGCTGCGGCGGATTTCACCGTGCCAGTCATGTTCACCTTGCCAGATTTGAGATGGAGCAGGCGCCGCCCTCCGGACGGCGCCGACAATCAATGAAGAGCCTTAAGCGGCGCTCCACCAGCGGTCGATCAGCTTCCAGCCGTCGAAGAAGCGGTTCGACGCCAGCTTTCCATGCGCAACCTTGTCGTTGCGGGCATCGATATAGTTGCTGAACATCGGAATGATCGCGCCGCCGTCATCGCTGACGAGTTGCTGCATCTCGTGATACATCTCGCGGCGCTTGTTTTCGTCGAGGCTGGAGCGCGCCTCGAGAAGAAGCTGGTTGAAGCGGTCATTGGACCAATGGCTTTCATTCCAGTCCGCGCCCTTTGCATAGACCAGCGAGAACATCGAATCTTCGGTCGGCCTGCCGTTCCAATAGCCGGTGACGAATGGCTTCTTCAGCCACACGTTCGACCAATAACCATCGTCAGGCTCGCGCTTGACGTTGATGTCGATGCCGCATTTTGCGGCACTCGCCTGGAACAGTGTCGCGGCGTCCAAGGCGCCGGCGAAGGCGGCGTTTGCTGCCGAAAGCTCGATCTTCAACGTATCGTGGCCAGCCTTCTTGAGGTGGAACTTGGCCTTGTCAGGGTCGTAGGCTCGTTGCGGCAGATCGGCGGCGTAGAAGCGGTTGGCTGGCGCGATCGGGCTGTCGTTGCCGAGGTGACCGTGGCCGCGCAGGATCTTCTGTAGCAGCTCTTCGCGATTGACGGCGTATTTCAGCGCCAGGCGCACGTTCACGTCCTTGAACGGCTCGCTATCGCACCACATGGGCCAGAGGTAGTGGGCGGTGCCCGTCACCTCTTCAATGGTAATGCCGGCCTTCCGCTGCAGCAGCGGCAACGTCTTGATCTCGACGCTGTTGATGACGTCGACCTGGTCCGTCAGCAGGGCATTCTGGCGGGCGGTTGCGTCGTTGATCGTCAGCAACTCGACCTCGTCGAACCAGGCGTGATCGGTCTTCCAGTAGTCTGACCGGCGCTTCAGCTTGATGCGCACACCGGGCTCGTGCGATTCCAGCGTGTAGCCGCCCGTACCGATGCCGGACTTCCAGTCCAGCGTACCGTCGCTATTGGCCGGCATGATGACGAATTGATACTCGGCCGTCAGGAACGGGAAGTCGGCATTGCCGGATTTCAGTTCGAAGACAACGGCCTCGCCGTCCTTGCGGATATCGACGACCTCCGAAAGGATCGCCTTCGCGCCGGAGGTCGAATCCTTGGCGCGGTGATGATTGAAGGAAGCGATGACGTCCTCGGGTGTCAACGGCTTGCCGTTGGAAAACGTGACGCCCTTGCGAAGCTTGAACGTCCACACCTTGGCATCGGGACTGGGGTCAATGCTTTCGGCAAGTTCCGGTACGATCTTACCGTCGGCATCGACTTCGGCGAGGTTGTTACAGACACCGCCCAGCATGGCCGTCACGACGGGGCCGGCTGCATAGGTCGCCGGATCGATGGAGTCGGAGGTGGCGCCGCCGGAATGGCCGATGCGGAGCGTCCCGCCGCGTTTCGGCGACGATTGAGCATGGGAGCGCGAGGGCATTGCGGATATGAGCGCCGCCGCTGCAGTCGCCTGCAGCAGGCCTCTTCTGGTCATGGAATTCTGAGACATTGTTGTTCCCCTTTTTTGCTTTCTCATTCATCGATTGACAGGCTGCTGGTCACGCACCTCCTTGTCTGGATCGAAGCAGATGGAAAGGGGATACAGGTCGCGGCAAGGCAATCGCATAGCCGAGTTCCGGCCGGCGGCACCGTAAGCCGCAGCCAAAATTCTCCGCTGTCCTGCCCGCTTCAGTCAAATCGATCGGTCCTGCCTCATTCCTACCAACGCTTCTTCAGTTTCAATTTCTCTCGCACATCCTGGGGTCTCAGAACGTTAACGTTCATTGCCGAAAGGATCGAAACGGCACGCTCCACCAGCTGACCGTTGGAGGCTAGGACACCCTTTGAAAGAAAGAGATTGTCCTCCAAGCCGACTCTGACATTTCCACCCGCGAGTGCCGCCATCGCAACGTAGGGCAATTGATTTCGGCCGATGGAAAATGCCGAGTAGGTCCAGCCCGCCGGAACATTGTTGACCAAGGCCATCAGCGTGCCGGGATCGTCAGGCGCGCCGTAAGGGATGCCCATGCAGAGCTGGATCATCACTGGATCGTCGATCAGCCCTTCCTTGACCAGCTGCTTCGCAAGCACGAGATGGCCGGTGTCGAAGACCTCGATTTCCGGTTTGACGCCAGCCGCTTGGATGCGGGCTGCCATTGCCCGCAGCATGCCTGGCGTATTGGTCATCACATAATCGGCCTCGGCAAAGTTCATCGTGCCGCAGTCCAGCGTGCAAATTTCCGGCAACAGTTCCTCGACATGGATAAGCCGCTCGGTCGCGCCGACCATATCCGTTTGCTTCGGATTGAATGGCAGCGGCTGTTCCGCGGAACCGAGTACCAGATCGCCGCCCATGCCGGCTGTCAGGTTGAGGACGACGTCGACTCCGGAATCCCGCACCCGCGCGACGACTTCGCGGTAGAGAGCGGGATCCCGCGAAGGCGCACCCGTTTCAGGGTTGCGCACGTGAATGTGAGCGACAGCCGCACCAGCCTTTGCGGCCTCGATGCTAGCCTCGGCAATTTGCTTGGGAGTTACCGGGACCCTGTCGCTCTTGCTGACGGTGCCGCCTGAACCGGTGACTGCGCAGGTAATGAATACGTCCCAATTCACGGTGCGGCCTCCTAACTCGATGAGGCCACTATACGAATTGCCGCCCTGCGCTTATTGGCATAAACTGCCAAAGAGTTTGCAGGAATTGACAGAATGGGTTTGAGCTGTGGCTTTCTGATCTTCGACGGTTTTTCCAATATGGTGTTGGCCAGCGCGATCGAGCCGCTGCGCGCGGCCCGCGACTATGCGGGCCCTAATACGTTTGCGTGGCGGTTGCTGTCGTCCGAGGGAATGGATGTCCGCAGCTCGAGCGGTCTCCTCATGCGGTGTGACGGCGAGATCGAGACCGCCCTTGATCTCGACATCCTGTTCATCGTTGCGGGCTACGGCGCACGCGAACACGCGCAGAGCTCGATCTTGAAGCGGCTGCAGCGTCTGAGCAGGTCTATCGGCATCGTTGGTGGGCTCGACTGCGGCGCCTGGCTGCTCGCGCAGGCAGGTCTTCTGAGCGGTTACCGAGCGACGATACACTGGCAGGATCTTTCGCAATTCGCCGAGATCCATCTTGATGTTGAGGTGACGTCGGACCGGTTCGTCATCGACCGAAACCGGATCACCGCCGGCGGCGCCACAACAGTGGTCGATCTCATGCTCAAGCTAATTGGTGATCATGGCGGTGGAGCGCTCGCCTTCGATGTTTCCAACATGTTCGTTTACGATGCCCGATTGCGGGCTCCTGAGGAGCGGGGGGCGCGCAGCCTTTCCTTGGCAACGCGCGTTCCGCAGCTTCTAAAAGCCGTCGCCTGCATGCGCGCGCATGTCGAAAGCCCGCTCAGCCTCGACGCGATCTCGGATGCGACCGCGACGTCTCCGCGTACGCTGGCCCGGCTCTTTCATCGAGAGTTCGGGATGGCCCCCGGCCACTACTATCAAAGCATCCGGCTCGACGTCGCACGCAGCCTTGCCGAGGAAACGTCGCTCGCCGCGCACGAGATCGCCGCGCGTAGCGGCTTTGCCTCGGCTGCATCGCTCTCCAGGGCCTTCAGTGGTCACTTCGGATCGACACTGCGGGAGACGCGGCGCAACCGGCGAGGCGCGCCACCCAATTGAGCGGCGAGAGGCCTTGCTCGCCCGGTCGCTCGAAGCCCCTGGCTCAAATTCGCAGGCTGTCATCCAGCCAAACCCGGAAGCCGCCACGGAAGGCGTTGTCGTTGTTGCCGCGCCGGCACTTCGGCGGCAGTTCCTTGAGCCGATCGACATTGCCGCCGCCGATGACGATGTAGTCAGGCAGCAGCGCCGCGCTTAGGCAATCAACGACATCAACGACCGATTTCCGCCACTTGCTCTTGCCTCGACGCTTCAGTCCTCGCTCGCCAACATAGTCTTCGAAGGTCGCCTTGCGGTAGGGCATGTGCGCCAGTTCCAGGGGCATGCAGACATTCTCGGCGATGATGGCTGAGCCCAAGCCGGTGCCCAAGCCAAGGAAGAGCATCCGGCCGTTTTCATAGCTGCCGATTGCCTGCATCAAAGCGTCGTTGACCATTCGGACCGGCCGGCCGAGGGCGGCTTCGAAATCGAAATCCTTCCATCCCGGCCCGAGGTTGAAGGGATCGGCGGCGGCACGATTGGCGGCGACGGGACCGGGGTAACCCATCGTGACAACGTCGTAGTGCCAGTCGTGGGTAAGATCGCGTAGCGCACCTACCATCTTGGTCGCGGTCATCTGATCACCGGAATCGACCGCGCGTCGCTCGCTGCCGCTGCTGAGTTCGGCTTTCACGTGCGATCCGCCGATATCGACGGCAAGCACAGTGCGGCCGGCCGGCGCTTTGGCGTGCTCGCGCTTCCGTTCGGCTGCAGATGTGTTGACGGTGTCTGCCATATCTTTGCGCTCCTCTGCCGGCCTATGCTCTCATCCCTGCCGCACCACGTATCGGGGCAAGATCGGCAGCTTCTGTCAAGCGCCGGGCGAAAATGCGGTGTCGCTTGATTTAAACGCCAGGATGGCTCACTGAAAAGAGCGCACACTAAGCGGAGGATCATCACTTGACCTTTCCGAGCTTGCCTCCCGGTTCCATCGACCCACCCGGCGCTCCCGGGATCGAGCCGCGCTGGACCTCAAGTGACAAGAGCGCGGTCGGCACCGCCGTCGGCCCGGCAAGTCCCGTTTGGTTCACGGCAAGCCACGGTATCCTCAACGAGATCTATGCGCCACGGCTGGATATGGCCTGTGTCCGCGATTTCGGCTTCATCGTGACAGGCGATGGTTACTTCTCAGAAGAGAAGCGTGATGCCGATCATCGGGTGCAGGCAATCGAGGATGGCGTCCCGGCCTTCCGCCTTATCAACACCGCCCGCGATGGCCGTTATCGCATCACCAAAACGATCCTTACTGATCCTGAGCGCGAGGTGGTGCTGCAAGAGTTACGCTTCGAGGCGTTGATCGGCGGCCTCTCCGATTACCAACTGCACGCCCTCGTGGCGCCGCATCTCGTCAACGGCGGCGCCGACAACACCGCCTGGTGCTCCGATTTCAAGGGCAGGCCGATGCTTTTTGCCGAGGGTTCTGGCCGAGCGCTTGCGGTTGCCGCTTCGGTGCCTTGGCTTGCGCGTTCGGCCGGGTATGTCGGTTTTTCGGATGGCTGGCAGACGTTGTCGCGGGGCGAAGGGCTGAAGGAGGAGTATCGCTGTGCCGTGTCCGGTAATGTTGCGCTATCGGGGACGCTCGACCTGCAGGCGGGCCAAGGGCGGATATTGGTCGCCATCGGTTTCGGCGCGGAGCCGGAGGAGGCTGCTTTCCGTGCCGTCCTCAGCCTGGAACAGGGTATCGAGCCGGCACTGAGGTACTATCAGAGCGGATGGCGGGAGTGGCAGGCCGGCCTGCTTGCGTTGGACGAGCCTCATGATCCCAACCAGTTGAACCGTTACCGGGTCAGCACCAGCGTGCTCGCCAGCCACCGCGACGATGCCTCCGGCGCCATTATCGCGAGCCTTTCCATCCCCTGGGGCTTCAACAAGAGCGACGACGATCTCGGCGGGTATCATCTGGTCTGGACACGCGATCTGGTGGAAACCGCGGGAGGGCTGCTTGCCGCAGGCGCCAAAGCCGACGCGCGGTCGGTGCTCGACTATCTCTCGGCGATCCAGGAGGCAGATGGCCATTGGGTGCAGAATGCCTGGCTCGACGGCCGGCCGTATTGGAACGGCATCCAGATGGACGAGACGGCCTTTCCGATCCTGCTTTACGACATGCTTCTTCGCGCCGGCGTGATCGGTTTGTCGGAGACAGGCCGATACGTGGCGATGATCGAGGCTGCTGCGGCCTACATCGTCACCAACGGTCCCGCCACCCAGCAGGATCGCTGGGAAGAGGATGCTGGCTACTCGCCCTTTACGCTGGCCGTCGAGATCGCGGGGTTGCTCGCGGCGGCCGATGCGATGGAAGCGGCCGGACGGTTGCCTCAAGCGCAATATCTGCGGGAAGTGGCGGATGGTTGGAACGAGTGCATCGAGGAGTGGACCTATGCCAGCGATACGGGGTTGTCGCGCCGGCTTGGCATCGACGGCTACTACGTTCGCATTGCCACCGCCGCGGAAGACGTCTCGTCGCTCGGCCGGGACTTCATCCCGATCCGCAATCGCGACGATGGCGAGGCCGTGCTCGAAGCAGACCTTCTTATTAGCCCGGACGCGCTTGCGTTGGTGCGGTTCGGACTTCGCGCCGCCGACGACCCACGCATCCTAGGCACGATCGCGGCGATCGATGCCGAGTTGCGACGTGACCTGCCAACCGGATCCTACTGGTACCGGTACAACGACGACGGCTACGGGGAGCGCGTTGGTGGTGCCCCGTTCGCTGGCCGCGGTGTCGGGAGGCTTTGGCCGCTTTTGACCGGCGAGCGCGCCCATTACGAACTTGCCGCTGGACGACGCGATGAGGCGCAACGCCTCTTGGCAGCGTTGGAAGCCTCGGCAAGCGATGGCGGACTGCTGCCGGAGCAGATATGGGATAGCGACGACGTGCCGGAGCGCGAGCTCTTTCTCGGTCGTCCGTCCGGCAGCGCCATGCCCTTGGTCTGGGCTCACGCGGAACATATCAAGCTCCTGCGCTCGATCCGCGATGGCGTCGTCTTCGATATGCCGCCTCAAACCTTTGCCCGGTATGTCGCAGCAAAGCTCGGTCGTCCGCCATTCGCATGGCGCCTAAACGCCAAGCGCACCCGTATGGCTGCCGGCCGCAAACTGCGGATCGAACTGCCCGAACAGGCCCTCGTGCATTGGTCTACCGACGGTTGGGCAACCGTTATCGACAGTCATGTCCACGATACGGGTTTTGGCACCTATGTCTGCGACCTGCCGACGGAGGGGCTGAGTCCAGGCACAATTCTGTTCACAATCTTCTGGACGAACACCCAGCGGTGGGAAGATGCCGATTTCAAGATCGACGTGGTTTGAGCGTGACCCGGCTCCGCTCAATCGAAGAGTTCGGGCAGTTCCGCTCGCGCGATCTGTCTTAGACGCTCAGCTTCGGCTTGATCGATAGAGCGGTATGGCCATCGGAGCTTCGGTCCAACCGGCCCCCAGCCTCCGATCGCGCACAGCAACTTGTCGAGGGCGGCATTCGAGTAGCCTTGCGCTTGGCGGAATGGAACGATGTGGTTATCCATGAACGCGCAAATGCGTTTCTCGATTGCTAGCGCGGCTTCGATGTCTTCCGCCATCAAATCTGTCCACCACTGGGCGCCTTGCGGGCTGAGGCAGGCCACGTTGGAAAAGGCACCTGCGGCAACGCCGTGGCTCATGCCGGTCGCGAGATGATGGCCAGGCACAAAGAGCGCGAACTCGGCAAGGTATTCGCGGGCAGCGGCATACCAATCGGCGTCGCCATCGGCGAGCTTGATACCGACGACGGCAGGCGATGGGCCACAGACGGCGGCAAGCTCCCGCGGCGTGAGAACCCGCTTGGCATGTGGCGGATTGTAGAGGATCAAGGGGGTCCCCTCGGCGCGGTCCGTCGCGCGCCTCAGGAAATCGATTGCCTCAAGATCGGTGACCGGCCACCAGTCCGGCAGAATGAGCTGGATCGCCAGCGGCTTCAGCGCGGATGCGCGGGCAACGCGTAACAGAGCGATGTGCGGATCCGGCTGGCATGCGCCGATCACGAATGGCATGCCGGCACTCGTGCAACGCTCCGCGAGGATAACCTGGATCCGCTCGAACTCGACGTCCGTCTGATTGTGAAACTCGCCGGCTGTACCGTTCGAATAGATGCCATCGACCCCGGCTTTGATCAGGATGTCGATCTCTTCGCCGAGGGCAGCGAAATCGATCGCGTCGTCCTCCACGATCGGGAGAAGAAGGCTCGCCCAATTGCCGGCGATTGAATGTCGTCTCTGCGTCGTCAAGGCATGGCTCCCAAAGGTATATCGTCGCGAATGCACGCCTTGAGGTGCCCCGGCGCGACTTCCCGCAGCTCAGGAACGGCCTGGCTGCAAGCTTCGATGGAATGCGGACAGCGGGTGCGGAAAACGCAGCCGCTCGGCGGATTCGCGGGGCTCGGGATTTCACCCTTCAGCACCTGACGCTGGCGTTTGGCACCGACATCGGTGGAGGGGATGGCGGACAGTAGCGCGCGCGTATATGGATGCTGTGGCCGGGCGTAAAGATCGCGGCTCGCCGCAATTTCCATGATACGGCCGAGATAGAGGACGATCACACGGTCACAGATATACTCCACGACCGCAAGGTCGTGTGAGATGAACAGCATGGTCAGCCCAAGCCGCTGCTGCAGATCGCGCAGCAGGTTTATGACTTGTGCCTGGATGGAGACATCGAGCGCCGACACCGGCTCGTCGGCGACAATCAGTTCCGGGGCCAGTGTCAGCGCGCGCGCAATGCCGATGCGCTGACGCTGCCCGCCTGAGAACTCGTGCGCGTAGCGATTGATCGCTTCTGCCGGCAAATCGACCTGCTCAAGCGCCACACGGGCGCGTTCGAGCCGTTCCCGGCGGGTTCCGATGCGCTGAATTTTCAGGCCTTCGGTCAGGATCTCGCCGATGGTCATGCGCGGCGAGAGGCTGGCAAAGGGGTCCTGGAAGATATACTGCATCCGCGGACGCATGCGTCGCATCGCCGTGGATGAAAGCCCCGTCAGATCGACGCCATCAAAATGCACGTTGCCTGATGACGGCTCGACCAGGCGAAGGACCGAGCGGCCGATTGTCGTTTTGCCGCTGCCGGATTCGCCAACCAGCCCAACGACTTCGCCCTTACCGATCTCGAAGGAAATGTCCTTCAGGATTGTCAGTTGCGTGCCGTGGGAAGTGTAGCTTTTCGACAGGTCGCGAACAGAAAGCAAAGGCTCGGTCATCTAAATCTCCCGCCACCGAATGCATCGGCTCTTATGAAGCGGTCCAACGGCTTCAAGCGCCGGCACCGCGTTGCGACAGGCCTCGATCGCAAATTGGCAACGCGGTGCGAAGGTGCAGCCAGAAGGCATGTTCATCAGGCTCGGAACGACGCCCGGAATGGCTGCGAGTTTTTCCCCTGATTGTTTCATCCGTGTTGCATCGCCAAGCCGCGGCATCGAGGCGAGAAGGCCCTTCGTGTAGGGGTGTTTTGGATTGCTGAAGACCTCGTTGACCGGGCCTTCCTCGACGATGCGGCCGGTGTACATAACGGCGACGCGATGGGCGATCTGGGCGACGACGCCGAGATTGTGGGTGACGAACAGCATTGCCATTCCGCGCTCGCGCTGAAGCTTCAGCAGCAGGTCGAGGATCTGCGCCTGGATCGTCACGTCGAGTGCGGTTGTCGGCTCATCCGCAATCAGCAAGGTCGGGTCGCAGGCAAGCGCCATGGCGATCGTCGCACGTTGGCGCATGCCGCCGGACAGCTCGTGCGGATACTGACGGGCCCGGCGCTTGGCATCTGGAATCCCGACGTTTTCCAGCAGCGAAATGGCAGTGGCCATTGCCGCTTTCCGGCTTGCTCCGCGATGAATGCGAATTGGCTCGGAGATCTGGTCGCCAATCGTATAGACGGGGTTGAGGCTGGACATCGGCTCCTGAAACACCATGCCGATGTCGTCGCCGCGAATGTCGCGCATCTCGTCTTCCGTTAGCGAAACCAGATTGCATCGGGATCCGTCCTTTCGGCGAAGCCGAATGCTGCCTGCCGCGATCGATCCAATGTTGCGGGTCAGAAGGCGCATGACGGAAAGGCTGGTCACCGATTTGCCCGAACCGGATTCTCCCACCAGGGCCACGGTCTCCCCCGCGCCGACGGTCAGGTCGACATCGTTGACTGCCGTGACATCGCCTCCGCGAATGCGGAAGATGGTCTTGAGGCCCTGAATGGCGAGGATCGGTTCGGCTGACTGCATATTGGTCACCCAAGCAGACCGGTTGCGCGCAGGATCTCGTTGATCCTGGCTGTCTCGGCTTCATTGAGCGCAGTGCGCGGGCGCGGCATTACCGCGCTGTCGATGATACCGAGGCTCTTCATGGCAGTCTTGAAGCCACCGATGCCGGAGGCGCCGCCGCTAACGCGGCCCTGGGCAACCCAGACGATTTCGAAGAGGCGGCAGAGCCGCTCCTGCTCCTTGCGTGCGGCGACCCAGTCGCCACGCTGGGCGGCGTCCCAAAGGCGCACATAGCCGTGAGGATCGACATTCGCGATGCCCGGAACGACCCCGTGCGCGCCCATCAGCAAGGCATTGTCGACGACAATCTCCGAACCGGTCATCAGGAACACGTCCGGCCGATCAGCGAGATCGAGGAGGGCATAGCGGAAGTTGCCGTCATCGCCACTGGAATCCTTGAGGCCGATGATCGTGCCTTCCTTCGCCAAGGCCACCGTCGTCTGGCGCTGCAGCTTGACGTGGACGCAGACCGGAATGTCGTAGGCGACGAGCGGTACGTCGACCGCGTCACGGATAAAGCGGAAATGGTCGAGGATCTCGGATTGGCTGGTGACCGTATAGAACGGCGCGGTGGCAACCACGGCGTCGGCCCCGGCACGCTTGGCAACGTCCGCATGATGAATGACGCGATCCGTCGTCGGATCGATGACGCCGACGATCAGAGGCACGCGTCCGTTCACCACTTTTGCCGAGTGCTCGATGATCTCGCGGCGCGTCTTGTCGTCGTGGAAGATCACCTCGCTTGTCGAGCCGAGCACGAAAACACCGTGGCAACCGCCTTCGATGAGATGCTCCAGAACCCGCGTGTAGGACGGATAGTCGACCGTGAAATCGGCATTGAGCGGCGTCACGACTGGAGGAATTACACCTTTGAATTTTGTCATAGTCTCTTTCTTTCGAGTGATCAGTTTAGTTCAGCGCGAGGGTCGAAAGCGTCCCGAAGACCGTCGCCGATGAAGTTGATGGCAAGCACCGCCAGGATGAGCGCCCCGCCTGGGAACAGCCATTGCCAAGGATACTGTTCGAGGACCGCCGTCGAACGGGCCGCGTTCAGCATGTTGCCCCAGCTGGCGGCCGGCGGTGCGATGCCGAGGCCAAGGAAGGAAAGCCCGGCCTCGAGCAGGATGGCGTTGGCGATCTGCAGCGTGGCGTAGACCACCAGGATATCGACGGCGTTCGGCAGCCCATGTCGGAAGAGCAGATGGGGCAAGCCGGCGCCCATTCCCCGAGCGGCGACGACGAAGTCACGCTCACGCAGTTCCAGCAGCCGTGCGCGCACCATTCGCGCCAGAAGTGGCCAGGACAACAGTGAGATGACGAGGACCGTCGGCCAGATGCCCGTGCCGGCGATCGAGGCGAGCACAAGGAGAAAAATCACCGGCGGCAGCGTCATCACAAGATCGACAAACCGCATACCGACCGCGTCTGCCCAGCGGCCGGAAAGGGCGGAGACAGCGCCGAAGAGAAAGCCGATGACGGCCGAGAGCAGTGTCGACGCAGCAGCGACGAGGAGCGAGATGCGGCCGCCCTCCATCACGCGGGCAAACACATCGCGGCCGACGCCATCGGTACCGAACCAATGTTTCAGGCTTGGGCCAGAGTTCATCGCCAAAAGGTCGATGTCGTTCGGCTTGAAGCTCCACCACAGGGGATAGGTGAGGATCATCGCCAGGACAGGAAGAGCCAGGCAGATACCGAAAACGGCGGCGCGGTTGATCAGGAAGCGGTCGAGTGCACGGGCGAGGGGGCCGGGACTGCGGCTAGAGGTTCTGGCCAGCATGCTCAGGCCACCTTGATGCGCGGATCGATCACCGCGTAAGTGACGTCCGTCAGAAGGTTCACGACGATCACGCAGGCTCCGATGATGAGCGTGGCGCCCATGATGACCGGGTAGTCGCGGGTCTCGACGGAATCCACCAGCAGCAGGCCCATGCCCGGCCAGTTGAAAACGCTCTCGATGAAGATTGCACCACCGACGGCAAGGCCGATAGTCGAGCCGATCAGCGTGACAACAGGCAGCAGCGCATTGCGCAACGCATGCTTGACGATCACCCAGAACTCGACGACGCCCTTCGCCCGTGCCGTGCGGACATAGTCCTGATTGAGCACTTCAAGCAGGGAGGCGCGCATATAGCGCATGATCAGAGCCGCTTGAGCGACCGCAAGGAGCGAGGCAGGAAGGATCAGGTGATGCAGCAGATCAAGGACCGAGAAAGGCTCGCCCGGCGTCAGCATTCCACCCGATGGCATCCATTTGAGCCGCACGGCGAAGACGTAGAGTCCGATCAATGCGCTGAGGAAGGCCGGGCTGGAAATGCCTGTGAGGGCAATCACCGAGAACGAGAGGTCGGCGATGGAGTTACGCCGTACGGCGCTGATGATGCCCGTGGCGATGCCGACGACAGTCGAGATAACGAGAGCCGTTCCCATGAGCAGGACGGTGGGACCTATGCGCGACAGGACGAGACCGAGCACCGGCTGATCCATCCGCTTGATCGAGTAGCCGAGATTGCCGGCCAAGGCTTGCTGCAGCCAGACCAGATACTGCACGGGCAGGGGCTGGTCGAGACCGAGGCTGCTGCGCAGCTCGGCCAAGTCGGCTGGCGACATCGGGATGTTCGGATCGATATAGGCGTCGATCGGATCGCCAGGGGTGAGGCGCAGCAGAAGGAAAATCAGCATGCTCAAGGCAAGCAGCATGCCTATTCCGATCGCCAGGCGCCGGAGACTGTATCTCAGCATTGCAACTCCGTCCTGAAAGGGTGGCAACGCCACCCTTTCGTATCCATGGCGGTCCTATTCGGTGATGGACCAGCGCTGCGGATCGGCCTGATAGGGGCCGCCGCCAGGGGCGGGAGTCCACACAAAATCCTTGACCTTGGAGGATACCACGCCATAGCGATTGGCTACCCAGAGGGTTCCCCACGGGAGCTGGCTATTCATGACCTTGCAGACCTGCTGATAGCGTTCGTCACGCTTTGCCGCGTCAGGTTCACCCAGGGCGGCGTCGAGCGCGGCCGTCAGATCGGGCATGCGGGCGCGAACGACGTTCGGGCCGGCCGGCGGGATCTGCTTTTCATTCAGCCCGACATTGATACTGCCTGCATCTGGTCCGTTTTGCAGGCCGGCATAGACCAGCTGAAACTGCGAGATATCTGCGTCCGGCTTCAGGACGATGCTGTTGTATGTTGGGGCATCGACCGCACGCGGCACGACGTTGATGCCAACCTGAGCCAGCATTGCCTGAACGGCGGCCAGCACATTGGTCGCCAAGGGCGTCGTGTAGTAGGTCAGGAGCGTAATCGGCTTCCCGCCGTTGATCTCGTCCCAGCCAGCTTCCTTCAGAAGCGCTTTCGCCTTTTCGGGATCGTAGGCATAGTCATCAATGCCCTTCGGGACGAGTTGATCGGCGACGTAGGCGCAGTTGGCGGGCTTGGCGGCGCCGCCGTAAAGGCTCTGGATAATCGCGTCGCGATTGATGGCGTGCATCACCGCCTGTCGGACACGCAAATCCTTCCAGATAGGCGATTCATGATTGAAACCCAGATAGTTGACGACGAAGGAATTGCCTTCGATCACCTGGAAAGACTTATCGTCCTTGAATGTCGGAACATCATTGGAGTCGACATAGGTGAACTGGATTTCACCGGCTCGAAGCGCGGCGATCGCAGCCGCCGGATCAGCGAAGTAGCGATTGATGATCTTCTCGAGGGCCGGTTTGCCGCCTCTGTAGTCCGTGTTGGCAGTGAGCTCGACATACTGGTCGTTGACGTACTTCGAGAATTTGAACGCGCCGGTGCCGATCGGTGACGTCGACCACCATGCGTTCTTGGCGAGGTGGTCGGCCGGTATTGCGGCCAGTGCGTGCTCGGGGAGCATCATGACCTTTGTCAGGGTATCCATGAGACTGGCCGACGGCGCGTTGAGCTTGATCACGAGCGTGTGGTCGTCCGGAGCTTCGACGGATGACACCGGTGTTAGGCGAGCGGCCAGGACAGATCCGGTCTTTGCATTCTTGGCGAGTTCCATCGTGAACTTCGCGTCCTTGGCCGTGAATGGCTTTCCGTCGTGCCACTTCGCGTCAACGAGCTTGAACGTATAGGTCAGCTGGTCAGGGCTCACGTCATAAGACGATGCAAGTACGCCGACCGTCTTCTGCAGCTTCGCATCATAGGTCACGAGCGGTTCGAAATAGATGCTGAGCCAGGTGAAGCCCGCGGTTGCGGCGAGCGGATTGAAATTGCCCTGAAAGCCACCGGGGCCAACATCGAAGCCGCCCGACAGGGTTGCAGCTTGCGCCGGGCGGGTGAAGCCCGATGCGACTGGTGTTGCCATCATCGCGGCGATTGCGATAGCCGAAAGTCGAGACAGGGTGTTCATTGCGTTCCTCCCACATTTGAACTTGTCTTATTGGTTGCGATAACTCGGGCGATGCCTTCGTAGTGGTGGTCGAGGCGCCGGCGGGCCTCCTCCACGTCCCGGGCTTCTACGGCATCGACGATGGCGGCGTGATCGCGCCAAGTGGCCATCGGATCGACGTTGTCGAGATTCACGAAATCCGAGGCCTTGTAGAAGGCGAGCCAGAACACGTCGATCAGCCGGCTCAGCGTTTCGTTCTCCTGGCAGCGGAAGAGCAGTCGATGGAAGAGCTGGTCGTCCTCGGCGAAGGATTCGCCGCGTTCGGCGTGCGCCTTCATACGGTTGACGGTGGCGCGGAGCTCGGCAATGTCGTCCTTGCCGATCGTTTCCAAGGTCTTGCCGATCAGGCCGACTTCGAGCGTCCGACGGATCTCGATCACTTCCTCGATCTGGCGGAGCGCGCCGCCAAGGCCGTAGGCAAGATTGTCGAGCAATGGCTCGAACGAGAACGCCTTCACGAAAATTCCGACGCCGCGCCGTGATTCCAAGACGCCAAGCGATTCAAGTGCCTTGATGCCTTCGCGCAGCGAGTTGCGGCTGACGCCAAGTTGTGTCGCAAGCTCGCTCTCGGCGGGCAGCAGTGTTCCCGGCTTCAGGCCGTTATCGTTGATGTAGGCGCGCAGGCTCTCCTGCACGGAAACATGCAGCAACGGGGCTCTTGTCAACGGCTTCATGGTCTTTAGGGGCATGCCGATCTCGCTGCGGAAAATTCCTAGTGTCGAGACACATATCCACTTGTAGGATATCTGTCAAATGAACATGTGTGCATGCTGGTACGGATTTCGGATCGAGCAGGCAGCGGGTCGTTCTCCTGACCATTGGGAGCGCTGCGTCAGCTACGAGTAGAGGGGTGTCAGAACCACGAATTTCGAGACCTTCGTTTCAGCGCGGTTGGCAAAGTTTTGCTGCAGCCGATGTCGAAAACGTCATAGCTTTTAATTATCGTAACGATCAGTAAATCCAACTTAGAATTATCGTCTAGTTCCGATAAGAAGAAGCAAAGGGAGGATGCGCGTCGACCGGTGTCTTCGCCTCAAGCACCGAACCTCATTCGGAAAGTGCCGCGGCTCGACCGGATGATTTGGAAGAGTTCCCTTTGGACGGCAGAAAACTCAAAGCAATCAAGGAGAACGTTATGGACCAGAAACCCGACAGCGCCGGCAAATGTCCCGTTGCGCATACGCCCCGTGGTCGATCCAACCGCGACTGGTGGCCAAACCAGCTGGACGTTCAGGTTCTTCATCAGCATTCCGGCCTCTCCGATCCGATGGGCAAGGCGTTCAACTACGCCGAGGAGTTCAAGAAGCTCGATCTCGACGCCGTGAAGACGGATCTTCATGCGCTGATGACCGACTCGCAGGACTGGTGGCCAGCCGACTTCGGCCACTATGGCGGTCTCTTCATCCGCATGGCCTGGCATAGTGCCGGCACCTACCGCATTACCGACGGCCGCGGCGGCGCCGGTGCCGGTCAGCAGCGTTTCGCTCCGCTGAACAGCTGGCCTGACAACGTCAACCTCGACAAGGCCCGCCGCCTTCTCTGGCCGATCAAGCAGAAATACGGCAACAAGATTTCCTGGGCGGATCTCTTGATCCTTACCGGCAACGTCGCGCTCGAATCCATGGGCTTCAAGACCTTCGGTTTCGCCGGCGGCCGCGCCGATGTCTGGGAACCGGAAGAGCTTTATTGGGGCCCGGAAGGCACTTGGCTGGGTGATGAGCGCTACAGCGGCGAACGCGAGCTGTCCGAGCCACTCGGCGCCGTGCAGATGGGTCTGATCTACGTCAATCCGGAAGGCCCGAACGGCACTCCGGATCCGGTCGCTGCTGCCCGCGACATCCGCGAAACCTTCGCCCGAATGGCGATGAACGACGAAGAGACCGTAGCGCTGATCGCTGGTGGTCATACCTTTGGCAAGACGCACGGCGCGGGTGATCCGTCTTTTGTCGGCGTCGACCCGGAAGGCGGCGAACTGGAAGCGCAGGGCCTCGGCTGGACGAGCAAGTTCAACACCGGTGTCGGGCGCGATGCCATCGGCAGCGGCCTTGAAGTGACTTGGACGCAGACCCCGACCCAGTGGAGCAACTACTTCTTCGAAAACCTGTTCGGCTTTGAATGGGAGCTGACCCAAAGCCCGGGCGGTGCGAAGCAGTGGAAGGCCAAGAACGCCGAGGCTTCCATTCCGGATGCTTTCGACCCGGCGAAGAAGCAGCTGCCGACCATGCTGACGACCGACCTCTCCCTCCGTTTCGATCCGGTATACGAAAAGATCTCGCGCCGCTTCCTCGAGAACCCAGGCGAGTTCGCCGATGCCTTCGCGCGCGCCTGGTTCAAGCTGACGCATCGCGACATGGGCCCGAAGGTGCGCTACCTCGGTCCGGAAGTCCCGGCAGAAGACCTGATCTGGCAGGACGTTATCCCGGCCGTCGATCATCCGCTCGTCGATGACGCCGACATTGCGGACCTGAAGGAAAAGGTTCTCGCGACGGGTCTTTCAGTGCAAGAGTTGGTTTCGACCGCCTGGGCGTCCGCTTCGACCTTCCGTGGCTCGGACAAGCGCGGCGGCGCGAACGGTGCGCGTATCCGCCTTGCGCCACAGAAGGACTGGGACGTGAACCAGCCTGCGCAGCTCGCCAAGGTGCTCGGCGTGCTTGAAGGCCTCCACAAGGACTTCAATGCCGCCCAAACGAGCGGCAAGAAGATCTCGCTCGCTGACCTGATCGTGCTCGCCGGTGCCGCTGGTGTCGAGAAGGCTGCAAAGGCTGGCGGTCACGACGTGACCGTTCCATTCACGCCTGGCCGTATGGATGCCTCGCAGGAGCAGACGGATGCGGCGTCCTTCGCCGCGCTCCAGCCGCGCGCCGACGCGTTCCGTAACTATGTCGGTGGCCGGCAGTTCATGCGACCGGAAGAGGCTCTCGTCGACCGCGCCCAGCTGTTGACGCTGACCGCTCCGGAAATGACTGTCCTGGTCGGCGGGCTGCGGGTGTTGAAGGCCGGCGTGCCTGAGCATGGCGTCTTCACCTCGCGTCCCGAAGCGCTGACGAACGATTTCTTCGTCAACCTGCTCGACATGGGCACGGTGTGGTCGCCGGTTGACGGCAACGAAGGCGTTTACGAGGGTCGTGATCGCAAGACGAACGAACGCAAGTGGACCGGCACGCGGGTCGACCTGATCTTCGGTTCGCATTCGCAGCTTCGTGCGCTTGCGGAAGTCTACGGCCAGTCCGATGCAAAGGCGAAGTTCGTCAAGGACTTCGTCGCAGCGTGGACTAAGGTCATGAACGCCGATCGTTTCGATCTCGTCTGATCGGTAAAATCTGGCATGGACGCGGCCGGTCAGCGGCGTCCATGCTTCCTCCCCTCCCCAAGTGCATCAGAAGGGATGTGCTTGCACATCAAGTCTCGACGATGATTTGCGCTTGAGGCGACCTCGGACTAACCTTCGTAAGTCTCGAAACCGGCGAGCACGAGGTCCATTTTGTCGGCACTACCCGTCGGATCGGCCGTCACGTGTAGAAAGCCGCGGTTGGGTATTCGATCCAGATGTCGATTGCTTCCCGCTCACGCTTATGGACTTTCCGCGAATCATAAAAATTCCTTCGATCGTCGCGCGTTCAATATCATGCCAGATGATTGCGGCTCCTATGCTTCGGGCTCTCGCCCGAAGTCCTTGCGGAGTTCGTCCTTGGCGTTTTCGAGTTTCGCGTGCTGCGCTTTGGTCAGTGGCTGCCCGGCGCGGTTGATATGGAAGTTCAGCATCGACATGGCGGCTGATTGTCGTCCAGTGGAGGCTGGAACAGTGCGCCAACCGCTTAGTTCCAGAATTTTTGGGCACCGGGCCTCGGGAGTTTTGATGAACAACAGATGAACGAAACAGGCTTGGGCGCGTTCCCTCTCCAGGAGATGGAATAATGTTCATGCCTCAATTCGATGGATACGCCTCTATTGGCGAACGCGCCCCTTTGGCTTCTCTTGCCGAGGAGATTTTGTCAGCAATTGCCTATTGCGGCTGTGCGGAAGACCTGCAGCTATCGATTGTCGAGTCGGCCGGACTGTTCTTTCTGGAAGGCCAGGTTCCGACCCAAGCCGCAGCCGACCAGATCCTTCAGGTCGCGCGCCGCTGCGCTGGTTCGATTGTTCTTTCCCGAATTTCTATAGGCTGATCGCGTTGCAATGTGAGGTGGAGTGTGGAATGAGCGCCAAGGTTAGTCTCGTAGCGGGCGCAAGCAGCCGCGGCGATCCAGGGCGAGGATGTGGCCGACTTGATCAGCTTCCAACACGAGATTCACCGAAAGGTAGGCCGCCTAACCGCCAATGGGGTACGTGCAGTCAATGCGCGGTTGTGATTTTATGGTCTCGGCCAGATGCGGCCATTGTATTGCGTCGAGGGCCCGTCAGGAAACTCGCGGGCCCATGCATATGGTGGCGTGGGTGGTCGCAGGCGAGGCGGAACATCGAACGTTTCGAATGGTTCTCCGACCACGGCAGTTTGGTCGAGCGCCGCAAACAATGCGATTGATCCGACGATCACCCAAACCAAGGGATTGCATCCGCAAGCAGCGGCTTTAGCTCTTCAACGGCGAGGTCTTGCGGCGTTCGAGCAGGGCTGCCCGGATCAAATCCACTTTCGTAGGCGCTGGCGAGGCCATCGGTGCAGGAGCGTCGGCATCCTCACGCGCCACACTTTGCCGCTTGAGGCCGAGATATTTTTCCTGCGCCGCAATCCGGTCACCCTCCGAGACCGGCTCGCGCGGTTTGCCATCGATGCCGTAACGCAAGGAGTCGGGCTGTGCGGTGGCGAAATAGTAGCGCTTGGAGTGAAGATAGGCACCCGTCGCGCGGCGCAGCGTGGTGATGCCAACGTCGGGCTTGAGAAGCGGCCTCAGCTCGTGCCAGAGCCCAAGCGCAAAAGGCCGGATAGGCTCGCCGACCGCGTTTGGCAGAACAGCGACGGGTTGCATGAGCAAGTCGCTGATTGCCTGGGCTTTGCGGATATCCGCTTCATTTGCGACAATCGGGCCGCGGCTGGTGGTCCAGGGTTTGCTCATCTCACAACTACCTCTGCGGACCTTTTAGGCAGCAACTGTGAACGCAATTTGACGAAAGCTTTTGGCGCGCCATGCTCGACCGCCGCTGGAGGAGAGCGATGCAGCTTCCGCCCCGCTCGCAGGCGAGGCTGCGCGCCTCCGCGACCTTCTGTCGGCGTGTCGTCTTGAGGCTGACGATGCTGTCTATGCGCCGGAGATCCGGGTGATTGCCGGTGGTTGAGGATGAGAAACGTCTCGAGCGTCTAGGCGCGGTTGCCCAGGATAGCGCGGGCCATCATGCTTATCGTGCGGGTCCGAGCTTCCAGTCGGAGTCACCGGACGGGCAGGCGAGGCCTTTGAAGCGGGTTTCGCCTTCGAGCGTGCGCTGTGTTGTCACAAATGCCCGGCATGAGCTTTCAGGGTCGACGCCGATTTCTTCAATCACGCCGGCACTTCCCGTCGATGGATTCGCCCAGGCAAGCGGCTTCACGCCGACGTCGCCGCGGCTGACAGTGTCTGCGATAACCGCTTGATCAGTCTTTGCGACTGGGGCCGACTGTGGAACGGCGGCGGTTTCCAGGGGCTCGACCTTCGTACATCCCGCCAGCACCAAGGCTACAAAAGACAGCTGCAATACGCCTATGTTTTTTCGCGTCATCCGGACGTCCCGATGATTATGGTTCTGCATAGTAGCATGCAATCCTGACTTCAAACTGAGGGCTACTATAGAAATGGGAGCTACACCAGTCAGTTCCGTTCATCGGGGTGTTTTTGCCGGCCCGTTCCCACAAAATCCGGTTCCAACGATGCCTGGAGCGCGGAACGCATCCTTCCCTTATTGCCTGCTTGCGGCGTCTGCGAGCAGCTCCTTACGGCAATCACCGAGGTCGGATGACGAGGCTTGCGCGGCGAGACGACGTAAAAATCCGAGCCAATCGTAAGTTCGTTCGGCAACACACGGAGGAGGCGGCCAGACGCAACGTCATCCTCCACGAAGAACGTGCTCGTAAGCGCGAGACCTTGGCCAGCAATCGCGGCCTCGATCGCTAAGGACGTCTGATTGAATCTGATATTTTTGGAGACAGTCGGCAGATTGTCCGGAAACGCCAGTTCGAGAAATTGTGGCCAAGAATCGTGGGCGTCGTGAAGAAGCGGATAGCGCCCGAAATTGCCATCCTGGCCTGGCGGCCCAAGCTTCTCGACCAGCAGGGGGCTGGCAACGGCGACGAGCACGTTGTCGAAGAGAAGTTCCGCATTCAGCCCCGATCCGAAAGGAAGCCGGCCATAACGCACGGCGAGATCCACAGCATCCGTCTGGAAATTGGCAATGCGATCGGTGGCCAGGATGCGCAGATCGATGTTGGGGTGGACCGCGGTGAAATCCGGCAGACGAGGGATCAGCCATTTCGAGGCGAAGGTCGGCGTGACGCTGATGGTCAGGTGAAGTGGTTCCGGCTTCAGCGTCTCCGTTGCGTCGGCGATCAATTCGAAGGCGCGTCGGATGTTGGTGATGTAGCTCTGTCCCGCCTCGGTCAGCGCCAATGTTCGCGGGAGTCTGTCGAACAGCTTCAGGCCCAATTCCGCTTCTAGGCCGCGTATTTGTTGCGCAACGGCTCCCTGTGTCACCCCAATTTCCTCGGCGGCCAGCCGGAAGTTCAAGTGCCGGGTGACGACCTCGAAGACACGGAGGCCGTTCAGGGAGGGAAGACGCCGGATACCTTCTGCCATTCGATAGTTTTTCTACTGCTTGATGAGAGGGGAATTGGTTCGCGTAGCCGATGCCGGAATGATATCACGCTTTCCGTGTGTGACAGAAGATGGCAATCGGTGCCGATCTTTTTGAAGCAGGAGAGGTTGATGTCAGTAGAAAAGGTAGCGGTGATTACGGCAGGCGGCAGCGGGATGGGCGCCGCGGCGGCGAAGCGTCTTGCGGCGGATGGGTTCAAGGTCGCAATCCTGTCGTCGTCGGGCAAGGGCGAGGAACTTGCGAAGACCCTGGGCGGTCTCGGGGTGACCGGCTCGAACCAGTCCAATGACGATCTACGCAGGCTCGTCGACCTTGCGATCTCGGCGTGGGGACGCATCGACGTGCTCGTGAACAGCGCCGGCCACGGTCCTCGGGCGCCACTCCTCGACATATCGGATGACGACTGGCACCGGGGCATGGAGGTCTATCTGCTGAACGTCATCCGCTCGACGCGGCTGGTCACGCCGCACATGCAGAAGCAGAAGGCTGGCTCCATCATCAACATTTCCACAGCCTGGGCTTTCGAGCCGAGCCCGATGTTCCCGACATCGGCCGTGTTCCGGGCCGGACTGGCATCGTTCACAAAGTTGTTCGCCGAGACGTACGCGGCCGAGAATATCCGTATGAACAACATTCTTCCGGGCTGGATCGACAGTCTTCCGGCTACCGAGGAGCGCCGCGACAGTGTTCCGATGAAGCGGTATGGCACGAGCGAGGAAATCGCCGCGACCGTTGCCTTCCTCGCATCACCGGGGGCGGGATATATGACGGGACAGAACCTTCGGGTCGATGGTGGATTGACCCGCTCGGTGTGATGTCACGAGGATACTGCGAAGCGCGCCGTCCCATGGGCAGGCGTGCTCCAGCCTTCCGTACGTCATCGATCAGAAGCGGAAGACAGCTCCCAAGATCGGGCCGTGTTCGATCGTGTCATAAGTGAAGCCGTCGTTGCTGTAATTGACGCCGAGGGCACGATAGCCGGCAACTGCCGAGATTCGATCGTTGAATTTGTAGCCAATCGCTCCCAGCACGTCCCAGTCGAAATCGGCGCCGCCGGCGCCAATCATGGCGGAACCAGTCAAAAAGGCCTTGTCGGTCAGCAAATAGTTGCCTCTGAAGCCGACAAGCCCATCCACCCAGTTTCCGGTGTCGGTGCGCGACAGGTTGCCAATGAGGCCGCCGTTTAGGGCGATCCTGGTTTCGACATGCCAGTATCTGGCGCCTCCAACCACATCCAGGCGGGCCTTGGGATCCTCATAGACCGTGTAGCCGACACCGAGCAGCGATGTGAACGTCACCGATTTGAGATCGACTTCGTCGGCGACGACGCCGCGTGGCGTGGCGGCATCCGTCGTTATGCGCGCGTAAATTATGTCGGTGAAGATGCTGAAGCGGTCATAGCGCGCATCGCCGGCTGCCATGAAGGCAAAGTCGAGATCCTTCAGGATGTCACTGAAACTCTGATTTATGTCGACGGTCGGAAGGCCAAACACCTGGGTTTTGCCGTCGAGTCCCGCGACCCAGAAATAGGGTGCGAACGAAAACGTCCAGCCGTTCGGTTCCGAAGCCTGAGGCTGAGGTGCCGTGGCCGGCAAAAGATCTGCTGCATGCAACGGTGTCACAAATGCCAACGCGGCGGCAGCGCATGCGATCAGCGAAATCCTGCTACTCATAGTGAACCTGTCCCCTCTCGCGTTCAGGTCACAAATGGCCCCGATTCACCGACCTGAACTGATATCGCAGATTGCACTAAGTTCTGTTTGCCGCAAAGTGCTTATATGTCGGTTCTCATATATCTGACGTCGGAAATCTCGGACACCGTTGCTAAGCCGCTTCAGCCTCCAGCGAAATCGGTGCATGTCAGTGCCGTACTGCTTCATCCGCGCCAGAATCTTTTCCGTTCCATCAGGTCATCCAGGGACGACTGTGCGGCGCTCAGCAGTTTTTCGCGGTTGCCAACGGCGACCAGCGATTCGGCGTCGGGATGCGAATCCAGTTCCAACTCGTGAACGACAGTCGGGGCCGTTGCCATATCGTTCAGGAGACCGAGTTCGTCCTGCAATTCCTCCATCGACTTGATGAACTTGGCGTACCTTCGCTCCGCCTGCTTGCCGGTAAACAATGAGATCAAGAACTCGCACGCGTATCTGAGCTTCTTCGCCGCCTTGCGTGCTTCGTGCCGGTGCTCGTCGTCAGCCTCGACGAGGGACTTGCCGCGCTTCTTCAACTTCTTGCGGTGACGGTCGAGAGTCTCGATCGCGAAATCGACCACCGGGCCGTTGCGGATCTCCGTGGTTTCCGACAACGTGAGATATTCCCCGCAACGGAGCCACTCGTTAACGTCGAGCATCAGGGCTTTGGCGCGCGAGCTGTAGATGGCATTCAGCACATCGTCATAGGCGCTATCGCGGGCCTCAAGCAGCCGGCCGCGGATGTCGCTGCTTCCTGCCCTGGCAATCAAGACATCTATGTTGCGCGCCGTTCCGAGAACGCCGGTCAGCCATTTCAGCTCGTCCTTGAGCCGCCGCGATTCCGCATCAACCAGGATTGCCTTGTAGAGTGAGAAGGCGGACCGCAGCCGCCTCAGGGATACCCGGCTTGATGAAGCGCCGCCGGGTTTGCCCGGTCGAGGAGAATTGACTCGTTCAGACGGAATTGCCGGAGGCACGCTTCGGCAACGATCTGGAACGACGCGGACACTCGCAGCTCGCGATTGAGGTGCACTGCTTCGGCTTTGTACGCGGTCGTCTGCTCGCCGAGGAGACGGTAGCCTCTCTCTGCTTTTGAGGCGACACCGAAATGGATTGGGACAATCGCCTCGATTCTGCGGGCAAGCACAAACAGGGCGTTTGGCTTGCCATCCTTCAGCTCCAGTTCCAATTCCCGTATCTGCGTCTGGCGGTCGCCGGCGACGACAAAGCCCGTATCCAGCGCAACTTCTATTTTGCTTCCATCCTGATCGACGTTCCATCGATGCCGCTTTACGGATGTAGAGAACTGTGGGATGGGGGCGGTCGCGTCGATATCAAGCTCTGCCTTCAATGGCGTCGAATAATCGATCACGGGTGTGTTGCCGGTGACCGGCGCTTCCCATTCGGAACGCGCGAAGATCGCATTGTTCGGGCCGGTCGCCTTTACCGTTTGGATGTGCGCTTCGCCGACACTGCGAATTCTTAGCGAATAACCGCCTTGCCATGCCTGGTGGTCGGGTGTGTCAAAATAAATCGAAGTCAGCGGCTCTACGGAGATTGGCTCGCCGAGCAAGCCGGATCCCAATAGTGTATCCGCGGCGTCGGCACTCAGCTCAAGCTTCAGTTCTGTTTCGGTTCCCAAATGGCGGTCTCCGCTCGGTCGCATGATGATCGATGGATGCAATTCCTTTGACGAGAGATAGAGCGGTGCCATCCGGACAAAACGCCTTGATGACAAAAAACTCGGGCAAGGGGAAACTGCAAACTAATCCCACAGAAAAAACGGCCTTTGAACTCTGCCATGCTACAGTAGAGCCCGCGCGAACATTTCCAGACCAAGCAGAAACAGGCCAATGAGGAACCACGCTCGGAAACGGGCAGGATTTATTCTTGTGCGGATAGCTTGTCCGGCGATCATGCCGGCAAGTGCAGGAACGACGGCCATTGTGGACATCATCAGGGCGCTCCCCTGGTATTCTCCATGCCAAGCAAGTCCGCCGGCAAGCGCAATCGTCGAGACGGTGAAGGACAGTCCGAGAGCTTGGATGAGATCGTCTCGGCATAGATTAAGCGATTGCAGATAGGGGACCGCTGGGACGACGAAGACGCCTGTTGCACCAGTGACCAGGCCCGTCACGAGGCCGATTGCCGGAGAAAGCCACCGCTCCTGCCATGCCGGGATGCTAAGCGGCTGGGCGACGAGAGTGTAGATCGCGTATAGCATGAGCACCGCGCCGAGCGCGGCGGTTGGCCCATTGCTGTGCCCGCCGGTTATGAAGGCGCTGCTAGCGATCGTAGCCACGGCAATCGCAGCCATCATTGGCCAGAGGCGTCGTGTCGCGGGAAAAACATTCGGTCCTGCCGCCAATTGCCAGATATTCGTGATCAGCGAGGGCACCACCAACAAAGCGGCTGCGGCAAGCGGCGAGACGAGTGCCCCCAACAGGCCCATCGCCACGGTTGGCAAGCCCATGCCCGTAATTCCCTTGACGACCCCGGCAACAAGGAAGATCACGATGACGAGCGGGAGGGAGGCAAGTGTCGTTTCCATCGGTTGCGGATAGCAGATCGATCATCGCGCACAATGCGGATTGCCGGAACACAGACTTCGGCTGGTCCGAAGGCTGGCCTTGGTGTAATCCTTTAGAATGCGCTTTGACCTTACCGATCTTCGCCTCTTTCTCGCGGTTGCCGAGGCGGGCAACATCACGCGCGGCGCGGCGGAAGTCGGCTTGTCGCTTCCTGCGGCCAGTGAGCGCTTGCGGTCGATGGAAGCAGTCTGCGGCGTCTTGCTCTTGGAGCGCGGACGCAGAGGCGTATCTCCGACACCGGCAGGAGAGGCCTTGGCCCATCACGCGCGGCTGATCGAACGTCAAATGGCGCATATGCGCGGTGAACTGAGCGAGCACGCAAAGGGACTGCGGGCGACAATCCAGGTTCTGGCCAACACTGCAGCGATCATGGAATTTCTTCCAACGCAGCTTGCGCCGTGGTTGGTCAAGCATCCCAATATCGATCTCGATCTTAAGGAGCGACAGAGCGCTGAAATCGCGCGGGCGATTGCGGCCGGGCACGCTGAAATCGGCATCTTCTCCGATGCCGTGGAAACAGGCGACCTGCACGTTCGCGATTTCGCCACGGACCGGCTGGTGGTCGTTGCGAGCAAACAGTGGCATCTTGCGGAACAGAAGAAAATCAACTTCCGCCAAGTCCTGGAGGAAGACTTTATCGGCCTCATGGACGGCGCGCTGCAAAGCCACGTCGAGGATCATGCCAGACGATTGGGCGCGAAGCTGAAGATGCGTGTCCGGGTAAGAAGCTTTGAAGGGATATGCCGTCTCGCTTCCAGCGGGGCCGGCATAGGCATTATTCCCGGCACGGCTGCAAAGCGATTTCGGAGATCATTGCCGCTATCGGAGGTGCGCATTGCCGACGCATGGGCCGTCCGGCGCCTGGTCTTATGCTGCCAGTCGCCGGATTGGTTGACGAGCCAAGCACGAGACCTCTTTGATCACCTGGCCGTCGATGTTTGATAAAGCGTGTTTGTGGCCGGTGTGCGCGTTCACGAGCCGGATTCGCGAGCAGCTTTGTCGAGGGCAGCAAAATCCTCTCCATCGAGAGTGATGTTCGCAGCCGCAACGTTCTCCTCAAGGTGTTTCACCTTCGAGGTTCCGGGAATCGGCAACATTACAGGGCTGCGTTTCAGCACCCATGCAAGAGCGAGCTGGCTTGGCGTCGCATCATACTTCCTGGCCAACCTGTCGAGGATGGAGCCGGGGCGGGCAAGCTCGCCGGCCGCCAGCGGATACCATGGAATGAAACCGATGCCCTCGCGTTCGCAGTAGTCAAGAACGTCTTCGCTACCGCGATCGACGAGGTTGTAGCGGTTCTGGACGGTCGCGACAGGAAATACCTCGCGGGCTGCCTTTATGTCGTCGACAGAAACTTCGCTGAGGCCCGCATGGGCAATGACGCCCTGGTCAAGAAGCATCTTGACGGCACCGAACTGCTCGCCGGCGGGAACCCGCGGATCTATGCGGTGCAGCTGCCAAAGGTCAATCCGGTCGACACCGAGCTTCTTCAAGCTGCCTTTCGCGCGCTCGATAAGATAGTCCGGCCGTCCGTTCGGCGTCCAGATATCCGGTCCTTTCCGAGTCAGGCCCGCCTTGGTCGCGATCAGCAGTCCTTTGTAAGGATGCAGCGATTCCCGGATGAGTTCTTCGGAAACATCGGGGCCGTAGGAATCGGCCGTGTCTATGAAATTGACGCCGATCTCCGGCAGGCGACGCAAAGTTGCCAATGCTGCGGCCTTGTCTGCCGGCGGTCCCCAAATGCCGGCCCCAGTGATGCGCATGGCGCCAAAGCCGAGACGATTGACGGTGATCTTGCCGATCGAAAATTGACCCGATGCGGCTGCTGAAATCGTGGAACTGTCGGGCACGGACCTTCTCCCGGTTGCCTGGTTTGGGGCTTGCTCGGGTGTTAAAGGTGGAGCGGGCAGGCAACAATACAAGTCGCTTTGCCCGCAATCTCGGCCGTTCGCGACACCTCCGGTGCCGCAGAGGTCAGGGGTGCTCAGGTCCGACCGAACGACCGGAAATGAGGCGCAGCCATGGCGGAAGGTGGAAAGCACACATCAGTAGGTACATGGTCGTCATGCCGTCCACCGGAAAGGCGTCCGGCATGGCGGAGCAGATCATCTCTGCTCCGCTGTTCGCCATCGTGACGATCGCCATGATGGCGAAGGTGGGCGCAGCGCCCAGGCATAGCCAGTCGGCGATGCTTGCTGCCGTGTCGGTCGGAGTCTCGATCGGTGCGCTGCGCTTCGTCTGGTCGTAGGAACGCATGAACGTTATCCCCGGCCATACTCGTCGTGACGACGCCACCAGATGCCATCCTCATTGCGGCCCCTGGGTGCCCGGTCGAGCAACTGATAGACACCCCAAATGCCGTCCAACCCGCGCGCGTAGCTGGAGTAGGTGTGGTAGACAACGCCATCCTCAAGAACGAAAGCACTGAGGCCGGGTCGGTCGCGCGTGTAGGTGGCAACGTCGGTTCCCGTCATCGAGGCGATCTGGGCGACGGGGCTCTCGGCGCCGCGCAGTTTCCATTCCTGCACGGTTTGACCTTCGAGTGGCACCCGGGCAGGTGGTTCACGGCGGTAGTTATACTCGATCCCGCCTTCGCGCTGCTGCTGTTCGCTGAACAAGACGCTGAAGTCGAGGTTGAAATCGCTGCCGAACGAGGAAGCCCAGTCGAATGTCCATCCCATCCGCTGCTTGAAAGCCTGCAGCTTCGGGAAGGGCGCGCGGGAGACGGCGGTGAAGGCCACGTCATGGTTTTCGAGATGGACGACGACGCCGTTGTAGCCATCTGCGATCGAAGAGCAGGACGGGCATCCGGCGGTGTAGTCGGGGCCGAACATGAAGTGATAGATCAGCAGCTGCGAACGACCCTTGAAGAGGTCAACCAGCGAAGCGCTGCCGTTGGCGGTCTCGAACCGGTATTCCTTGTCGATCCGTACCCATGGCAGCTCCTGGCGGCGTTGTGCCAGCATGTCGCTGCGTCGCGTCAGCTCTTTTTCTTCACCCAGCAGGTCGAGCCGGGCCGCAAGCCATTCTTCGCGTGAGCCTGTTTTATGCATTGTCATCCTACTTCTCCTTTTGCTGTCTGTTGCGTAGCATCGCCGCCGCGAGCGGCTGCTTTGCTGGTCGGGAACAGACTAGGGCCGGAGCGGGAGAAGGTGGGAGTTACAAGTTTGACGGGATTTCAATGGACTCGATGATCGTCGCTGCGGCGAGGCTGCTCGCGACCGGCGATCTTCTCGGCGCCTTGAAAAGGGTTGCGCTGCGCAACGATGCGCCGGCGCTCGCGCTTCGTGGCATCGCAATGGCACAGCTCGGCGATCTCGCGAGGGCGAAAATTCTGCTGAAGGCGGCGGCGCGTTCGTTCGGATCAAGGGAACCGATTCCGCGAGCGCGCTGTGTCGTCGCCGAGGCGGAAATTGCCCTGGTCTCGCGTGATCTCACCTGGCCGGCCAAAACGCTCACCGCTGCGCGCGAGGTGCTCGAAGCGCATGGCGACCGATTGAACGCCGCACATGCACGACATCTCGAAGCAAGGCGACTGCTCCTGGTCGGGCATCTGGACGAGGCCGAACACC
Source organism: Rhizobium sp. BK661 (assembly GCF_024808825.1). Lineage (NCBI taxonomy): Bacteria > Pseudomonadati > Pseudomonadota > Alphaproteobacteria > Hyphomicrobiales > Rhizobiaceae > Rhizobium > Rhizobium sp. BK661. The sequence goes on along the minus strand of NZ_JANTYT010000003.1, from coordinate 195,431 downwards.
TGCTTGCGGGCGTCGATCCGACACCGTTTCCACCTCCGTTGCGGACCACCCACGAACTGGTCGTTGGAGGGATTGCCATTCGCCGCCTTCGCACCGGCGCGGCGCGCGCGGCCCTGCAGCGTGCGGAAAATGCTGCGCGCGAGGCGGGAATTCCTGCTCTCCACGCCGAAGTCGACAGCGTATCGCAAGTTCTGAAAACGCCCGCAGCACGTTTGATCGGGCGAGGTGAGGAGCGGCTCCTGCTGCTGGAGGAGGTGGAGGCGGTTCTAACGTCAGACGCACTCGTGATCGACGCATGCCGGTACGTCGTGCGCAAAGGGGACTCGCTCGTTTCGCTGACGACGCGTCCGGTCTTGTTCGCACTGGCGCGTGCGTTGGCGGAGCGTTGGCCGGGAGACGTATCGCGAAACGCCCTTGTTGCTCGAGCCTTCGGGGCAAAGGAAGCCGATGAATCGCATCGCGCCAGGCTGCGCGTCGAAATCGGACGGTTGCGTGGTGAGCTTCATCGCATCGCGGATGTCAATGCAACGAGGGATGGCTTTACATTTGTACCGCGTCACAGCGAAGACGTGCTTATTCTGGCGCCGCCCGTCGAGGAGCAGCACGGTGAGATTCTCGCATTTCTGGCCGATGGCGAGGCCTGGTCGAGTTCGGCACTGGCGATTGCCATTGGTGCCAGCCCTCGCACCGTGCAGCGGGCACTCGATACCTTGTCGGAAAAAGGCAAGGTACAATCCTTCGGACGCGGACCGGCACGTCGATGGACGATCCCGTCCCTGCCTGGATTCCCGTCAACTTTGTTACTCCCAGGTCCACTGCCCAACGACTAGGATAGGCCCATGAAACACTCCAAAGCTGAAATCCTTCGCGAATATGGTCCCTTTGCGGATGTGAACCAGGTGGGCGGCGTCACCTATGACGGGCGACATGTGTGGTTTGCGTCCGGCGACAGGCTCAATGCCTTCGACCCCGATGCCGGTGAGCTGGTGCAAACGATCGACGTGGCGGCTCATGCAGGGACTGCCTTTGATGGACGCTACCTGTTTCAGATTGCCGAGGATCGCATCCAGAAGATCGATCCGAAAACCGGCGCGGTGCTCACCACGATCCCGGCACCGGCGAACGGCGGTGATTCCGGGCTCGCCTGGGCCGAAGGAACGCTCTGGGTTGGAGACTACCGCGGCCGAAAGATCCATCAGGTCGATCCGGAGACCGGTGCGGTTCTTCGCAGCATCGAGTCCAACCGGTTCGTGACCGGCGTGACCTGGGTGGATGGCGAACTCTGGCACGCCACTTGGGAAGGCGATGAGAGCGATATCAGGCGCCTTGAACCCAAGAGCGGGCGCGTGCTGGAACGCCTCGATATGCCGCCCGGCCTTACGGTGTCTGGGCTGGAATCCGATGGCGGTGATCGCCTGTTTTGCGGCGGTGGTAACAGCGGCAAAGTCCGGGCCGTTCGCCGGCCCCGGTAATTGGTGTAGATCGCGCCTGGTTGGTCGGGACTTCACTCGACTCCTAGTCCAAGGTCCGGCGGAAGCGGCGGACGGCGATGAGCATGGCCACACCCATCAGGCAGGCGAGGGCGATGGTGTCATAAGCAAGCGTTTCGATACTGGCGCCCTTCAGCATGATCGCCCTGACGATGCGGATGTAGTGGGTGAGGGGCAGGGCCTCACCGATCCATTGCGCCCATTTCGGCATCCCGGCGAACGGGAACATGAAGCCAGACAACAGAATATTCGGCAGGAAGAACATCATCGCCATCTGCATGGCCTGCAGCTGATTGGCCGCGATCGTCGAGAAGGTGTAGCCGATCGAGAGATTGGTGATGACGAAAAGCGTGGTCGCGGCTGCCAGCGAAGCAGGATTGCCGAGAATTGGCACTCCGAAAACGAGCAGACCGGCGGTGATGATCAGCAGCGACTGGACAAGGCCGATCAGCACATAGGGCGTGATCTTGCCCAGCATGATTTCGAGCGGCTTGATCGGCATCGAAAGCAGGTTCTCCATCGTGCCGCGTTCCACTTCCCGGGTAACCGAGAGGGCCGTGAAAATCAGCAATGTCATGGTTAGGATGGTACCAAGCAGGCCAGGCACGATGTTCAGGGTGGATGAACCGGCTGGATTGTAGCGACGGTGCTGGACGATGGAAAACGCGGGCTTGGTCGGCTCGGTGAACTCGACCTGCCGGTCGTTCACAAGCGCCGACGTCACGATGCCTGAAAGCGCACCCAAAGCCGAGCTTGACGCGACGGGATCGGTCGCATCGGCGGCGACCAGCAGTGAAGGCGTATCACCGCGGCGAAGTGAGCGTTCGAATCCCTCGGGAATCTCCACGACGAACAGCACCTTGCCGGATTCCAGAAGCGAATCCATGTCTTCGGCTCGGGTTACGACGGAACGGATCTCGAAGAAATCGGTGTTCGCAAGGGCCGCCAAAATCGACCGGCCGACATCGGTGTTTTCGCGCATCAGCACTGCGGTCGGCAGGTTGTGCGGCGTCGTGTTGATGGCAAAGCCAAATAGGAACAGCTGCATGATCGGCAAGGCAACCATCGTTGCCAGCGTTATGCGGTCGCGGGTCATCTGGATGAATTCCTTGATGGTCATCGCCCAGAAGCGCCCGAATGAGATGCCGTGGCCGTTCGTCGTTGTCATTGGAAATTGTCCTCGGAGCGGCGCATCAGGTCGATGAAGGCATCCTCCAGCGTCGCTTCGCCCTTTTGCCACTTGAGATCGGGCCGTTCCCGATAGGGCGCGATTGCATTTTCGAGCGCCTGTGGGTCCCGGCCGGCAACATGCAAGCTCGTCCCGAACGGGGCGATCATGTCGACGCCTGGCTGGTTCTCGAGTTCTGATTGAAGGCGGTGCACGTCCGTTCCCGAAACAGTCCAGGTGACGAGCCCGGTGCCGGCGATCACCTCGTCCACCGTTCCCTGCGCAAGCAATTTGCCATAGGCGATATAGGCGATCTCATGGCAACGCTCTGCCTCGTCCATGTAGTGGGTGGACACCAGGACGGAGAGGCCTTCGGCGGCAAGCGCGTGAATCTCATTCCAGAAGTCACGGCGCGCCTTGGGATCGACGCCTGCCGTAGGCTCGTCGAGGAGAAGCAATGCCGGTTCAGGTAGGATGCAGGCGCCCAGCGCGAGCCGCTGCTTCCAGCCACCGGAGAGCTCTCCAGCAAGCTGCCCCTCGCGGCCCTTCAGGCCCAAACGTTCAATCGCAGCAGTGGCTTTGCCGCGAGCATCGGCAAGGCCGTAGACGCGGGCGACGAACTCAAGGTTCTCCCGGATCGAGAGATCCTGGTAGAGCGAAAATTTCTGCGTCATGTAGCCGACGCGGCGACGGATGCGGTCGCTCTCGGTGAGGATGTCGAAGCCAAGGCAAGTGCCGTCACCGCTGTCTGGCGTCAGCAGGCCGCAAAGCATGCGGATCGTCGTCGTCTTGCCGGAACCGTTCGGTCCGAGAAAGCCGTGAATCCGGCCCTTTTTTACCGACATCGATACGTCGTCGACGACCTTGCGGCTGCCGAAAGTCTTGGTGAGATGATGGACATCGATCACAGTCTCAGGACTGTCGACGGCCGGTGCCGTGTCGCTCATGGGCGGGCTCCCGCAGTGACATCCACCGGCTGGCCGGGGCGCAGTGCCTTTGCATCGGCGGGGATCGCCTCGACGCGGTAGACGAGTTTGGCGCGCTCCTCGAGACTATAGATGACCGGCGGCGTATATTCGACAGTCTTTGAGATGAAGCTGATCTTCGCATCGGTTGGCTGGCAGGCATTGCAGGCGACGCGGATCGATTGATCCAGCGAGAACAGCGCGATCTCGGTCTCGGGCACGAAGAAGCGAATACGGACGTTCTCGGGCGGCAGGAGCGCGACGATCGGCCGGCCGGCAGGGACAACCTCGCCGGCGCGGTAATAGATGGTCTCGATACTGCCGACTGCTGGAGCCGAGACGAAACGGCGGGCGAGCGCGGCTTCTGCTGACGCGAGGTCCGCTTTCGCCGCGGCAACGGCCTGCCGCGCTTGGCGCAGCATCTCGACGCGGGCAGGCATGTTGCCAAGCGTGATTTGGCTGCGGACATTATCGAGAGCGGCACGGTTGGCAGCCTCGGTGGCCGTTGCGGTATCGAGACGGGCCTGTGTCGCCGTACCACGTTCGACCAGAACGCGGGTGCGGTCGAGGTCCTGCGACGCAAGCGCCAGCCGTGCGACTGCCTCGCGTTCGCTGGCGCGCAGCATGTCCATCTCCTCCGGGCGCTTCTGGGCCGCCTCGGCGAGTTCGAGTTCGGCCTGCAGCCGGGCAAGCGACGCGCGTGCCGAGCCAACAGCGGCCTCCTCGGTTTGAGAATCCAGGCTGAAGAGCGGTTCGCCGGGAGCAATTGCCTGGCCTTCGGCGACATCGAGCTTGACCACGCGACCGCTCGTGTCGGCGCCAATGAACAGCGTGTCGGCCTCGACCCAGCCCTGGTAGGCGCGCTGCGACTTGTCGGAGAACAGAAGAGGCAGGGTGGCGAGCGCCGCAGCGGCCACGATCGCGACAATAAGGAGCCGTTTCATTTCGCGCCTCCTTCCGGCACGAAGATCGTGTTGAGGAACGTGTCGAGAAGTTTCTGCGCGTCGAGGTGCTCGTACCCCTCAAAAAGCGTTGCCCAAACGACCGTCATCAAGGCGGGAGCCATGACCAGTTGCGGCACTTCTGCGACTGCAGGATTGCGCAATTCACCGCGAGCTGCAGCGCGTCCAAGCACGACGCGCAGGATCGCGAGACCCTTGGTGATGATTTCGCGATGGTAGAACTCGGTTACAACAGGAAACATCGGGCCTTCGGCGAGGATCAGCCGCAGCATGTGGCGACGCTCGGTCTCGAGGACTTCGCGCTTGAAGAGGGAATAGAACATGGAGACCACGGTGCGCGCCGGGATCGTCTCGTTCTGGATCATGCCGCCGACCTCGCCAAGGATTGGTGAGGCGATGCCGGACACAAGCTCGATAAACAGCCGCTCCTTGTCGGGGAAGTGCAGGTAGACCGTACCCTTGGCGATGCCGGCCCGCGCAGCGACATCCTCCATGCGTGTTGCTGCGAACCCGCGTTCTGCAAAACAGGCAAGGGCAGCCTTCAGGATCTCGGCCCGACGTAGCTCAGGGTCTCGTCTCTCGCGTTTTTTCTCTGGCATTCATTCTTAGCCTTCAATATGACTGACTGGACAGTCATTAACACAATGGGTGGCTGTTTGCAACGGTTGTCCGACGGAGCGCATCTGCTCGCAGTTTCGAAACCAGAAGGAACAGGATATGGAAAAGCCCCGAGACGCCGACTTCAGCGATTGCCGATCGGTTGGCTAGGAGGGGTGTCGCACGGATAGGGCGCAGCGAGGTATTCGCAGCGGAAACGATATCGACTCAATCCAAAGGAGGGGTTTAGAGGCGTGTGCAGAGAAATAATTAACCTATACGCGAATTTGACGGAACATTAGGGGGTTCGAATGTTTTTATAGGTGTAGATCGGCAGATGGACACCCACTCTTGGTTGCTCAACCGACGAGCATGAAGTGCGCGCTTCATTTTTCTTTGCCGAAGCATTGGGCCTCGGCTGGAGACAATGGAGGATGACAATGCAGTGCTATAAATCGGCCGTTGCCGCGGTGGCGCTTGGCTGCGCGACCATTATCGTTCCGATGCAGGCAGACGCCTTGGATATCGGCGGCAACAATGGGGTCAGTATCGGCAGCAATAGCAATGGAGGCCTCGGCGTGTCCGTCGGGGGTGCAAGTGGCATCAACGCCAACATCGGCGGCAGATCCAGCGGTGGACTTGGCGTCGATGCTTCGGTGGGCGGGGCCAGGGGCATCAATAGCAATACATCTGTCGGCGGGAGCAGCAGCAGGATCGGTGTCAGTACGACGGCCAGTGTTGGCGGCTCCGGCGGCATCAATGCTGATGTCAACGCTAATGTCGGGGGCTCCAGGCTTGCGACCGCCAACGCGACGGTAGGGGCGGGCGGAAATACGCTGCTCGATGCCAGGCTTGGGGTGCCTTCGGTAAATGATCCCAATTCAGGCGGGTCCGGCGGTCCTGGCGGTTCCGTTGGCGCGAATGGAGCGAGCGGTTTAGGCGGTTCATCGCCTACCAAGCCGGCGTTGACAGCTATCAACGACATGTCGGCCATGGATCGGGCGAAAGCAAAGCTCCGTTGCAAGGACGTGCTACGCTCGGGCGGATATGAGGCGAGCCTCACGAAACTCTGCAAGATGGTCGTGTCGATGCCTTAGCGGAACGGCACAGGATTTCAGTGGGAGGGCGCGAAGCGGCGCCCTCTTCCGTCCGAGAACCATTGCCTCGATAAACCCGGCGAGCGTTGCCCCGGCGTCGCCGCGGCGGCCCTTGCGCTGTCGTGGTAGCCGTTTCCTCCCTAAGTTGCCAAACACGCTCAAATGTCAGAAGTTTGCGCATGCAAGGGAACAGCGGACGTCTGCCGGGGCAGCCTAGACCATGACAACAGCCTCCGATTCCACAGATCCGACCAATCACCGCGACGCGCAAATCTGCCGTGGGTGCTGGGATCAAATGCGCGTGCCGATCCCGATCCGGGGTGCGCTCGCGCTGCCGTTCCGCATGTTTGGTGTTACCCGCAGCAAGATGAACCCGAACATCTGCACGATTTGCGAGCGCTCGTTTCGCTATGTCAAGAAACAGCGCCATATCGCCGCCACGGTCACCATTCTGTTCGCCGACATCAGAGGGTTCACGGCTCTTTCCGAGCAGATCGAACCGGTCAGATTGAGTGACATCGTCAGCTTGTTTCAGGATCGATGCGCGCAGGCGGTCTGGGCTCATGACGGGATCGTCAACAAGCCGATGGGCGACGGATTGATGGCGATCTTCAATTTTCCCATATTGAGAAAGGATCACGCGGCTGCCGCTGTCATGGCTGCGATGGATATACAACGGCGCTGCAAGACGGCCCTCGAAGCTTTGGATGTGGATCACCACGTGGGTGTGGGAGTTGGGATCCACAGCGGCGAGGTTGAAATCGGTGAGTTTTCGAGCTTCCGGAGCGATTTCACGGCGATCGGCGGCGCTGTCAATCTGGCGGCCAGATTGGAATCTCAGGCGGGCGCAGGCGAGATCGTCATGTCGCCGGAAACGGTCGTTCAGGCCGGGCCGCTGGCGGGCGGGGCGCACGTCCGTCCGCTCACCCTGAAGGGCATAGAACTGCCGGTGCAGGCGAGCGTGTTGGTTGGGACTTGATTTGCACTCGTGCACCTCCCGCGCCCACCAAGCATCGCGCAGTTATCGCGACCAAGGTCAGGTTGCTAGAACCACGGTCGCGATCCGAGGCGATCGGATTGGAGGGCACGCGCGAAGTCGGCGCCTTGACGTATAGATGCTATGCTGCATTGTCCTCAGCGCGGGCAGGAGGCGACATATCGACGGCCATAGCGATCCCGATAGTAGCACTGGCCAGGCTGCCCGGCGACGTTGCCGATGACGGCGCCAGCGGCGCCACCGATTGCGGCGCCCACTGCGGCACCGCGGACATTTCCGGTCGCCACGCCGCCGATGACTGCGCCCGAGGCGGCACCAATGCCTAAGCCCTGCTCAGTCGGGGTGCATCCGGCAAGCGTCACTCCTGCCAGAAGCAGCAAAATCGATAGACGTTTCATGTCGTTTTCCTTCTGATTGAGGTCGCACGCGCATTGGTAGATAGGGGCATTTCGGAAAAGACAATCGCTGCTTTAACCGGCTGCCCACGCCGGCTTCTTTCGATCAATCGATGCCGGGCCTCCATTGCCTAATGGGCTGCTTGCGCCAGTTAAGATCGGGTTGCAACGAAGAGCAGGATCCCTGTGATGAACGAGCGTGAAGAGAAAATCCGTCACCGCGCCTACGAGATCTGGGAGCAGGAAGGCCGCCCCCACGGCCAGGACATGAAGCATTGGCTGCAGGCTTTCAAGGAATTCGGCGAGCAGGTCGATGCCGCGGCCGCTCGCGTTTCGACAAAGTTGACTGCCAAGGCTAAATCCGCCAAGCCGCGCGCACCGGCGAAATCCGCGGCCGAAAAGCAGCCAGGAAAGAAGACAAAGGTGGCTGCCATCGCAATAACCGCGGCTCCGGGGGACAAGCCTCGTCGCGCTCGGTCTCCGAAGTCCGTGACGACACACTAGATCATACCCCGCAGCGTTGGTCGCTGTAGGAGGATGTATCCGTGCCATATGACGTGCGCCGCCGGGGCGTGTGATGGGATTTGCGCGTGATCTGCGGAAGGTGGCCAAATCATCTCAGCCACCCTCGCCCAAAGCGGGGCTACGCCAGCACCTTGGCCTCCACTGCGGCTGCAACGAAAGCGTCTCTGGAGGCTTCCAGGTGCGCGAGATAGTTCATGGCTTCCACACATCTGCGCTTCGCCGCTTCCAGATGCATGCTGTTTTCGATCGGCCACCTGTGTTCCAGATAGTCAACCGCTTCTGCCGGACCATGGATATGCTCGGAGGGGCGCGCGCCAATCCGGATAGCCACCGGCGCGGCCCATCTTGGTTCGGTTGCGTGGCTGATAGTGTTCATGATGAACCTCCTCGTTGCCAACAAGCGATACCGGGGATGTAGGTATTCGTCGCAACCGATCAACACCCGTCATGTCGGAGTATCTTGTTCCTCATGCACATACTGGCCGAGGCAACCGTCGACCAGTCGGCGCGGACTAATCAGTGGACACTCGGCAGCTTGGCTAAGACCGCGTAGTCCTCGGCCACGAGCTCGCTTATTGCGATCAGTACCTCTTCGGCGGTAAAGCCGGAGGCAATTGTCGTTCGGATCAGATCCTGGAGATCCGGTTCGATCACATCGCGGCAATCTTCCAGCCGTTCATCCGAAACAGTCAGGCTATGCAGTTCTTCCATCATTGACCCTTCTCGGGTTGGGGCTGTCACCGACGACGTCGGCGACAGCATCGTGACAAATTATCGGGCCGACGGGCGCCGTTTGGGCGAGGCCAGGAGGCCCTCCCGCTGCAATCTCTTCCGGGCGGCTTTGCGCTGTCTGGCGATAGCCTGCGCCCGTTCGCGTACGCGGCGCTCCGATGGTTTCTCGTAGGCTTTGCGTGCCTTCATTTCGCGGAAGAGCCCCTCGCGCTGCATCTTTTTCTTCAATGCGCGCATGGCCTGTTCGACGTTGTTATCTCTGACGATGACCTGCATGTTTTTCTCCTTGTTCTTGAGGGTCGGCATGCCTCTCAGCCAAGCTGTTCGGCAATCAATTCCTGCAATTCACGACGCGTGAGTAGGCAGGGGTAAGGTTTCCAGTTCTCGTCCGGGTGGCGAGCAGCGTCATCGCGCTCGCGCGGACACGCTGCCGGAGCAGCAGGCGTGTTTGGTTTGTTCAATTAAAGTCCTTTGCCGCGTAGGCGGCATTTCGACATGGCGCCCTCGGCTTCCATCACGCGAACGGAGGAAACACAGCAAAATGCGACGCTGTCGCGTCGACCATGTCAGTTAGAGTTTTGGGTGACCGACCTAAGATGGGAACACGGAACGCGCGTTGCAAGGCTTCCGTTCGAAGCGCCGTTTAGGTGCCGGTCGTGTCGAGGGTTTTGGCGAGGTCACCGCAAAACAGACGATGTGAGTTTTGCAGTGACCTCTTGATGACTAGGAAATGTAATCATCCAAGCACATGCTACTCGAAGTGACGGAACATGGAATTTACCAGATACGGTAATCCACATGTACTTTGGGGGCACGGGGGCGGTGCATATGAGCCTTTCGGTGGTATCGTGGGTTTGAATCACGAAAACGTGGCTCGTACCGACCCTATTTCGGATGATGTCTCTATCGCGCTGCCGGTGTCCCAGCAGTGATTCGCCCACGCATTACGATCGTATCCGATTAAATCGCATATTGACATTGTTGCCCCTTCCGTTTATTTACGGCGCATACGAGTTACTGGTGCGCGAATTGAATTCAGCGAAGGGATTTGTCTATGTGGCACGGGAACAGGTTCATGCCCTCGATGGAATCGGGCACTACAATCGCGCAAGCAGATGCCCTGACGGCCGGCAATCATCCGAACGCGTCCCCGGCCTATGGCGAGTTCACGAAGATGCTCGATCCCTCCGTCTACGAAGCGTTGCCCGATGATTGGCTGATCGGCATCACCGATGTGGTCAGTTCGACGTCGGCGATCAAGTCGGGGCGGTACGAAGACGTCAACTACGCTGGTGCGTCGGTGATCGCCGCAGTCGGAAATGCCTGGGGCGACTTCGATTTTCCCTTTGTGTTTCGCGGCGACGGGGCTGCGTTCGCGCTACCGCCGCATGGGATCATGACCGCGATTTCGGCAATGCGGCAGGTCGCAAACTTCGCAAGGAGCAGTCTTGACCTTGCCCTTCGCGTCGGTTTGCTGACTGTCGGCGAAATCCGTTCGAACGGGCATGATGTGCGCATCGCACGGTATGCCGCCTCTGAAAGTGCAACTTACGCGATGTTTGCCGGCGGTGGTCTCAAGTGGGCCGAGCGGCAAATCAAGAGGGGGCGGTACCTGGTGAAGCCGGGCAGCTACACGACGGAGCCTGATCTGACCGGGCTGACCTGTGATTGGAAGCCGTTTCCCAGCCAGCGAGGCGAGATCCTGTCGCTGTTGGTCGAACCATATGAACATACCAGTCCTGAGGCCTTTGCGTCGCTGGCCGGTTGCGTGCTTTCCGTTCTGGAGGCCGGCGCGCAGCACGCCCAACCTTTGTCCCGGGATACAGCCGTTCCCAGGGACGGTACTAGGTCTTTGGATATCGAAGGCTGGTCAGCGGTTGCTTCAAACTCGGACTTTCGCAAGTACGACGATGGCCTGCGTCTTACGCTCGACTGCACGCCGGAGCAGATCGAAACTGTCGAAGCCATGCTCGTTGCCGCAAAGGCGCGTGGCGAGATTAACTTCGGACTGCACCGCCAGTCTCACGCGTTGATGACCTGCTTCGTGCCTTCCGGGCGCCCCGAGTCGCACTTGCACTTCCTGGATGGCATGGGCGGCGGGTATGCCAAGGCAGCCGAGATGATGGAGGCAGAACTGCTTCCCTTGGTGTCATCGCGGTAGGACGAGGGCTCCTGTCGCAACGGGCGTCGGTCCAAAGGCCGGCGCTTTTTATCGCGCGAACATTTGCGCAAAGGGGAGTTGAGCGCCGAAACAGGCGCTCAATTGCATTGAAATCAGCGCTTCGTGGCGTTGTCCTGCGTTCTCTTCAGCAGGTTGTTGCGTAGACGCACGACGGATTTCTGAACGACGGGAAAATCCTCCCCGAGGCCCGTGGCTTCGACGAGTGGTGCGCCGGGATCAGCCGCGACGAGATCGCGTCCAGCCGGCGTCAGGCTCAGGCGCACTTGCCGCTCGTCAGCGGAATCACGTTTGCGCTGGATATAGCCGAGAGTTTCAAGTTTCTTCAGCATCGGGGTCAGCGTGTTTGACTCCAGGAACAGCTTTTCGCCGAGCGCTCCCACGGTCTGGTCGTCCTGCTCGGAAAGCGCCACCATCGCGATGTACTGCGTATAGGTCAGATTCAGCTTATCCAGAATCGGCTTGTAGGCGCGCCCGAAGGCAAGGTTTGCCGAATACACGGCGAAGCAAAGGAAGTTCGAGAGCTTCTTGTCGTTGCTCTCGGTCTCGCCGGAGGAGGGCATCCCAGTCTCTAGGGTTTTTGCGGTTTTGGACGTGGACATAAGGATATCCTGTTCGATTGTTTGTTCTATATATAAATCGCATCCGATTAAATCGCAATGCTATTGATATCGACTTTCTGCTTAACTATTTCAATCGCATCCGATCTAGGCGGATGCGATCAAAAGAGTAAAGCGAAGGATTTTGTGATGACTGAGAAGCTTCTTTTTTCCGGCAAGACTCACAACAAGGGCGGTCGCGACGGTTTCACCCGCAGCGGCGATGGCGAGCTGAATCTTCAGCTTTCGCAGCCGCATCCGGCCGCCGAGCATCTCTTTGGTGCAGCATGGTCGGCCTGCTTCATTGGCGCGATCGAGCTCGCGGCGTCACAGAGGAAGATCAAGCTGCCCGTCGATCCTGAGATCGATACGGAAATCGATCTGAACGTCGACGGAGGTTCCTTCTTTCTGCGGGCGCGCCTCAATGTGAGCGTGCCAGGCATCGAGCGCGGTGTCGCAGAGGAGCTGATGCATGCAGCGCACGAGATCTGCCCGTACTCCAAGGCAACCCGCGGCAACATCGACGTGTCGCTGACCCTCGTCTGAGCGAGGCTCGTAGCGACGCCGATATCAAGGCATCGCCGATCTTAACCATCGTGCATGGAAGCGCCCGGCCTTTGCGAAGAATGCGCCAGGCACCCGAATGAACCTGAACACTTAGGAGGACGTCATGTCAGCTCTATTATCATCGGTCACTCGACGGAGCCTGCTCGCTTCTGCGGCGGTTGCGGGTGCAGTCAGTCTCTTGCCGGCTTCGTTCGTTGCTGCGGCCGGCAACGGCAACGCAATCCGGCCCTTCCAGTTCAAGGCAACCGACGCGCAGCTCGCAGACCTGCGCCAGCGCATCAACGCCACCCGATGGCCGGAACAGGAAACCGTCAACGACAGTTCACAGGGCGTCCAGTACGCAACGACGCGAAAGCTGGCGGAATACTGGGCAAACGACTACGACTGGCGCAAGGTCGAGGCCCGGCTGAACGCCCTGCCGCAGTTCATGACCACGATCGACGGGCTGGATATTCACTTCATCCATGTTCGCTCCAAGCACGAAGACGCTTTGCCCCTGATCGTCACACATGGCTGGCCCGGCTCGATCATCGAGCAGTTGAAGATCATCGAACCGCTAACCGACCCGACGGCGCACGGCGGCCAGGCCTCGGACGCGTTCCACTTGGTCATCCCGTCGCTGCCCGGTCACGGCTTCTCGGGCAAGCCGACGAAGACGGGTTGGGACCCCATTCGCATTGCGCATGCCTGGATCGAGCTGATGGATCGGCTTGGATACACGCGCTATGTCGCCCAGGGCGGTGATTGGGGCGATGCCGTTTCGGAACAGATGGCGGTGATTGCACCGCCGCAATTGATCGGCATTCACGTGAATATGCCGGCCACCGTTCCCGATGACGTTGCCGCGGCATTGCAGCTCGGCGGCAAACCGCCGGCAGGTCTCTCGGCGGATGAACAGCACGCCTACGCGCAGCTCGACGATTTCTACAAGCATGGCCTTGGCTATGCGCTCGAAATGGCGAACCGCCCGCAGACGCTTTATGGAATCGCGGATTCGCCTGTTGGTCTCGCCGCATGGATGCTCGATCACGATATCCGCAGTTACGAAATGATCGCCCGTGTCTTCGACGGGAAAGCGGAAGGCCTGACGCGAGACGACATCCTCGACAACGTCACGCTCTACTGGTTGACGAATACCGCCGTCTCGTCGGCGCGACTCTATTGGGAAAACAAGCTCGCCTTCTTCGCAGTCAAGAATCTCCAGATACCGGTCGCTGTCAGCGTCTTCCCGGACGAGATCTATGCGGCTCCGCGCAGCTGGGTGGAGCGGGCCTATCCCAAGCTCATCCACTTCAACAAGCTCGACAAGGGCGGTCATTTTGCCGCCTGGGAACAGCCAGAGGCCTTCTCCGAGGAGGTTAGGACCGCCTTCCGGACGTTGCGGTCATAGCCACACCCGGATGGCGTCATCCGTCCTCTCGTAACATTAAACTGTGTTCCGGAAATCGCCGGAACACCCAGGAGACCAAGATGCGTGATGTCGTCGATTTTGGATTCGATCTTACTCCTCCAACGCGAGACCAGATGCAGGAGCTTGTGGCGGAGCTCAGCGAGGAGGACCGCCATTTGCTGCTCGAGCATGGGGAGGAGGCGCCGTTCTGTGGGGTGTTTCTGCATGAGCACCGCGAAGGGCTTTATACGTGTCGCCTTTGCGGCCTTCCCCTGTTCAAGGCCGTCGAGAAATTCGAGAGTGGCACCGGCTGGCCGAGTTTCACCGCCCCTGTCGAAAGCGATCATCTGCGGCGTATTCGCGACACGCGCTACGGCATCGTCAGGACCGAGATCGTTTGCGCACGGTGCGGTGCGCATCAGGGGCACGTCTTCCCGGATGGCCCGCCTCCGACGGGCGAGCGTTTCTGCATCAATTCAGGATCGCTCGAATTCACACCGAAGGGCGAGCCGCTTCCTGACAAGCTTGGCCGCGGCGGTCCAGAAGGCAAACCTGCGCGGTAGTTGATTGCCACCACGGCGGTAGCGGTAAGCCGCTACCGCCCCCAGACCACCGCTTCCTCATGCCGTTTGATGAGGTGGCGCAGGCTTTCGAAGCCTGAGCGGATATGTTGCACGAATTGGTCGACTGCTGGTGACCGCACCGAATCCGCACGCGTGAGGATTGCCAGCGCCCTCTCCGGATGCGGGATCGTCAACGGTAGGGCGGTGATGGATTTTTCCTTGCGCAATGCGAAGACGACGCTGTGTGGCATCACAGTGAGCGCGTCCGCCGCCTTGAGATAGTTGAGCACACTCATCAATGAACCGCCGGAATAGCGGACCTTGATCTCGGTTCCCCCAAAGGAAAGCAGCAGGGCTCTGAGATCGGCCAGGAGGGGGCTGCCGGGCGGCGGAGCGACCCAGGGATAATCGAGAAGCTGACTGGGTTGCAGGCGGCGCTTGAGCAAGAGGGGATGTGTGACGCGGCAGGCGATCACATTGCGCCCCGGCAGGATCTGTTGGAACTCCAGGCCGGATCCTTCGTCGAGAATGTCGATCGGGCAGATGGCAAGATCGATCTGGTCGGCCTTCAGTGCGGCACGGAGATCCGGAAAGTAGCCGTAGGTTTGATCGATCCGAACATCAGGGCGAGTAACCTGAAACTCGGCGCAGAGCCCGGCGATCAGCGCATCCATGAAGAAGGGCGTGCCTCCGACGCGCACGACGCCGCTTTTGCCGACGCGAAAGCTTTCCACGAGGTCGGACGCCTTGCGAGACGCCGCCAGCATTACCAGCCCTTGCTCCGACAGCGAGAGGCAAAGGGGTGTCGGCTGCAGCGGCCTGCGGCCTTTGATGAACAGTGGTTCGCCGAGACGCATTTCAAGCATCGACAGCGTGCGTGATACAGCCGGTTGCGCGAGCCCGAGAAGGGCTGCTCCCTCGGTCACGCCACCGGTCTTGACCACGGCGGCAAGCTGGATCAAGTGTCGTTCGTCTATCTTCATAACGATCCGTTATATTAAAGCTGAATCAAATCATCAATCGGCCGCTGCAGGACTGCTAGCTTATTCTCACCAACGATGCGGTTTTGGGAGAGACGCATGCCGACGGCAGCCGATGCGCTTATTTTCAGTGAGGCGACGTCTTCGGACGTGTTTGCCGAGCGCATGCCTTCGGGAAAAGGTGGCCAGCTGCCACGTCTCATGGCTGCGATCGTCAAGCACGCTCATGAACTGATCAAGGAATTCCGACCCACCCAGGACGAGTGGCGCAACGTCATCGCGTTTCTGACGGAAGTCGGGCATGCCTCCGATGAACGCCGTCAGGAATGGGTGCTGCTCGCCGATCTGATCGGAGCCTCCGCTCTCGTGGAGGAGATCAATTCGAGACGACCGAAGGGCGCCACGCCCAACACGATCCGAGGCCCGTTCTTTCGTAGCGATGTGCCGGAGCGCCCGCTGGGGAGTTCGATTTCGCTCGATGGGGTGGGAGAGCCGCTTTGCATCTCTGCCCGGATCGTCGATCTCGATGGACAGCCCGTTCCCTCGGTCGAACTTATTACCTGGCAGGCCAATGCCCAGGGTCTCTACGAGAACCAGCAGCCGGACCTGCAGCCTGAGCATAACCTGCGTGGCCTTTTCCGTGCCGATGCCAATGGATGCGTCAACTACCGGACGGTCATGCCGAAGGGGTACAGCGTTCCGGACGATGGCCCTGTCGGGCATTTGTTGGCGGCGGCGGGCTATCCCCTGCATCGGCCAGCGCACCTTCATTTTGTCGTGCGGGCGGCAGGGTTCGAGACGATCACCACGCATGTCTACGATCGCAATGATCCGCATCTCCATGAGGATGCGCTGTTTGGCGTCAAGCCTGAGCTCGTCCGCGACTTTCGCCCGGCCAACGGAGATGTGTCGCAGATGAAGCAGGTCGATTTCACCTTCGTGATGGTGCGCGCAAGACCGGAGAAAACACGATGAGCCTGTCATTCCACTATGCTGGCAGCCCGGCCCACATCGTCTTCGGCGAAGGCGCGAGCCAAGAGGTGGGAAGCTGGATCGAGAAGATTGGCTGCCGGAGGGCACTAGTCCTCTCCACGCCGCAACAGAAGGGCGATGCCGAGGCGCTGGCCGCAAGGATCGGGCCGCTGGCCGTCGGCGTGTTCAGCGGTGCGGTGATGCATACGCCTGTCGATGTAACCGAAACGGCCATGAGAGTGGTTGAGGAAAGCCGCGCCGACTGCGTCGTGTCGCTCGGCGGCGGCTCGACGACAGGCCTGGGAAAGGCCATCGCCTACCGCACCGACCTGCCGCAGGTTGTCATTCCAACGACCTACGCAGGGTCAGAGGTCACCCCGATCCTTGGTCAGACCGAGGGCGGTCGCAAGACGACAGTGAAGGGGGCGAAGATCCTGCCTGAGGTGGTGATCTACGATGCCACGCTGACAACCGGCCTACCGGTCGGTATGTCGATGACCTCCGGTCTGAACGCCATGGCCCATGCCGTCGAAGCGCTCTACGCGCAGGACCGCAACCCGATCTCGACGCTCATGGCCGTCGAAGGCTTGCGTGCCTTCCGGTCAGCACTTCCGAAGATCGCGACGGTGCCAAACGATATCGAGGCACGCGCGGAGGGGCTCTATGGCGCCTGGCTTTGCGGCACGGTCCTCGGCACGGTCGGCATGGCGCTGCACCACAAGATTTGCCACACGCTTGGCGGCACCTTCGACACGCCGCATGCGGAAACGCATGCGATCATGCTGCCGCATACCGCGGGCTTCAATGGCGTTGCACTGCCGGAGCTTCTTCAGCCTGTCGCGGAGATTTTCGGCGGCTCGGTCGGTGGGGGGCTCTGGGATTTCGCAAAGTCGATCGGCGCGCCGCTGGCTCTCCGTGATCTCGGCCTGACCGAGGCCGATCTCGACAAGGCAAGCCAGATCGCTGTCGAGAATCCTTATTGGAATCCGCGACCGATTGATCGGTCGTCGATCCGCGCGCTGCTGCAGCAGGCCTGGGAGGGCCGCAGGCCGGAGAACTGACATTACACAAGGGGGAATGGGAGGAGAATGAAATGACAACCAGACGCGATTTCCTGAAACAGACGGCGGCCACCGGCGTACTCGCCGCCACGTCCGGGCTGGCCTTGCCTGCGCTTGCGCAGAAGAGCTCCATCAAGCTCGGCTACGTCAGCCCGCAAACGGGGCCGCTCGCCGCGTTCGGCGAGGCCGACAAGTTCGTCATCGAGAACTTTCTCGCGACGACAAAGAAGATGGGTCTCGACTATCAGGTTGTCGTCAAGGATAGCCAGTCCAATCCCAATCGCGCCGCCGAGGTGACCAAGGAGCTGATCGTCACCGACGAGGTGAACCTGGTGCTCGTTTCCTCGACGCCGGAGACGACCAATCCGGTGTCGACCACCTGTGAAGCGGAAGAAATGCCGTGCATTTCGACGGTGGCACCGTGGCAGCCATGGTTCATTGGCCAGCAGGCCAATCCCGGCGACCCGAATTCCTGGAAACCGTTCAACTTCGCCTATCACTTCTTCTGGGGACTCGAGGATATCATTGCCGTCTTCACCGGCATGTGGGGCCAGGTCGAGACCAACAAGAAGGTCGGTGGGCTCTTCCCCAACGATGGCGATGGCAATGCCTGGGGGGACAAGGTCGTCGGCTTCCCGCCGGTACTCGAAAAGCTTGGCTATACGCTGACCGATCCCGGCCGTTTCCAGAACCTTTCGGACGATTTTTCCGCGCAGATCAACGCCTTCAAGCAGGCGAACGCCGAGATCGTTACCGGCGTCGTCATCCCGCCAGACCTTACAACCTTCTGGAACCAGGCGAAGCAGCAGGGCTTCAAGCCGAAGGTCGCCTCGGTCGGCAAGGCACTGCTTTTCCCGCAAACAGTGGAATCGCTCGGCGATGCCGGCCACAATCTTTCGACCGAAGTGTGGTGGACGCCAAGCCATCCCTTCAAGTCGTCGTTGACGGGCGAGACCGCAGCGCAGGTCGCCGACGCCTTCACCAAGGCGACGGGCCGTCCCTGGACGCAGCCGATCGGCTTTGCCCACGCCCTGTTCGAGCTCGCGGTCGATGTCATGAAGCGCGCCGACGAACCCGGCGACGGCGAGGCGGTTGCCAAGGTCATCGGCGAAACGAAGCTCGATACGCTCGTTGGGCCGGTCGCCTGGGGCAACGACAAGCTGCCGCCGTTCGCCCAGAAGAACGTTGCGAAGACACCGCTCGTCGGAGGCCAGTGGCGACTGAAGCAGGGTGGCAAGGGTTATGATCTGATCATTGTCGAGAACGCTACCGCCCCGAACATTCCGACTGGCGGAAAGATGGAGCCGATCGCCTGAGCGCATCGGCGCTTGCGGATCGAGGGAGCCGTGGAGGCGGCTCCCTAATGGGAGAGAGATGGATGCCAATACTGGAACTGGAAGGTGTCTCGAAGAAGTTTGGCGCGTTGACGGTCGCCGAGCAGATTTCCTTTGCCGTGGAGGAAGGGGAGGCGCTTGGAATCATCGGCCCCAACGGCGCCGGAAAGTCGACCCTCTTCAACCTGATCACCGGGAATATTGCGGCAGACAAAGGGACAATCCGTTTCATAGGCTCCGACGTAACCAAGACCCCGCCGATGGCACGGTGCTTTGCGGGTATGGGCCGCACGTTCCAGATCCCGCAACCCTTCGATCAGCTGACCGTGTTCGAGAATCTGCTGGTGGCAGGGTCCTTCGGCGCGCAAAAACGGGAAGGGGAGGTCACGGATCGCTGCGCGGAAATCCTCATCGACACTGGCCTGATCGACAAGGCCAATGCCACGGCTGGAAGCCTGACGCTGCTGCAGCGTAAGCGGCTGGAACTCGCCCGCGCGATGGCAACCAATCCGAAACTCTTGCTGCTCGACGAGATCGCTGGCGGACTGACGGAGGGCGAATGCCGGGCGCTGGTCGCCACCATCCGTGGCCTGCATAACAAAGGCATTGCGGTGATCTGGATCGAGCATGTCCTGCATGCGCTGAACGCCGTGGTCGGACGCCTGCTCGTGTTGCATTTCGGCCGGGTGATCGGCATCGGAAAACCAGACGAGATCATGAATTCGAAGGAAGTGCGCGAAATCTACCTGGGGATCGAGGTCTGATGGCTCTGCTTGAAACCCACGCTTTGACGGCTTCCTACGGCGATTTCCAGGCGCTGTTCGGCGTCGAAATCGGCCTTGGTGAGGGCGAAACGCTGGCAATCATCGGCGCAAACGGGGCCGGCAAGACCACGCTCATGCGCTCGCTTTCCGGCGTCCTGAAGAACGAGCCGGACTCCATCCGTTATCGCGGAGAGGCGATCGGCGCCCTCGGAGCTCCCGACGTTATGGCACGCGGGATCGCCATGGTGCCCGAAGGCCGGCGTTTGTTTCCGTCCTTGACCGTTGAGGAGAACCTGCTGGTCGGGACCTACGGCCGCAAGACCTCAGGTCCCTGGACGCTCGACAGCATCTATGCACTGTTCCCGATCCTCAAGGAGCGACGGCGCAGCCCCGCAACCGCGCTTTCCGGCGGTCAGCAGCAGATGGTGGCGATCGGCAGGGCATTGATGTCCAATCCGGATGTACTGCTTTGCGATGAGATCAGCCTCGGATTGGCGCCGGTCGTGGTGCGCGACATCTACGCCGCCTTTCCACGGATCCGCGAAACCGGCGCGGCCATCATCATCGTCGAGCAGGATATCGCCCAGGCGCTCAAGGTGTCCAATCGGGTCTATTGCATGATGGAGGGCCGCATCACGCTCTCCGGCAAGCCATGCGACCTCGATCGCGAGGCTATTCACAAGGCTTACTTCGGAGCGGATGGTCATGAACTGGCTTGATACGATAGCACAGGGCATCCTGCTCGGTGGGCTCTATGCGCTTTTTGCGGCGGGGCTCAGCCTCGTCTTCGGCATCATGCGGCTGGTCAATCTGGCGCATGGCGACCTGATTGTCTTCGCGGCCTTTCTGATCCTGCTGCTCGTTTCCCTGCTAGGGCTTCATCCTTTCGTTGCCGCGCTGGTTGCGGCTCCGCTCATGTTCGCAGCCGGTTGGGTGCTGCAATACCACCTGCTCAACCGCACGCTTGGAAAGGATATCCTGCCGCCGCTGCTGGTGACGTTCGGTCTTTCCATCGTGATCCAGAACGGCTTGTTGGAAGGATTTACGGCTGACAGCCGGCGGATTTCGGCCGGCACGCTCGAGACTGCCTCCGTTTCACTGGGGCCGATCAATGTCGGTGTCATGCCGATGCTCACCTTTGGCTCGGCGGTCCTCGCCATCGTTGCGCTGAACCAACTGATCTACCGGACCTCCGTCGGCCGGGCTTTTCGTGCCACATCCGACGACGTCACCACGGCGGGCCTGATGGGCATCCGGCCGCAACGCATTTTCGCCATGGCAACGGGTCTTGCCATGGTGGTGGTGACGATTGCTGCACTCTTCCTGGGAACGCGCGCCAATTTTGATCCCACGTCCGGACCGGCGCGCCTGATCTACGCATTCGAGGCC
This sequence comes from Rhizobium sp. BK661, assembly GCF_024808825.1. NCBI lineage: Bacteria > Pseudomonadati > Pseudomonadota > Alphaproteobacteria > Hyphomicrobiales > Rhizobiaceae > Rhizobium > Rhizobium sp. BK661. The sequence goes on along the minus strand of NZ_JANTYT010000003.1, from coordinate 174,705 downwards.
GTGATCATCGGTGGCTTGGGTTCGCTCTGGGGGACGCTCGCCGGCGGTATCATCCTTGGTGTCGCGCAGACGATCGGTGCTGCCGTCAATCCGGAATGGCAGATCCTCGCCGGGCATCTCGCCTTTCTTCTTGTCCTCCTCTTCAAGCCGCGCGGCCTCTTCCCGCGCGCAGTGGACTGAGCGTCATGGAACAGTTGCTAGCACCAGCCTTCAAAGTTGAGACCCGCACCGGCGCCTCCGCGGCATTCGCCGTCATCGCGGCGGTCGTCGTGATCCTCGCCTTTCTAGCGCCACTGCTGGTGTCGCGGGGCGCTGTCCAGGACCTGTTCTTCATCCTTACGATGCTCGTGTTGGCACAATGCTGGAATCTGCTTGCCGGATATGCTGGTCTGATTTCGGTCGGCCAGCAGCTCTTCGTCGGATCTGGGGCCTACGCGATGTTTGCGCTGGTCAGCCTGTTCGGGCTCGACCCGGTGGCGGCGGTCACCGTCGCCGGGTTCTTCGCGGCAATCGTTGCGGCACCGACGGCCTTCTTCACCTTTCGCCTCTACGGTCCCTATTTTGCCATTGGCACATGGGTCATCGCCGAGGTGGGGCGTCTGCTCTTTGCGCAATGGAAGGCGCTTGGCGGTGGCACCGGCACCTCGCTCCCCCGTGATGCGACGCGCGACATGATCGGCATCGATTTGTTGAAATCCTTGTTCCGCATGAAGTCGGCGGAGGCCGGCGATGCGCTGACCTACTGGCTTGCGCTTGTGCTCGCGTTGCTGACGATCGGAGCCATCTACTGGCTGCTGCGCTCACGACATGGGCTGGGCCTTGCCGCAGTTCGCGACAATGAGCAAGCGGCCCGAGCCGTTGGCGTCGATGCCCGTCGGATGAAGACGATGGTTTACCTGACCGCGGCATTTCTGACCGGCTGCTGTGGAGCGCTGATCTATGTCCAGAAGCAGCGCATCTCCCCGGACGCCGCCTTCTCGGTGATCGACTGGACCGCCTACGTGATCTTTATCGTCGTCATCGGCGGCATCGGCACAGTCGAAGGCCCGATCGTCGGCGTCATCGTCTTTTTCCTGCTGCAAAACCTGCTTGCCGGCTATGGCTCCTGGTATCTCCTGATCCTCGGCCTGGTTGCGATCGTCACGATGCTGCTCGCCCCGCGCGGGTTGTGGGGGCTGTTCTCCGATCGCACCGGCATCCAGCTGTTTCCGGTTCGCCGTATCCTCAAAGGCGGACCTCTCGAACACAAGAAGATAGGAGGGCCAAATGGCTGATATCACAACGGACGTACTCATCATCGGAACGGGCCCGGCAGGCTCGGCAACCGCGGCGCTGCTGTCGACCTACGGCGTCGAGAACATGGTGATCAATCGCTATCGCTGGCTTGCGACCACGCCGCGCGCCCACATCACCAATCAGCGTACGATGGAGGTCCTGCGCGACCTCGGTCGGGACGTCGAGGATGAAGCCTACATGTTTGCCGCAGAGCAGGACCTGATGGGCGAGAACGTCTTCTGCACCTCGCTGACCGGTGAGGAAATCGGCCGCATGAAGAGCTGGGGTAAGCATCCGCTGTCTCGTGCCGAGCATCAGCTCTCTTCACCGAGCCTGATGAACGACCTGCCGCAAACCTTCATGGAGCCGCTGCTCTTCAAGACTGCCTGCTCGCGCGGCACGCAGGCGCGCATGTCGTGCGAATATATCAGCCATGAACAGGATGCCGATGGTGTCACGACCACCTGTCTTGATCGGCTGACCGGTAAGGAATTTACCGTCCGATCCAAGTTCCTGGTTGGCGCCGACGGCGGCAATTCGAAGGTGGCGGAACATGCGGGCCTTGCCTTCGAAGGCAAGATGGGCGTCGGCGGCTCGATGAACATATTGTTCGAGGCTGATCTGTCGCGCCATGTCGCACATCGGCCCTCCGTGCTCTATTGGGTGCTGCAGCCGGGCGCTGATGTCGGCGGCATCGGCATGGGGCTCGTGCGCATGGTGCGGCCGTGGAACGAATGGCTGATTGTCTGGGGTTACGACATCAACCAGCCGGCGCCTGAGGTGACCGAGGATTTCGCCATCAAGGTTGTGCGCGAACTCGTCGGGGATCAGGAGCTTCAGCCAAAGATCAAGTCGGTGTCAACCTGGACCGTAAACAACATGTACGCGACGACGATGTCGAACGGACGCGTTTTCTGCATGGGCGACGCGACGCATCGCCACCCCCCGTCGAACGGGCTGGGCTCCAATACGTCAATTCAGGATGCCTTCAACCTCGCATGGAAGCTGTCGATGGTCCTGAAGGGACAGGCCGGGTCGGGACTGCTTGATAGCTACAATGCCGAACGTGCGCCTGTCGCCAAGCAGATCGTGACGCGGGCGAACAAGTCGATTGAAGAGTTCGGCCCAATCTTCAAGGCGCTTGGCCTATTGGACTCGGTCGATCCCGTTAAGATGCAAGAGAATATGGATGCGCGCTGCCAGGACACGCCAGACGCGGAAAAGCAGCGTAAGGCGATCCGCGATGCGATTGCCTACAAGGTCTATGAATTCGATGCGCATGGCGTCGAGATGAACCAGCGCTACAAGTCGGCCGGCATTGTAGCGGACGGCCGACCCGAACCCGCCTTTGCGAAGGATCCGGAGCTGCACTATCAGCCAACAACATGGCCCGGCGCTCGATTGCCGCACGCCTGGTTGTTCAATCAGAGCGGCGAGAAAGCTTCGACCCTCGATCTGACCGGCCACGGCACCTTCACCATCCTGACCGGCATTGGCGGTGACGGCTGGGCTGCTGCCGCTAAGGTGCTCGCGAAGGAGTTCAACATCCGGATCACCACGCACGTCATCGGACCGCGCCAGCAATGGCAGGATCTCGTTGGCGAGTGGGCCAACGCGCGAGAAGTGCGGGATTCCGGCGCCATTGTGGTACGTCCCGACCACCACGTCGCCTGGCGCGCGGACGAGATGGTTTCCAATCCGGAAGCCGAATTGCGCCGCGTCCTGAAATCCATTCTTGATAAGTGAGAGCAACATGGAAGCGCATGAAAAGGGCTTCTTCACGGAAGAAGATTCGGTGGCGGTCGTGACCGGCCGTAACAAGAACGCCAAGGACGAACGCCTGAAACAGGTGATGGAGGTCATCACCCGAAAACTCCACGAAGCAGTGAAGGAGATCGAGCCGACACAGGATGAGTGGATGCAAGCCATTCTCTTCCTCACGCGCACGGGGCAGATGTGCAACGAGTGGCGGCAGGAGTTTATCCTGCTTTCCGACACGCTCGGGGTGTCGATGCTGGTCGATGCGATCAACAATCGCAAACCGTCGGGTGCCTCGGAAAGCACGGTACTCGGCCCGTTTCATGTTGCCGACGCACCCGAGCTGCCGATGGGTGCGAACATCTGCCTCGACCAGAAGGGCGAGGACATGGTCATCGAAGGCAGGATACTGGATACCGATGGACGGCCGATCGCCAACGCGGTCCTTGATGTGTGGCAGGCCAACGACGAGGGCTTCTACGATGTCCAGCAGAAGGGCATTCAGCCGGACTTCAATCTGCGCGGCGTGTTCCGGACCGGGCCGGACGGGCACTATTGGTTCCGGGCGGTGAAGCCAAAATACTATCCGATCCCCTACGATGGTCCGGTGGGGCAGATGCTGAAGGCGCTAGGGCGCCACCCCAATCGACCCGCGCATCTGCACTACATCATCAAGGCAGACGGCTTCGAAACACTGATCACGCACATCTTCGATCCCGACGATCCCTACATCGACTCGGATGCGGTGTTTGGCGTTAAGGAAAGCCTGCTCGCCGAATTTCGCCGAACAACCGATGCCGAACGCTCGAAACAGTATCAGTTTGCCGGCGACTTCTGGGAGGTGAAGCACGACTTCGTGCTTGCTCGGGCGAAGCGATGAGGTGATCAGCCAGACGACTGTGCGGCGACGTTAACCAATCATCAACGCTGCCGCACGAGTCCGGTACCTTTTGTCTGTAGATGGCGTGTGGGTCGCCCCGACGCGATTGCGCTGCGCCACAGTCCGTCTATCTTGGCGCGGAGCGTTCCAGTGTAGCGCAACCGGGTAGGGATCATGAAAGCCGCGTTCCGTGTAACCTTGTTGACTTTCGCAGCCTTGCTACCGGTTGTGGCAGGTGCCGCGGACGGCTGGAATCCCGATGGCAGGGGTACGAGCACTTGGCACGTGGAGCCATCAGAGGGCACCTGTAACGTCAGTCAAGCGACCAACAGGGCCCGACGCGCCGGCATCTACCGCACGGATCTCGTCTATCGCGACGAGAATGTTCTGACGCTGCGAGGGCTGACAGGGTGGGGTGATCGCCGCGAGATCACTTTCGCCAATGTGCGCGGGTGCCCCGAGGTCGGATTTCAAGATCTTCAGCAGAGTCAGCCGGCGCGTTGACTGAGAGGGCCTACCGGCGCGGGCGACCGGTCGAAGGAGGAGGCCGAACGAACCCGCCGCCGGTATCCGACAGCGGGTCTCGCTTTTCAAGACTTTGCAGCTCGCTGTTTTCGATACTGCGCGGTCGGCAGTCCACCCCAGCCCCAATTGTCGAGATCGACTTCCTCGATGACGACATAGGTCGATTCAAGAGGCTTGTTGAGGACGTCGAGCAATACCTGGCTGACGCCCTTGATGATCGCGGCCTTTTCCTCGGCGGTGACCGAAGTGCGGTCGGGCGTCGTTCCTTCGCGGGTCACTTGTACGGTAACAATGGGCATTGCAGTCTCCTTTCTGGAGGTTGAACTTGAGGGTGGCTATGCTGCGAGCAGGGCGCCAATCTCCTGCTCCAATGTGTCGACATGGGCATATCCGTTGCCAATCCGGTGCAGTTTGCCTTGGTCAGAAAGAAACAAAGTCGGAAAACTCGATACTCCCATAGATCGCGCCCTGACGAAATCGGAAGCAGTAGCATCGATCGTGCTCTTGGCTTGCCACACCGTGAGGAACTCGTCCTGTGTGATGGGATAACCGGCAGCGCTCAGAGCCTCGGCACCGACTTGCGCGAGGACCGCACCATCGGTCGTATCGAGGGCATCGACGTAGAATGCGTGCTGGATGGCGCGGAAGACCGGCAACAGATCGGCTTCCGGCTTGAGAATACGCGCCGCCACGACCGCCCGGCAAACGGGCTCGGTGTCATAGACGAAGCCCTGACGGGCCATCAATCCGTCCCGATTGAACGGCAGGCCGCTCGCCTGTTCCACCCTTGCCCAGTGTTCCAAGCGAAAACGCTTGCCGGCATCATCAAGCACGTCGGTCGCACCGGCGCGCAAGCCTCCGACGACGATCTCAAGCGACATGTCGGGATGACGCTCCTGCAGGGCCGTCATTTCCTTTCCGAAGCCATAGCACCAGGAGCACATTGGATCGGCGACCAACACCAGTTTCATTTTTCACCTATTGAGCTTTGTCTCGACGGCGACTGCGGCCGTCCGGGCTCGCAGTCGCGGAATAAAATTGGTCCGGCCGAGCCGGGGCGCCCGGCCTACCAGCGACCGGCGTTCTGGCCGCCATCGACGTGGAGGATCTCGCCAGTGACGAAGCTCGCACCCTCGAGATAAAGGACGGCATCGACGATATCGCGAATCTCGCCCATCCGGCCTACCGGATGCAGTGTGGAGAGTGCTGCGTGCGTTTCCTGCGGATGCATCGGGGTCTTGATGATGCCCGGCGAGACTGCGTTAACGCGAACGCCGCTCTTTGCGTATTCGATAGCCAGCGACTGGGTAACAGCGTTCAACCCTCCCTTCGTCAGAGAGGCGAGGGCGGCCGGGACCCCTGCGATAGGCTGGTTCACTAGGCTCGTCGTGATGCTGACGATATGACCGGAGCCCTGCTTCAGCATTTCGGTCGCCGCGCGCTGCGTGATGTGGAAGAAACCGGCGACGTTGACGCCCATGTTGTGGTTGTAGTCGTCTTCGGTGAATTCAGTGAACGGCTTGGCAAGAAAGACACCGGCATTGTTCACCAATGTGTCGATGCGACCGAAACGCTCGCGTGCTTCGCGGACGACGCGTTCGGCAGTTTCCGGTTTGCTGATATCCCCGGGTACGGCGATGATGCCGGTGTCGGAGCTAGGCTCGATCGAGCGTGAGGTGGCGACGACGCGGTAGTTGCGGTCGCGGTAGGCTCGAACCAATGCTGCGCCGATGCCTTGTGATGCGCCGGTGATAATGGCGACCTTCTGTTCCGTGCTCATGATGGGATCCTTTCAAGTGCAGCGGCCTTTCAGTTGCTGGCCGCCCTACGCCCTCGGCGTTGGTGCATTTGATTTAGATCCATCCGATCATTGAGAGAATTGACGTTGATTGATCAACAATCAACCGTATTTCGGCACAATCAGGCGAGCATACCAGCCGCTGTTGCCATGCGCGCGAACTCGGAACGCAGCCGCGGCGTTGCGAAGTCCACAAAGGCGCGGACCTTGGGCACGGACATGCGGCCTTGTGGTGCGAGCAGATGCACAGGCAAGGGCGGGTGTTCCGCGTCCGCGAGCACGATCTTCAGCTGACCGTCGCGCACGTAGGATGCGACATGGTAGGAATAGAGTCTCGTCAGGCCGCCGCCTGCAGCCGCCGATGCCGCGGCAGCGCGAACGCTGTTGAAGATACAGCGCGGCGTGAAATGCACGACCCTGGGGATGGTGGTCCCCTTCGCCGGTATGAAACTCCAGGAATCCAGCCCGAAGTTGCTGAACGCGATGATCTGATGTTTTGCCACGTCGCCCGGCTCGTCGATGCGCGGATGAGCTGCCAGATAGCGGGGGGAGGCGACCACGACGCGTCGCACATCGCCACCGAGACGGGTGGAGACGTGCGAAGAGTCCGACAGGTGGCCGATACGCACCGCGAGGTCGACGCCCTCATCGACCAGGTTGACGAAGCGATCCAGCATGAGAAAGCGGACAGAGACGGTCGGGTGAAGGTTGAGGAAGTCGTCCAGTATAGGGCGCAGGACCTCTTCGCCGAGGATCGGTGGTGCGGAGATGGTCAGAGTTCCGCGCGGAGCCGCGCGCTCGCCGCCCGCCAGCATGTCGGCTTCTTCAAGATCGACCAGTACGCGCCGGCAGGCTGCTGCATAGCGTTGGCCCGCCTCGCTCAGCTTCAGCGTTCGAGTGGTCCGATGCAGCAACTCGACACCAACATGCGCCTCCAAAAAGCTTAGCGCCCGGCTGACCGCTGTTGGCGATCGCTTCAGATTGCGGGCGGCGCCGGCGAGGCTGCCCTCGTCAATTGCCGTCACAAACACCTTCATTGCGTCGATGCGATCCATTGTGCCGCCTCGCGGAATAGTGATTGCCCGGCGGCGAGTATTCACCCGAAATTGGACGGAAGTAAATATCGGGGATGAAACCAGGAAAGCCTGAGCCAGTGCGCTATCTGTGGATGGGCCCGGCGGTGGTTCGAAGGATCGGGTTTTCAGGGGGCAAAGCCTTGCAACGCGCCATGCTCACGTTCGGGCAAAGTGAGATGCCAGCCACGTCTTATGGTTGCTCAACAAAGGGAAACTGACGATGAAGATCCTGATGGTTTTGACTTCGCATGATAAGCTCGGAAACACCGGCAAGCCGACCGGCTTCTGGCTGGAGGAATTTGCCGCACCCTACTACGTGTTCAAGGATGCCGGCGCCGAGGTAACCCTTGCATCTCCGAAAGGCGGGCAGCCTCCCATCGATCCGAAGAGTGACGAACCAGCCAATCAGACAGAGGCGATGGCGCGCTTCAAGGGCGATCCAGCGGCGCAAAGGGCGCTTGCAAACACGGTGCGGCTCAGCGGGGTCAAGACAGATGGTTTCGATACAGTCTTCTATCCCGGCGGACACGGCCCGATGTGGGATCTCGCCAATGACGAGGACTCGATTGCCCTTATCGAAAGCTTCTACACTGCAGGCAAGCCGATCGCCTTGGTCTGCCACGCACCCGGGGTTCTGAAAAAGGTAACCTACCAGGGGCAGCCGTTGGTCAAGGGCAAGCGTGTCACCGGTTTTGCAAACAGCGAGGAAGAGGCTGTCCATCTCACCGAAGTCGTGCCCTTTCTCGTCGAAGATGAATTGAAGCGTCTGGGCGGGCATTACGAGAAGGCCGCCGATTGGGTCGATTTTACGATTGTCGATGGGCGGCTGATCACGGGGCAGAACCCGGCTTCATCAGGCTCGGCCGCGAAGAAACTGCTGAAGCTCCTGAACTCCTGAACCGCCCGGCCGCTTGCATTCTGATACAAATCGGGCGGAAAGCGACACAACGGAGATACTTCGGGCTGGTCCCTTGCAGCCACCATCAACGACCAATGCGTAAGCATCGGTCAACTGCAGGGGATGACTATGCTGCTGTTCCTTATTGCCTACCTTGCAGGGGCCCTGACGATCGTCAGCCCCTGCATCCTTCCGGTCCTACCCTTCGTTCTGTCGCGGGCAGGCCAGCCCTTTGCGAGAAGCATCCTGCCGATGCTGGTCGGCATGATCGTGACTTTCGCGGGCGTGGCAACGCTTGCTGCCGTCGGCGGCAGCTGGGCGGTGCACGCCAACGAAATCGGTCGATATGCCGCCATCGCGCTGATCGCCGGCTTCGGCGTGACGCTGCTCTCGCCGCGCATCGCGGCAGTCGTGACGCGGCCAGCCGTCGCCCTTGGCAGCCGCCTGTCGCAGCAGGCGAGCGGCAAGGGTGGCGTCAGCACCTCCTTCCTTCTCGGCGTTGCAACGGGCCTTCTCTGGGCGCCCTGCGCCGGCCCGATCCTTGGACTGGTCCTGACCGGTGCCGCCCTCCAGGGGGCGAACGTTCAGACAACGCTCTTGCTGACCGCTTACGCGGCAGGTGCCGCGACCTCGCTGGCGATGGCTGTTCTTGCCGGGGAGAAGGTGTTTGCGGCGATGAAGCGATCGCTCGGCGTTGGCGAGCGTCTGCGCCAGGGTCTTGGTATAGCCGTGCTGGCCGGCGTTACCGCCATTGCCCTTGGGCTTGATACCGGACTGCTGTCGCGTCTCTCCTATGCCAGCAGTGCCGGCATCGAACAGTCGCTGCTGGACAAACTGCATGGTTCGAGCGGTGTTGCAGAGCCGGGCGGCAATGCCATGCAACTTGCCGCGAACGATGCGCGGAAGGGATACCAGAGCGATTTGCCCGTCCTCGGACGCCTGCAGTCGCTCGACGGTGCCGTAGAATGGTTGAATTCCAAGCCGCTCACCGCGGAAGAATTGCGCGGCAAGGTCGTTCTCGTCGACTTCTGGACCTACTCCTGCATCAACTGCATTCGGACAATCCCCTACGTTCGGGCCTGGGCGGAGAAGTATCGGGACCAGGGACTGGTCGTGATCGGGGTCCATTCGCCCGAGTTCGCCTTCGAGAAGCGGATCGACAATGTCCGTCAGGCAATCGACAAGTTCCAGATCGGCTACCCTGTCGCGATCGACAACAACTTCAAGATCTGGAGGTCGTTCGCCAACAACTACTGGCCGGCCCACTACTTCATCGACGCGAAGGGCCAGATCAGGCACACCCAGTTCGGTGAAGGAGACTACGAGCAGTCCGAACGGGTCATCCAGGATCTGCTGGCCGAAGCAGCAGGTAGCAAGAAGGCAGATGCGGCCACCGTCGCGCCTGACGCCAAGGGTGCCGAGGCGGCGCCCGACCTTGCCCGACTGCAGTCGGGAGAATCCTACATCGGCTATCTCCGAGCTGCCAACTTCATCTCGCCGGAAGGAGTCAAGGCAGATGCCGCTCGCGACTACACCGTCGGTGAGCCGGGCCTCAACGAATGGGGGCTTACCGGAAAGTGGACCGTCGGCGGAGAGCAGGCCTCACTCGATCAGGCTGGCGGCGGCATCACATATCGGTTCAGTGCCCGAGATCTCCATCTGGTCCTCGGACCCGGGGCGGACGGCAAGAAGGTCCGCTTTCAGGTGAAGGTCGATGGGGCCGCACCGGGAGCCGATCATGGCTCGGATATCGATGCAGACGGCAATGGCACGGTTTCCGAAACGCGGCTCTACCAGCTGGTGCGCCAGTCGGGAGAGGTGCGGGAGCGGACGTTCGAGATCCATTTCCTCGATCCCGGTGTCGAAGCCTTCGTATTCACCTTCGGATGAAAGGATAAGATCATGAAACATCGAGAAAAAACTCGTTCGTCGTTGCTTGGCTCCATCGGAAAGCTAGGCATTGTGACCCTTGCCGTGATCGGAGGCGGCGGTCTTGTGCTCAAGCTAAGTGGCGGAGCGGCAGCGGAAGAGGCCAGGCGCGTTCCTCCGGTCCTCCACGATGTCGCCGCGACCCCAGCTACACAATCGCTGGTCCTTGCCGGCGGGTGCTTCTGGGGTGTCCAAGGCGCTTTCCAACATGTCGCCGGGGTTGTCAGCGCGACGGCAGGCTACGCAGGCGGGAGTGCCGCGACAGCCACCTACGAGATGACCGAGACCGGGCAGACCGGTCATGCGGAAGCAGTGGAGATCGTCTTCAATCCGCAGCAGGTCAGCTACGGTCAGTTGCTGCAGATCTTCTTCTCCGTGGTTCACGATCCGACACAGGTCGACCAGCAAGGTCCCGACGCCGGAAAGCAGTACCGCTCGGCAATCTTTCCGCTGAACGACGAACAGGAGAAGGTCGCCTCCGACTACATCGCTCAGCTCCGCGGCGAGGGTGCTTTTGTTCGCCCGATCGCGACCTCGATCGAGGTCGGGAAGACGTTCTATCGTGCCGAGGCCTATCATCAGGACTATGTCTACAACAATCCCAACCAGCCCTATGTGTACGTCTATGAGCAGCCAAAGATTGAGGCGCTGAAGCGGCTTTTCCCGGAAGAGTATCGGGAGCGTCCCGTTCTTGCCGCAGAACAGGCGGGCTGATTTTGCCGCGGCAATGTCGCGGGATATTTCTCCCGCGACATTGCGGCCTGGACCGGCCGCGACCAGGCCGCACCTACACAACGATACAGTTCTTCGGGGATTCGAACACATGCGGGATACGCGCGGTCGTCACGCTCGAGTTCTCGCCGGAAGATCAGAATTTTCCGGGAGTTGGCCCAGATGGGTCAAGCAATTGAGGAGAAAGCAATGCGCCTTCTAGTCACTTCCTTCGCCATGCTTGCGCTGGCAGCCGTACCATGCGCCTGGGACAGCGCTCCAGGCGAGCCGCCTCCGATTGCAGCGCTCTTCTCGCTACTGTCGCCTTCAGCCGATGCGGGCGCAAAGCAATTCGCGCAGAGCGCGGATACTGTCTTGGCCAAGGCGACGCCCGAAAGCTTGAACGACCGAGGAGATCGGCAATGAAATTGTTCGAGGACAAGATCTCGTCGGCGGCGTCGCGCGTCAGGATCGCGCTGGCGGTGAAGGGGCTCGACGTTGAGCGCGAGACAATCGGCATCCTTGGTGCCGATGCCGTCAATCGGAAGCCCGAATATCTGCAGGTCAATCCGCAGGGACTCGTTCCCGCCCTGCTGACCGACGAGGGCGTGCTGCTGACACAGTCCCTGGCAATCATCGAATATCTGGACGAACGCTACCCAGAGCCACCGCTGCTGCCGGGCAGGCTTGAGGATCGCGCCTTTGCGCGGGCCGTCGCCTTGGCGATCGCCGCCGACATCCATCCACTTCTTCCGCCCCGGGTGACCGCGCACTTGAGTGCGATTGGCGTTGGGTCGGCGGATGTCGCGGACTGGAGCCGCCACTGGATCGGCGTCGGCTTGACGGCGGTCGAAGAACTTCTTCGGCGGAGACCAACCGGCAAATACGCGGTTGGCGATATTCCAACGGTGGCCGATATCTGCCTGTTCCCGCAAGCCGTGAACGCTGAGAGGAACAGCCTCTCCCTCGATCAATGGCCGCGCATAGCGACTATTGTCGCCAGCCTTCGCGAGATCCCGGCCTTTGTCGACAACGGCCCCGTGCCGCGAACATGAGCATTCGCCGAATTTAAACGTCCCTCGCAAGTCGCTCACTGATAGATTCAACAGGAGGAATCTAAATGCTTGATAAAGCAAAACAGTATCCAAAAATCGGATCGCAGACGATTTTCGTCAACGAGTTGACCAACGGCATTCTGGACCCAGCGGCACCGATGCTCGGGCCGGTCGCCGATGGCGGCACGATCATTGCCAACACCGCTCCCGGGTGCTGGGGTCCGATGATCACGCCGGAAATTCGCGGAGGACATGAGGTGACGCGCCCGGTCGCGGTGGCAGGTGCGGAGGTAGGTGACGCGATTGCCATCCGCATCCGCTCGATTGTCGTGACCTCGTCGGCCACGGCATCCGGCAACGACGAGCCAATGGTGGGCCGGTTCAACGGCGATCCGTTCTGTGCGGCCGTGTGCCCCGGTTGCGGAGTGGAGTGGCCGCGCACGCGTGTCGAAGGCATCGGGCCGACGGCGATCCGTTGCGAAGCATGTGGGGCGGATGCGTCACCGTTTACCTTTACCAATGGCTATACGATCGCGTTCGACGACGAGCGACAGGTCGGTCTGACGGTGGGCAAGGCCGAGGCGGAAGCCTTCGCGGAAGATGCCGATCGCCTGATGGCGCTACCGGATGCGTCCATCCAGCATCCTATCCTGACTTTCGCGCCGGCTGATCTCATTGGTATCGCCACGCGCTTGCGGCCTTTTCTCGGGCAGTTGGGGACCACGCCGTCGAAGGCCATGCCGGACTCGCACAATGCCGGCGATTTCGGCGCGTTCCTGGATCATGCGCCCCACATCTACGCGCTGACCGCAGAGGAGATCGCCGAGCACAAGACGGACGGCCACCTCGACGTGAACACGGTCCGCGAAGGAGCCGTTCTGATCTGCCCGGTCAAGGTTCCCGGTGGTGGCATCTATCTGGGCGATATGCACGCGCTGCAGGGAGACGGCGAGATCGCTGGTCATACGTGTGACGTGGCTGGAACGGTCACCCTTGAGGTGCATGTCATCAAGGGGCTCGACATCGATGGGCCCATCCTTTTTCCGGTTCTCGATGACGTGCCGTTTCTGGCGCGCCCGCTCGACGAAGCCGAGCGGACAAGGGTCCAGGCGCTTGCCCGCAAGCACGGGGTGCGAAAGGTCGAGGACGATGCGCCCGTCTGCTTCATCGGCACCGGTCCAAACCTGAACGATGCCACCACGAATGGCCTTGAACGGGCCGCCGAACTCCTGGGGATCACCGTCCCCGAAGTGATGAACCGTGCCACATTGGCCGGCGCCATCGAAATCGGCCGTCACCCCGGCGTGGCCAGGGTGACGTTCCGGGCACCGCTCAACTTGCTGGACGCCAAGGGTATCGGCGCGTTCGCGCGGGGTGTTTACAACATTCCGTCCGCCAGTGCCTGAAGTCATCCGCTGACAAAATGCGCCGGCAATGCCGGTCGCAGCGATATTTGAGGTCGGGTCATGTCGTTGGCCCGGCCAATCTTGTTTCAGCAAGCCTGGGTTGTCGCGAACTGCTCACGAAAGTGCGCGAATGTATACCAATGTATCGCTAGACCGATACCTACATTGGCTTTCAATTCCAGGTATAGGACACACATTTGATACACACAGGTAGTGATTTATGCAGATGTCTTTAACACAGATCGGAGAGCAGTGATGGCAGAGGAAATCAATCAACAAAGACGGCGGTTCGTGGGCGTGGCAGCGCTGACCGTTGCCGCCGCGCAATTTGGCGCAATCGGCACGAGCGTTGCTCAGGCCGCGGCGCCGGCGGCTGCTCGAATCCCCACCATCGCGCCAGGCACCAATACCTCATTTGGCTCGATCAAGCAGATCGACGCAGGTCTGCTCAATGTCGGCTACGCCGAGCTGGGCGCGAGCGACGCGCCTCCTGTCATTCTCCTGCATGGTTGGCCCTACGATATCCATACCTATGTCGATGTTGCACCGCTGATTGCCGCCGCAGGCTATCGCGTCATCGTGCCTTATCTGCGCGGCTACGGCGCAACACGGTTCCTCTCGGACAAGACGATGCGCAACGGCCAGCAGTCGGCGATTGCCGCCGATATCGTTGCGCTCATGGATGCGCTGAAGATCGAAAAGGCGCTGATTGCCGGTTGCGATTGGGGAGCCCGCACGGCCTGCATTATCGCCGCCCTCTGGCCCGAGCGCTGCAAGGCCCTGGTTTCCGTCAGCGGCTATCTCATCGGTAGCCAGGAAGCAAACAAGGCACCCTTGCCGCCGAAGGCGGAGCTTGCCTGGTGGTATCAATTCTACTTCGCCACGGATCGTGGCCGCGCGGGCTATGAGAAGTACCGCAGCGAGTTCGCCAAGTTGATCTGGCAGCTTGCATCGCCGAAATGGAACTTCGATGATGCGACCTTCAATCGCAGCGCTGCCGCATTCGAAAACCCCGATCACGTCGACATTACCATTCACAACTACCGTTGGCGCATCAGCGCGGCCGAGGGTGAGAAGAAGTACGATGAGCTCGAAGCGCGGCTCGCGAAGTTCCCTGTCATCGGCGTACCGACTATTACGCTGGAGGGCGATGCCAACGGTGCCCCCCATCCCGAGCCGGCTGCCTATGCCAAGAAGTTCTCCGGCAAGTACGAGCATCGGCTGATTACCGGCGGCATTGGTCACAATCTGCCACAGGAAGCGCCGCAGGCCTTTGCACAGGCCGTGGTCGACGTCGACCGGCTCTAACCGGTCACCTTGGGGTGGTCGCGGCAAGCGGCTCCCCACATCCCTCCATTCCAGACATTGCACTCGGCGTTGGCGTTTCAATGCACTTTCGCCAGGTCTGGTTTCGAGCGCCCATTGCCTCGCCAAGAAGCGGCCGGGCCGTTCGTATCACATTGTATCGGGATCAGGTTTCCGCGGCAGTTGGCTACATTTTAGCACCGCGACGAAACATTCCAGACACGTGCGGGACGCCATCTGCGTCTCGGCAGCGAGCCGTTCATTCTATCGAAAGGAAGAATATCATGAGCGACAATCAGAAAGTACTCTACACCGGAAAGACGCATACGACCGGCGGCCGCGATGGCGCATCGCGTAGCTCCGACGGCCGCCTCGATGTCAAGCTTTCCTCACCAGGTAGCGCGGGACAAGGAACGAACCCCGAGCAACTGTTCGCCGCCGGTTGGTCCGCCTGCTTCATCGGCGCGATGGGCTTTGCTGCGAAGAGCCTTGCCGTTGCGCTTCCGACCGATCTCGCGGTCGACACCGAAGTTGATCTCTGCAGCAATACAGGCGGTTACGCACTTCAGGCGCGCCTAAACGTCAGCCTGCCCGGCGTCGATCACGAAACTGCTCGCGCGATTGTCGATGCGGCGCATCAAACCTGCCCGTATTCCAAGGCCACGCGCGGCAATATCAACGTCACCATAAACCTCGTCTGACGAGATAAGAAAAACGATGCCCCCGTCAGGCGGGACGTGATGTTGAGAAGCGGCAGCCGCAAAGGGCTGCCGCTTTTTTCTGGTCGAGCAGCATGTCACCGATGTGCGAGGCGGTTCAACCGCCGTTCAGCCGATGGCGATTTCGGCGACGAGGCCGCCGCCGTCGCGATTACGCAACGTCAGCGATCCGCCGATCGCTGTGACCAGTTGGACGGCAATGGCGAGGCCGAGGCCAGTCCCGCCAGTGTCGCGGTTGCGCGATTGCTCGAGACGGAAGAAGGGCTTGAGGACAGCTTCCAATTGATCTTCGGGGATGCCGGGACCGCGATCGAGCACTCTAACGACCACGTCGCTATCGGTACGGCGCAGTACCTCGATCTCGGCGCTGCCACCAAACTTAAGCGCGTTGTCGATGAGATTGGTCAGAACTCGTCTCAAGGCGTGCGGTCGGGTCATGATGGCGCCGCCGCTCATCTCTGTGATCGTCACGTCCTTGCCGGTATCCTGGTAATCGTAGACGAGGCTCTCGATGAACGAAGAAAGGTCAATGCGCGAGGCTTTTTCGACATTGCCATGGGCGCTGCGAGCATAGGCGACGCCTTCCTTGACGAGACGTTCGATCTCGCTGAGATCCTGCATCAGCTTGTCCCTGTCGCCGAAATCCTCGGCCATCTCCGCCCTCAGCTTCATGCGCGTGATCGGCGTTTGCAGATCGTGCGATATTGCCGCGAGGATCTGCACACGTTCCTCCAGATATTGGGCAATGCGCTCGCGCATTGCGTTGAAGGCGGTTGCGGCATAGGCGACTTCCCTCGGTCCCGTTTCGCTGAGGCGAGGGGCTTTCACATTCGGATCGAGCGTATCGGCTGCTTTTGCGAGGTTGACGAGAGGACGAATTGCCTGATGGACCGCAAACCAGCTGCAAAGCACCAGCAAAGCCAACTGCGCGGCCAACACGTAGGGCAGCCAATCGGCCAACGGCATGACGCCATGCGGGTTGATGTCTATCGTCAACGGCGCGCCATCGCTCAGGGTCAGATGTGCCTGGAGCCTCAGGGTGTTGCCGGGAACGGTCTCCACCTCGATGGGATATTTTGCACCGATCGCCGCCCGAACCATGGAAGCGATCTCGGTGGTGCGTGCGTCGAGCGCCGGATTGCCGGGCAGGCCCGCTCCCAGCACGAAACTATAACTGCCTCGATCAAGACGATCGAGCCAATCGGCTCGTTCGTCGGCCGGCAGCCGATCGAGAATGGCGATCGACGTTGCAACGTCGTTTTCGAGCGTGTTGAACATGACGGACTTGGCGGCCGCGTATCGTTCATAAAACAGCACCGTGAACGACATGGTATGCGCGATCGCTACCCCGGCAAGCAGGATAAGAAATAGCCGCGCCCCCAAGGTGCGCGGCCATAGGCGAAATCCATTCAGAAAGGCGTGTGTCGCCATCAGCGGGCCTCGGTGATCTCGATCGGCATGGAGAAGACATAGCCTTCGCTGCGGACAGTCTTGATATAGGTCGGTTCCCGGGCATCGTCGCCAAGACGCTGGCGGACGCGGCTGACGAGAAGATCGATCGAACGGTCAAAGAGCTCGGCGTCGCGGCCCTGTGTCAGGTTAAGCAGCTGATCGCGGTTGAGCACGCGCTGGGGGTGGTCGATGAAGACGCGAAGCAGCCGGTATTCGGCACCGCTGAGGCCGATCACCGTCCCGTCTGAATCGATGAGGTGGCGTGCCGTCGTGTCGAGCTTCCATTGGCCGAAACTCAGCAGTTGGCCGGCTTCCGACACCTGCAGGTTCGGCGGTAGCATGCGCGTGCGTCGAAGGACAGCCTTGACGCGGGCCAACAACTCCCGCGCCGAGAACGGCTTGGCGAGGTAGTCGTCCGCACCCATCTCCAGACCGATGATGCGGTCCATCTCGTCTGTGCGTGCTGTCAGCATGACGATGGGAACAGCCTTGTGTCGTCCGGCACGCAACTCGCGGCTAAGCACGAGGCCGTCGTCGCCCGGCATCATGACATCGAGGATGATCAGATCGACGGAGTTTGCTTCGAGAAAGGAGCGCATGTGCCGCCCGTCAGCGACTGCGGTTACGCGCAGGCCATTCTTCTTCAGGTAGCTCGATACGAGCTCCCTTATTTCGCGATCGTCATCGACGATCAGGATGTGGTCGATGTGCTCCATCGCGCGATCTCCGTGATTTTTCTGCTAGTGACGCCGTTGATGTGTCCGCCGTGTGTTTATCGCCTCATGGCTTGCATGGCGCTGTATCCAGCCAACCTTGAGATACATTTTGATACGATGTCCGCACGTTCATTTCGCCTGGTAAGTAATGGAAATCGCTCACGTCGCCATTGCTGATATGCTTGGCTGGCAGCTACTTGGCAAACAGGCTGTCGATCAGTTCGGTGGTCGAGCCTTGCCAAAGCTCGCCTTCTCCGGTTCCTGCCCACAGCGACAGGAAATCTGCCGAGCCCCTTGCTGCTGACGCGCCACGCAGGTCGCGCGTAAACTTGTTCTGGGCGGGAAACGGCATGACAGCGTCCATCTTCGGCGTCATCTCCTCCATGAAACGGTTCTCGATGCCTCGAGCGAATCGACCGGAGAAGACACGCGTCGTTCGGGTCTGTCGCTTTGGCGCACTGAGTGCCGACCTGTAAGGGGCCGACGTTCCCGCCTCGTGCGCTGCCAGAAAAGCCGTTCCCATCTGAACCGCCTGAGCGCCTGCGACGAGGGCGGCGCGAACGTCCGCAGCGGTCATGATGCCGCCTGCTGCAATCAACGGCACGTGCACCTTTCCCCTACATTGAGCGAGAAGGTCGTGAAGTCGGACTTCCGGATCGGCGGCGTCGGGCTCGAAGATGCCGCGATGGCCGCCGGCCTCGAAGCCTTGCAACGTGATCGCGTCAACATTGCTGTCTTCGAGGGCCCGCGCTTCCTGGAGTGAGGTCGCGGTCCCGATCAGCAGAATGCCGGCTTCTCGTGCGGCTTTCGTATGTTCGGCTGCCAATACGCCGAAGACGAAGCTGAATACAGCTGGCCGGATCTTTAGGACGGCTTCGAACTGGGCGTCGAAATCCTCCTCGAACGGTGCGGAGAACTGTGGGGACGCTAGCCCGAGTTCTGAGCGATAGCCGGCAGTGGCGGCAATCGCTCGCTTCACCGCAGCCGGATCGACCGTTGGAGCGGGGTGGGGAATGAAGAGGTTGATCGCGAAGGGCTTGTTTGTGCGCTGTCGGACCTTGTCGGCAAATTCGACGATCGTGGCGGGATTGGAGTAGGCGGCGCCGACGGAGCCCAGCGCGCCGGCAACCGATGCTGCTACCACCAGTTCCGGCGTTGAGGGGCCGCCAGCCATTGGCGCGACAATAAGGGGATATTTCAATCCGAGCTGGCGAAGGGGTTCGCTGTCGACTTCTGTTGGCACGTCCGATCTCCTTGTCCAGCACTGGGGAATTCGTCGGTTTGGCAGGTTATGCTGTCCGGACAGGCCTGAGGAATGCCGCAGGCTGCCGGTCCGGCGATTATTTGCGCCTATTGTCTTGCTTTCACAAGGAGCTTGACTTCAGCCGCGAGGGCGGAGGAGCGATCGCGGACGGCACGACGCTGGCGCTAGTGGCTCATCAGCAGGGGAACTGTAGCGTGGGAGAGCAGCCGATAGGTGACGCGGCCGAGAAGCAGTTCGAGCAGATAGCCGTGCTTGAAGGCTCCGGTCAGAATGCAGGTGGCATTCACCGATGCACCAAAGTCGAGGATGGTGTTGCCGACCGAGCGGCCTGTTGAGGAGGTCACGACGATCTCCGCATCGAGCCCCATCTGGCGGCAGATTTCCCTGGCGGTGGTTTCGTAGTGCCTGTTCGGCTTGTCGTCGACGCAGAGCACCGTAATGCGGTCGGCAGCGGCAAGCCAGCGCCTGGCGGCGACGATCGTGCGCCGTGCGTGGTCGTGCGGCTTCCAGCCGATCAGCACGTGGTCAAGCAGACGTCCGCGATAACCATTGGCCGGCGGGATGAGCACGAGCTTACCCTCATGGAAGAGGACGTTATGGAAAACATCACGGGCATCGAGATTGCCCCGATAGGGAGTGACGACAAGTGATGCGTTCCGGCAGACGCTGCCCACGCAGCGGCGGAGGTCGCCCTGGTAGTCGCCAAGCACCAGGCTTTGCCGGTGCGGCGCGCTCAGTTTCCATTCGTCGAACAGCTGTTTGACGCGCTCGAACCGCTCGTGCGGCGAGCCTTCGTCCAGGTCCCGCAGCATCTGCAATTCGATTTCCTCGGCTGAGACCAGCATCGCCAGCGGATCGGCGCCGATATGGACGGCGGCGATGCTGTCCTGCACCGCATCAGCCGCATCGTCGGCCAGATCGAGGCAGGACTGTGCCGAGGCGGGATCGGGCAATAGCACAACGATATCGGCATGTTCGGTGAGATCACGAACGTTGCGCGGCACGGCGGCTGGATCAGGCGGGTTGAAGCCTTTTGACCAGTTGCCGTCGGTCGTTGTCGTGATCACTGTGGCCCTCCTTCGTGGATCGGCCTGAAAAATCTACCCCTGGAACAATACGCCAATCTGATCGGTGTTGAAATCGTCTTGGCGCCCAAAGGCGATCTATTTTAAGCGCCAAAGCCAGTGCCGAGACCGGTCGCGACGCCAATTCCGGCGGTCTTGCGCCTTGATTGCGACCTGCTAGAATCTGTTGCGGCAAGCTT
The DNA here is from genome assembly GCF_024808825.1 of Rhizobium sp. BK661. NCBI lineage: Bacteria > Pseudomonadati > Pseudomonadota > Alphaproteobacteria > Hyphomicrobiales > Rhizobiaceae > Rhizobium > Rhizobium sp. BK661. The sequence goes on along the minus strand of NZ_JANTYT010000003.1, from coordinate 154,674 downwards.
TTGTGTTGGCTGCATTTTTTGTTCCCTCTGGCCATGTAGGGCGCGCGATGGAAACGCCAGTTATCCCAAAACTGAGCTACGGCGCGGAACCCGGATTGCGTTTCGCCCTGCTTTTGAACGGCTGTGGCGGTTGCACGCAGTTGGACATTGCTGAGGCGCGGCGATGGAAACCGGAAGACGGGATCATCTGGCTGCATCTCGAGCGTGACCATGCGGCAGCTGCCGATTGGGTCAAGAAGGAAAGCGGCCTCGATAGCTTCGTGACGGAAGCCCTGCTCGAAGAGGAGACGCGACCGCGTGTCGAGCCTGTCGATGACGGCCTGTTGATCATCCTTCGGGGCGTATGTGCGACCGCCCCCGACGAGGAACCGGAGGAGAGGACCGACATCGATCTCGTGCCGCTTCACCTGTGGGTCGACGTCAACAAGGTCATCTCACTTCGAGACAGCGGACATTATATCACGGCACTTCGCGACATCCGCCTCGCCCTCGAGAAGGGCAAGGGTCCACAGCGCACCGGAGACCTGTTGGCGCTGATCGGCGACAAGCTTGTCCGTGACTTGGAGCCGGTGCTCGACTCGATGGACGAGGAAGTGGATGAGCTCGACGACATGATCTTTCACGGTGAGGCTGGCGAGGTGCGCGAGCGTCTCAAGCTACTGCGCCGGCGTTCCGTGCAGCTGCGCCGCTATCTGGCACCGCAGCGCGACGCACTAAACCGCATCGAACACGACGACGCGCCGTGGCTGCTCGAGCGTGACAAGCTGCGGATGCGTGAGGTGATCGACAAGCTGATGCGGTTCATTGAGTACCTCGATGCGATCCGGGACCGCACGGGGATCCTCCACGACGACCTCTCGACAGTGATCAGTGAGCGTATCGCGCGAAATTCCAATCGGCTGGCGGCGCTGGCCGCCCTGCTGCTGCCGCCTAGCGTCGTCGCCGGCCTGTTCGGGATGAATGTCGGAGGTATTCCGGGGGTCAATGACACCTGGGCATTCGTCATCATCGTGGCGTTTGTGACGATCACCTCCATTGCAACGCTTTGGGTGCTTCGACGGATCGGTTGGCTTTAGGCAGTGGTCGCGTCAGGTGCGAATGGCATTGCGGGTTGTGAGCATGCGCCACCCGCAATGCCGCGCCGATCAATTCGATGCAAAGCAGTAGAACAGGCCGTCGCCTCCGGTCCCGTTGAAGGCTTTCACCGTGCAGCCGCCGCGTGTCGGATGCGACGAGTTCCACGATTTGGCTTCCGCCGAGTCGTTCAGTCCCGTCCGGTCGCTATGGCCCACGATCGCGACACCGTCTTCGCCGCCCATCGTCCAATTTCCGCAGGTCTCAGGCGCCGCAGTACCATCAGCCTTTGAACCGGTCAGCATGTCGTGGCGGTTCGGCGTGTCCCCACGGCCGTTGATGACCGCACCTTTCTCGCTAAGCGCGGTCTGTTTGGTCAGGTTGTTCTTGTCGCTGTGCAGGGAGGCCACGTCGTCGGCGATTTTTTCGCCTTTGGCGTTATACCATGGCCCGGAACCGATGCGATCCTTGGCGTTTTCAGCGTCGGTAGACAGATAGGCCTTCCAGGTCTTGCCGGTCGAACCGGCGGCTGTGGCAAGCGTGTTGCAATATGCGTCCGCGCCGGCGAGGCCGCCGAGATCGCCGCCCTTGCCCGGATTTACACTGGTCACGAAGAAACTCATGGCGTTGTCCTGAGCGTAGACTGCGCCGGCCGAAAGGGCCAAAAGGGCCGCGATATAGGCAAACCTGCGTTTCATGGCGTCTCTCCCTGGTTGAATTTCTACCGGGACGAAGGGTATTGCAGGTAAACCTCGGCGTAAAATCGAAATCGCGTGATAGGGCGATCCCCCTTGGTAGGGTCAAGGGGAGGGGCAGGCGCGGTGGGCTGGTTTTGGTACTGTCAGCGCAGTCTATTCCGCGGCCTCTTCCGGGTGGCTGATCGAGCCACGAACGACACCATACTGGCTACCCCAGCGATCGGTCATCGTGCAGCGGATATCCCATAGCTCGGGAAAGAACCGGTGCCGAGCGCCGCCTTCCAGCATTTCGACGGGGCGACCCTTGAGCGATTTGGAGCCAAGGCCGATCGAGCGGTGGATCAGGTAAAGGTGGTTTGCGCGGAATTTCTGGAACAGCTCGTCGAATTCAACCAGGGCCTCCGCGACGACATAGCTGTCCCCGTGGTCGTATTTGCCATCATAGATATCGTCGATCGTCAGATTCCGGCCGTCGAGATAGGCGGCCTGGAAAGCTCGCCAGAGATCGGGTGGCATTCGTAGCAGGAGCTTGAAGCCAGGCGACTCCTGACCGCTGCCGTTGCCGAGCTGAAGCCGGACTTGCTGGTATTCCTTGGGCGACATCGTTTCGAGAAGGTCGAGTTGCGCCGTCATCATCCGCATCAGGCGGTGGACGCGGCCCATCAGCGTCACGACGCGATGCGTGTTTTCCTTCTCCAGATAATCGATGACGTCGACCAGTGAATAGGCAATCAGCTTCATCCAAAGTTCTTCAACCTGGTGGACAATCTGGAATTGCAGCTCATCCGCATTCGCCATCTCCGCCAGGGGCTTCTGACAGCTGAGCAGCCTGTCGCACTGCAGGTAGACGCCGTAGTCGCGCATGTCGGGCGCTTCGATGCGGGCGTAGTAATCTTCCTTGTTCATGAATGCTGCTCCGGAGTGTCGTTGGCCTACAACTATCCAGTCTAGGCGCTTTGACTTGAACATTGGTCCTTTCTGTTATCAAAATGCAGAGATGTGCAGAACGACTGCCAACATAGAAGGCGATTCATGGAACAAATGACACTCGATGCGCTTGATCGAAAGATCATCGGTGCGCTGGAGGCCGATGCCAGGATTTCTTTTGCCGCGCTGGCGGATCATGTCGGTCTCAGCAAAACGCCCTGCTGGAAACGTGTGAAAGCGTTGGAAGATGCGGGCATCATTCGCGGATATGCGGCCCGGCTTGATCCCGCAAAGCTTGGGTTCGGCATCGAAGCCTTCATTCAGGTCTCGATCGATTTCGAAGTGTCGGAGGAGTTTGAGGCCGCGGTCCGCCGGCACCCGCTCATCTGGCGTTGCCACGCAACGACCGGTGAAGCCGACTATCTCCTGCATATCGTCGCGGTCGACATGGCGGCCCTGGACAGGATGCTTCGGGAAGAATTGAGCCGCCTGCCGGGAGTGAGGCGCACGATCACGTCAATGGCAATGCGCGAGATCAAAGGCGAAATCTCGTTCGCCGCTGCGCAAAGCCGCACACAATCGACGAAACGCTGATCGAGCTAGCCTTTCGTTTCAGTCAAGTCGCCGTGATTTCAATTTCTCGTTCTTGACAATGGATTTGCCCGGCAAATATCTGTGGTGACCGGCTTCAGACGCAAGGCCTCAGCACAGCATGATCGACACCCGCTTTTCGACTGCTCTACAGATTGTCATCAGTGTGGCCGTCAACGAAGAGGCAAACCTCCGGACCACAAGCCAATCACTTGCGCAGGGCCTTGATACAAGCGCGAGCTTCGTCCGCAAGCTGTTGCAGCCGCTCAATGAAAGCGGCATTCTCGCCACTGCCCAAGGCGGCAAGGGCGGTATCAACCTAGCGCGACCGCGCGACCAGATATTGCTCAGCGAGATCTATGCTGCCGTGACCGGCGACAAGAAAATCTGGGCAACCCGCCACGATATTCCGCACGAGGGGCTCGTAGGGGAGAATATCGGCGACCTCTCGGAGTTTCTTTGCGATCGGGCAGAACAGGCCGTCGTCGACATGCTGGGTTCAGTGACCATCGATGATAGCGTCGCGGAGCTGCGTCGCCTCGAGGCGAAGAAATCTGTCGACCACGAGCAGCCGGCGGATGCGAGCCTTGCCCCCGATCGTCACGCCGCCGAATAGTTTCACAGAGTGAAAGGGGCGGCCGGGCAGGGAACCCGAGCCACCCCTCCTAACTGATCGGAGGTCAATCTGATCAGAAACTTTCAAGCGCGGCGCCGCGCTGCCACTCCCTGTGACCTTAACCACAGAGAGAGGCGGAAACGCGGCGCCGCTTTTGATTAGAATGCGCGCTGGAGGCGGAAGAAGCCCGTCGTCACGTCGTCGATGTTGTCGCCGTCGAGGTAGTTGACGGTTGCCTTGGCGTAGAAGTTGTCGACGATCTGATAGTCAACCGTCAGACCGACCTTCCAAGCGTCGTTGTCCGAGAAGTCAGCGTCGGTAGCGGCGTTAACTACGCCGTAGCTGCCGTAATACTGAGCGGCCGGGGTGATCTTCAGCTTGTCGGTGGCCTTGATAGCGTATTCTGCGGCAATCGCCCACTCGGAAGCAGAGTAATACGCGCCCGGAGCGGACGCCCAGACGGCTGCGAGACCGAGGGTGCCCGGACCAACGGCAACGGTGCCCATGGCGCGGACAGCGCCGGCTTCGTTGTCGGTGTCGTAACCAGCGGTTACCTGGTAGGAGAAGATGCCTGCCTTGCCGCCGATGCCGATTGCTACGCCGACGTTGTTCGGAACTTCGCCGTTGTAGAACGGGCTGTCTTCCAGCTCGTCGACGCTGATGCCGGCGTAGAAATCCGTGGCTTCATACTGATAACGGATCGAGTTGTGCAGCGTAACCTTGCTGCCGATGTCGTCCGTTTCGCCCGAGAGACCATCGTCCCACCAGCTGTAGAACAGACCGGCGCGGAAGCCGGCGATGTCGATGTAAGCGGAGTCCAGGATCGCGTTCTGATCACGAGCGTTGTCAGCATTGTGCTGCAGAACGATCACGCCTGTGAGCGGGCCGTATTCAGTGTCGCTCTTGGCGGTAAACTGAACCTGGCCGCGGGTCACTGCATCCCAGTCGGACGTACCGCCCCGGTTGCCGCTTACACTGCCGTTGACGGCGTCCGGGCCGGCGTTAACCTGGAAACGGATGTAACCGCTGATCTTCAGGCAGGTTTCGGTGCCGGGGATGTAGAAGTAACCGCTGCCGTAAGCGTCGCACACGCGAACGTATTCAACCGGCTCCGGCTCGGCAGCAACGATGGCGTCAGCGGCCTGGGCGCTCGAGAAGGCAGCCAAAGCCGCCGCCGAGCTCATAAGGATCATCTTAATGTTCATTCTCAGTCCAATCTTCTGTCGATTGGGCACAGGTCATCACTGCCGAAAACCGGCCTCTACCTACCCCAAATTGTTTCGTACAAGCCCTCGCGGGAAACGCGGTACGTCCGCGGCGCCAAATTACATTTCCGATTAAATGTATCAATAATAGATACAGTCAAAATTGAGTTTTGCTGCAAGGCGGAAATTGGGTGTTGCGCAAACGCAACGATCGGCTCTCGCGCAAAAGCATATTTACTACCGCAGGCTATAACCAGTTGTTACTCAACACGTTTTTGTAATGGATGTTATCTGGGCAATAATGCTGCGTCGCAGCATTTCGCCACGGGATTGCGTCCATCCTTTCTTCAACCCTCCCCGAATCACAACGAAGCGTGCCTCGCTGGACTCCTCTCATCGAGAAGGGCGGCCGTGACGGAATCGCCGCCGTCGAGCCTCAACGCGCCGTGCGCGTCGATCAAGTGTTCCAGCAGATTGCTCAGCCCGTCACTGAAGTGGCGGCTCGCCTCGGCAGCTTCCTGGCTCGCAAGCGTCGTGGAACCTATGATTCGAATGCCGAAGATGTCGGTCGTCTCGTCGGCTCTGGTCAGCGCGCAATTCCCGCCAATTTCGGCGGCGAGATCCACAATGACCGTTCCAGGGCTCAACTGTGAGAGCATCTCTTCGTTAAGCAGCACGGGGGCAGAGCGACCGGGATACATTATGTTGGTGGTGATCAGTTGCATCTTCGACAAGGCACCGGAGAGGTCTTGACGAAGCCGCGCAAGTTCTTGCTCTGAAGAGGTGCCGAGAAATTTAGCGCCAAGCCGCTCGATCTTTGCCTGCGAATCCTTCGCGAGGCCAAAGCCATAGGTTAGGGCGCCGAGGCGACGTGCAGTCGCCAGTGCCTGCAGGCTTGCTGGGTCGCTGCCCAAGGCGGCCATTTTAACCGGCCGCACGAAGCTTCCGTCAGCCAACAGCATCGGATGCGAAATGCCGAACTGCCTCGCCGCCTCCAGGACAGCCGCGTGGCCCGTGATGGCGGCCTGCCTCGAAGAAATATCGGCACCCTTCTGGCCCGACATCCCGGAAAGCCGGGCGATGTCGAGATGGAGCGGCTGTTGCCTGGCTAGCGGGACGGCGACCTGGCCCGGTTTCGAGCCAAGGAAAAGCAGAACCGCTGCCGCTGGGAAAACTCGCGCGGCGATTGGCTGCCGCACGCTCACGAATAGATCCGAAGAGGACGCCATCTCGGCAAAATCGGCGGGCTCTGCGCCGGCAGCAATGTAGCCGTCGTCTGAATGGCCGGCGCCAACGCCGCAGCCGGGCTCGAAACGAAATGATATGCGCTCGGAAAGGCGCCCAACGTCATCCGGCGTCAACGCAACGCGGCGCTCACCGGGATGTGTTTCCCGAAGCAACCCGGCACGGACTCGGATAAGCTTAGACATTCATCGCTCTGAAAGAAGGGTAAACAGGGACTGTGGGCGCGCGAGCGATATAGTCTGTCTATTCCATAGTTTTATGACAGTTTCGTAATTTTATTTTGGGCAGTTTCGATCATTTTTCCCCGCGCGCAACTACTGATAAGTCTTTCATTTTATTGCATACTGTGTGCAGCTTGCATGAGTAACTTCGAATAAGGTTGCTCGCGGTGCGAGCGCAGGTTTTGCCCGGAAGCATTTGGATGTAATGGTCAGTCATTGGGCGCGTGGATGCTGGAGGCATTGGTGAATTTCTATTCGGTTTATGATCAGGGTTTTGTCCGCGTGGCCGCCTGCACGCCGAACTGCGAAATCGGCGATCCAGACTTTAACGCGCAAGCAACATTGGAACTGGCCCGTCAGGGACATGCCGCGGGCGTTGGCCTCATGGTGTTTCCCGAACTTGGAATCTCCAGCTACTCGATCGATGACCTGCTGGGGCAGGATGCCCTGCTCAAGGGCGTGGACGCGGCAATAGCCGAGATCGCCCGGTCAAGCCGCGATCTTACACCTGTTCTTCTCGTTGGCGCTCCGCTGCAGACTGGCGGTCGGCTCTACAACTGCGCCGTCGCCATTCACGCCGGTCGTATTCTTGGCGTCGTCCCGAAAATGCACCTGCCGAACTATCGCGAGTTCTACGAAAAACGCTGGTTTGCGTCCGGGCGGGGCGTCCGCGGCGACAGCATTCGCGTCGCCGGCGAGACTGTACCTTTCGGAACCGATCTGATCTTTGCAGCCGAGGATATGGATGATTTCGTTCTCCATATCGAGATCTGCGAAGATCTTTGGGCACCGGCGCCTCCGAGCGATTTTGGCGCACTGGCAGGTGCGACGATTCTCGCCAACCTTTCGGCCAGCAACATCACCGTTGGAAAGGCCGATACACGTAAGCTCCTGTGCTCGGCGCAGTCGGCGCGCAGCCTGTCTGCCTATGTCTATTCGGCAGCGGGCCCCGGCGAATCGACGACGGACCTCGCATGGGATGGTCAGGCCTGCATCTACGAACTCGGTACTATGCTTGCTGAAACCGATCGTTTCCCGATGTCATCGCAGATGTGCGTGGCGGATATCGATGTCGAGAGATTGCGGCTGGAGCGGCTGCGGACCGGGACCTTCAATGATGCGGCGACGCTCAATCTGACCGCCGAACGAGCGTTCCGGCGTGTGGCTTTCCAGTTCAAGAAGCCGAAGGGCGATATCGGCCTGAAGCGCGACGTTGCCCGCTTCCCGTTCGTGCCGGCGGATGAAAGCCGTCTTGACCAGGATTGCTATGAAACCTTCAACATCCAGGTTCAGGGGCTGATGAAGCGGCTGCGTTCTACCGGCGTCAAGCGGCTTTGCATCGGCATTTCGGGCGGTCTCGATTCCACGCATGCGTTGCTCGTGGCGGCCCGTGCCTTCGATCAGCTTGGCTGGCCGCGCTCTGACATTCTCTGCTTCACCATGCCGGGATTTGCGACAGGTGACGCCACCAAGTCGAACGCCTGGGCGCTGATGCGCAGCATAGGCGTCACGGCGGAGGAAGTGGACATAAAGCCGTTGGCCCTTCAATTGCTCAAGGACCTGAAGCATCCGTTTGCAGGCGGCAAGCCGGTCTACGATACGACGTTCGAAAACGTTCAGGCTGGTCTGCGGACAGACTTTCTGTTCCGTGCCGCGAACCAGCGCAGTGCACTGGTGCTCGGAACCGGAGACCTGTCGGAAATCGGGCTCGGCTGGTCCACCTATGGCGTTGGCGACCAGATGAGCCATTACAACGTCAACGCATCGGTGCCGAAGACATTGATCCAGCATCTGATCCGCTGGGTTATTCGCTCCGGAGATTTCGACGCCGAAGCAAACGCGACATTGGAAAGCATCCTTGGCACGCTGATTTCGCCGGAGCTGGTCCCTGCCGATGAGAATGGCGTCATGCAGAGCACGGAGGACAAAATCGGACCCTACGATCTGCATGACTTTGCACTTTACTACACGACGCGTTTCGGCCTGCGTCCTTCGAAGATCGCCTTCCTTGCCTACAATGCCTGGCGCGATGCCGAGGCCGGAATCTGGCCGCCACACTTTCCCGCCGACAAGCGCCGCAGTTTTGATCTGCCTGTCATCAAGCACTGGATGGAGGTTTTCCTTTTCCGGTTCTTCACGATCAGCCAGTTCAAGCGGTCGGCATCGCCAAACGGCCCGAAAGTGACGTCGGGCGGTTCGCTGTCGCCGCGTGGCGATTGGCGCGCGCCGTCCGACGGCAACGCACGGATATGGCTGAAGGAATTGAAGGCCAACGTTCCTGAGATAAAAGGGTAGGGCGAACGCGCCTTGCAAAAGCCATTCGTCGCGGCAGATATGATCGAGAAGAACACTGAGGCCGCGGTGAAACGTGACAGATGAAACTTGTGCCCCTGATGATCTGCCTCGCTACGAGATTCGCCAGGAACCACGTGGCGGGTGGACGATTGTCGACACATTGACCTCCTTGCCGGCGGCAACGGACGGCAGGGACTTCGTTGGCCTCAGCAAGAGGGATGCGGAGGACATCGCCCGTGAACTGAACCTCAGCGCAGCCGAGGGCCGTGATCCCCTGATCTGATCTGACCTCTCAGGGAACTTGCCGAACACCGGCCGCGTTTCGGTGCCAGAGGTGCGACGATGACCGCCAATGACAACAGGCCGGACGACCATTCCACCGAACGGCACACCGCCTACGAAGCGCAGGAAAGGGCTCTGTCGAGAGAAGGGCGCAGTCTTTCTGCCTGGGCGTTGCTAATCGCGGTTGTCTTCGTGGTCGCGGTGATCGTCGTGGCATTCAGCGTTTGGACGGGCGGCGGCACCAGCCCGGCGCCGAGAGCGCCGGCAGGAGCCAGCAGCCCCAGCGCTGCTCCACCGCCGACGCAAAACACGAACTGAGCTAACCCTTCAGGTCATCCATTTCCGGTGCTCTGCAAAACGCTCAACGAGCAGGTCGAGGAAGAGTCGGACCTTCGTTGGCAGGTGATTGCGGTTCGGATAGATGGCATTGATGCTGAATTCGACGGCACGATAGTCGGTCATCATTCGAACGAAACTTCCCGAGGCAATGTCATCGAACACCACGAAGCTCGGAGCCAGGAAAATGCCCTGGCCGGTTGCCGTGAGGTGCCGAAGCGTCTCGGCGCTGTTCGATACGATGTTGCCGCCGATCCTCATGCTCACCTGCGCGCCATCGGTGTCTTCAAAGCGCCACTCGTCTCCATAGGGGTAGTAGGTATACTGAAGGCAGTTGTGGTTGGCCAAATCAGCCGGCACCTGCGGCATCGGGTGGTTTTCAAGATAGCTTGGCGAGCATACGAGGATGTGCCTCCACGGTGTCAGCTTCCTGACAATGAGGCTCGAATCCGGCGGCGGCACGGTGCGGATCGCTAGATCGCAACCTTCCTCGACCATATCGATCATCCGTTCCCCGACACTCAGGTCGAGGGCGACCGAAGGGTAAAGCTCAAGAAACTCGCTTACAACGGGCAGCAGAAAGCGGACGATCGCGGCGCTGGTATAGACCTTGAGCGTGCCGCGCGGTGTCGAACTCATCGCACCGGCGGTGCCGTCGGCTTCCTCGAGATCGGCGAGGATCTGGGCCGAGCGCTCATAGTAATATTTGCCGGTTTCCGTGAGGCTGACCTTGCGCGTCGTACGATTCAGCAACCTGACACCCAGCCTGTCTTCCAGCGACTGAACGTGATTGCCGACCATAGTGACGGACATATTGAGACGACGAGCCGCCGCGGAAAAGCCGCCGCATTCCACCACGCGACCAAACACTGCAAGGCTTGTCAGCCGGTCCATTGCATCTCCCCGATTATCCGCTCTGAGTTGATGATCCTTCCCGATTTAAGCAGATTATCAGAACGCACGCGACAGCGCATATCCGTCTCATCGAATTGAACCTCGCCCAGCGAGGCAAAGTACTGGAGAAGGACAATGGTCGAATTACCTCGCAAGGTAGCGTTCGAAGTTACCGGCGACGCTGACGTCGCAAAGGTCGCCGAAGCGCCACTCGCCCCGAAGGCGGACGTCCCCGGCTCACCTGCAGGCAAGAAAAGCCGCAAAGCATTCAAGCGGACGATCATTGCCACTGCGCTCCTGGCCGGCGTCGCCCTGATGGTTGACTACGGCCATCACTATTGGACCGTCGGTCGCTTCATCGAATCCACCGACGATGCCTATGTGAAAGCCGACTATACGACCGTTGCGCCGAAGGTCTCAGGGTATGTCGCCGAAGTCCTCGTCAACGACAACGATACGGTGAAGGCTGGCCAGGTTCTCGCCAAGATAGATGATCGCGATCAGCAGGCTGCGCTGTCGCAAGCCAGGGCGGATGTAAAGGCAGCCACAGCAGCCATTACCAATCTCGATGCGCAAATCGAACTGCAGCAGTCGATCATTGGCCAGGCGAAGGCCACGATCGATGCATCGCAGGCAACGCTGGATTTCGCCCGTTCTGACGCGGCTCGCTCGCAGCGGTTGATCACCAATGGCGCCGGCACGCAATCGCGGGCGGAACAGAGTCGGGCGGTTCATGACCAGGCGCAAGCGGCGGTCGAACGAGACCAGGCGGCATTGGTCGCGGCGGAGAGGAAAGTCCCCGTGCTGGAGACACAGCGCGACCAAGCCGCTGCTCAGCGCGATCGCGCTGCTGCCGCCCAGCACCAGGCTGAGCTCAACCTGTCCTACACTCAGATCATCGCTCCCGTTGACGGCACCGTCGGCGCGCGCACCATTCGGGTCGGGCAGTTCGTGACGTCGGGCACACAGCTTATGGCGGTTGTGCCGCTGCATTCCGTCTATGTGGTTGCGAACTTCAAGGAAACCCAACTAACCCATGTCCGCGCCGGCCAGCCTGTCGAGGTCAAAGTCGACGGCTTTCCCGACGAGGAAATCAAGGGCCATGTTGACAGCATCTCGCCGGCGAGCGGATTGGAATTTTCTCTCCTGCCTCCGGACAATGCGACCGGCAACTTTACCAAGATCGTTCAGCGCATCCCGGTCAAGATCGTGATCGACGACGAGGGCATGAGCGGGTTGCTGCGTGCGGGAATGTCCGTGGAGCCGGAAATCGACACCAAAGCCGCTGTCAAATAAGTCGCCTGCGTCAGGGACTATCCACGCTGACTGGATGTCCTGCCTCGGTTTCCGAATTATCAGTCGAATCTCGTTCGCGAGATTCTCTTCCGTAGAGCCGGAAGGAGAAGCGTCATGTCTACTATTCAGGCCACCAGCAACAGCGCACCCTCCGCTGCTGTTTCGAATCCCGCGCCCGCAATGAGCACATTGAGAATGTGGAGCGCAGTCGTCGGCTCGACGCTCGGTGCGTTCATGGCCGTTCTCAATATCCAGATCGTCAACGCTTCGCTCGCGGATATTCAGGGCGCGATCGGCGCGGGCAAGGACGATGGAGGCTGGATTTCGACGTCCTACCTCATCGCGGAGATCGTGGTTATCCCGCTCAGCGGCTGGCTTGCCCAGGTCTTTTCCCTTCGGAAGTATCTTCTGACCAATGCCATTCTGTTTCTGTTGTTCTCGGTCGCCTGCGCGCTTGCAACAAACCTGCAACAGATGATCGTGCTGCGTGCTATCCAAGGTTTTGCTGGCGGCGTTCTGATCCCGATGGCGTTTACGATTATCATCACGTTGCTGCCCAAGCCCAAGCAGCCGATCGGTCTGGCGCTCTTTGCACTCTCGGCAACTTTCGCTCCCGCGATCGGGCCGACCATCGGTGGATACCTGACTGAGAATTACGGCTGGGAGTTCATCTTCTACGTCAACCTGGTTCCCGGCGCGTTGATGGTGGGATTGCTTTGGGCCTCGCTCGATCGCGCTCCGATGAAACTCGGCCTGCTCGCCAAGGGCGATTGGCCCGGTATCATCACGATGGCCATCGGCCTCGCCGCACTTCAAACCGTTCTCGAGGAAGGTAACAAGGAGGATTGGTTCGGATCGGACTTCATCGTCCGGCTCTCGGTCGTTGCTGCTGTCTCGTTGGCGCTCTTCCTCATCATCGAATTCAGAACTGCGAATCCGCTATTGAACCTCCGGCTGCTAGCGCGACGCAACTTCGGCTTCGGCATTGTGGCGAATGTCCTGCTCGGCATCGCGCTCTATGGCTCGGCTTTCGTCTTGCCGATCTATCTGTCGCGCATCCAAGGATACAATTCGGAGCAGATTGGCATGGTGTTGGCATGGACAGGTATCCCGCAGTTGCTGTTGATTCCCCTGGTGCCCCGCCTGATGAAGCGCTTTGACGTGCGGTTGCTGATTGCCGTCGGTTTTGCTCTGTTTGCAGCGTCGAACTTGATGAACGTCCACATGACCGGGGACTATGGGAGCGATCAGCTCTTCTGGCCGAATGTTATTCGCGCCATCGGACAGTCGCTTGTCTTCGTGCCGCTCTCGGCCATCGCAACGGCGGGTATCGAGCAGGAAAATGCGGGTTCCGCGTCCGCACTGTTCAACATGATGCGCAATCTCGGCGGCGCTGTCGGCATTGCAAGCCTGCAGACCTTCCTGACGAAGCGGGAGCAGTTTCATTCGAACATCCTGACGAACTCGGTCTCGGTCTTCGAGGAAGCCACGCGGGATCGTGTCGCGAAACTGACAGCCTACTTCATGAACCATGGTGTCAGCGATCAGGCGGTTGCCACACACAAAGCCGTCGTTGCGATCGCGCTGAAGCTGCGCAAGCAGGCCAACATCATGGCCTTCAGCGACACCTTCTTTCTGCTTGGCGTCGCCCTGATCGTCGCATTGCTTGCGACGCTCCTGTTGAAGAAGCCCGGCCACCTTTCGGGAGGCGGTGCTCACTAGCGTCGCCTGCCGTTTCCAAGGAGAAATGCCATGAACCGCATTGCCCAAATCGACGAAGCCGAAAATCGGATGGCAAAAGCCGACCGCATGGCGGGCAGTACCAACTCGCTGCTGTCGCTGATCGAGTGGATCTCCGGCGATGAATGCCATGCCCTTGATGAGCCCGGTTTGATATCGGGTCTTGGCCGCCGCCTGCAGGCACTCGGCCTGCCCATCGATCGCCTGACGCTTCACCTGATGACGCTCCATCCGGAACTCATCGGCCGAACGCTTGCGTGGGCACCCGGCGAGCCGGTGGAGATTCACGATCGCAACCACGGCATGCGTCAGACCTTTGCCAACAGCCCGTTGCGTAAAGTCATGGATAGTCGCGAGCCGCTTGTCGTCGGACCGGGCGATAGTGTTCACGGACGCTGGCAGGGCATCGATATCTTTGCCGGCCGCGGGCTTGTGCAACTGATGATCGCGCCGCTCTGCAATGCCGACGGGCCGGTGAGTGCGGTCGCCTTCGGTACGCGGCGACCAGGCGGCTTCACGGCCGCAGAAATCCAGGTTATCGAGCGAATCCTGCCGGCCTTGCGTAACACCTGCGAATTGCGGGTGATGCGTCAGGTCGAGCTTAGCCTGCTCGATACCTATATTGGCCCGCTGACGGCACAACGCATCCTCGCCGGGCAGATCCGGCAGGGCGAGATCGAGTCCATGGAGGCCGCGCTGCTGCTTTGCGACCTGCGCGGTTTCACCGAAATCTCGAACCTGCTCCCCAGCAACAGCGTACTTGAATTGCTGAACGCCTATTTCGACAAGGTCATCCCGCCGATTACGCGGGAAGGCGGCGAAGTGCTGAAGTTCATGGGCGATGCCGTTCTCGCTTTCTTTCCCGGCTACGATGCGGCCCGCAGCTGTGCGTCGGCATTGAGCGCCGCCCGGGATATTCTGCAGGAGATCGATCGCTTCGAGTTTGGCGAAATTGCTCCGAAAGTCGGCATCGCGCTACACCATGGCGAGGTCAGCTACGGCAACATCGGCTCCGGCCGCCGTCTCGATTTCACGTTGATCGGCCCCGATGTCAATCTTGTCAGCCGCATCCAGACGGCATGCGGAGATCTTCGTGTTCCGCTTCTGATGTCGGACCGATTCCGGAAGGAAGCGTGCGCGGCCGCTGTCTCGGCCGGCTGGCACACGCTCAAGGGGTTCGCTGAGAAGGTCGAGCTCTTTTGCTTGCCCGAGCGGTGAATGTGAGGTTGCCGCAAAACGTCGGCGCACCGGCTCTTCTGGAGGCCGCCGGTGCCCAGCCTTCGTCAATGCTTCAATGACCAATTGAGATCAGAGGACGTTGTTACGCCGCAAGAATTGCGACTGGGCACTTATGCTGTGACCCAGCAAGGCGAACACGGATATAAACTATATAAATAATGGCTATTCGTTGTGTGTTCACGTTTTTGGCGTTATTTGCTGAATAATGGGGATGGAGTAGGGGGGCGCAAGGCAATAAAAAATGCTGACGAAAAAGGGAAAGTATGGGTTGAAGGCGCTGGTCGACTTGGCACGGCTTGCCCCGGGGGAAACGGCCTTCATTAACGACGTTGCCTCGCGCAACAACATTCCGAAGAAGTTTCTGGATACGATCCTGCTCGAATTGCGAAATGTCGGCATTCTGCGATCGAAGAAGGGGCCTGGCGGCGGCTACTCGCTATCGCGGCCGGCATCTGAGATCCGCATCGGTCACGTTATCCGCACCCTCGACGGCCCTTTGGCGCCCATTCGCTGCGCCAGCCGCACGGCCTTTGAGGCGTGTGACGACTGTTCCGATCCCGAGAACTGTCAGGTGCGGCGTTCCATGACCGAGGTCCGGGATGCGATCGCTGACATTTTGGACAACATGACGCTCGAGCAATTCGTCGCTTCGGGCAATAAGCTCGATGATGCCGAAGATGAAGTCCGCATCTCGGTCGCCAACTAAGGCGTCAGTTATCGCCGAAATAGTATGCCGCCGCGGTCCGGTAGAGATCGTCGGTGGCCGTGGCGTTCGCGCGAATCCGAGCGTTTCTCCAGTGCCGGTCGAGGTTCCGGCCGATGCTCGTTGCATCGTTACCTGACCACTCGAACAGTGCGTTCGCAACGTCCAGCGCCGTCCTGCTCGCCATGACCTTGGCGGCCGACGCTGAGAAGAAGGCAGCCTCGGTCGCTGCTGTCGACGGGCTTACTTGGGCGAAATCCAACTTGGTGCCGGCGCTTTCCACGAGCGCTGCCGCTGCCTGCACGGAGAGCGCAAGCTTTCCAACAGCGGCGGAACGCGGCGCGTCCCGAAGATTGGAAAGGGCGGCGCGGGCGATGCCGAGGTCCGTGCCCGCATGGAGCAGGGCCGCCAGGACCGGAGCGGTCGTGTGGCGCGCTGCTTCCCCGTTGCCGGTCACATCATGGGCGACTGCGGTTCCGGCGCCGTTCGTTCTTTGCCCGAAACCATCCCAATCGTCGATGATCTGCAGCCCCGGGGTTTCGCAAGACAGGTAGAAGCGAAGCGACTGTCCTTGGGCATCGACGGCGTCGGCGGCAATCCAATCGGCAAAAAGGATGCCGGGGACCCGAGAGCTCCGGCCGCTCAATGGATAGTGGCGCCCTACGGGAGTCGCCGCGCTCGTTTCAGCGAAGGTCGCACCCACGAAATGGTCGCCGGCAAGGGCGCGTGCGAAGAGGAGGGTTTTGCGCTCGTCGTCGGGCTCATTCCTTAGCCCCTCCAGCGCGGTGAAGTGTTGCTCCAGGCATTCGCCGATCGAAGAATCGCCCTGAGCGATGATGGCGACAATTTCGCCGAGAAGCGCGTTGGCAACGTCAAGGCCCTCATGCTCCGGTGGGATTGTCACAGCGGCCAGGCCGGACTGAAAAAGCGCATCGAGCTCAGCGCGAGGGAAGACCCGGTTGATATCCCGCTCGCTTGCCTGGAGTGCGAAATCTACGGCGAGGCGCCGTGCAGTGGCTATCGCCTCTTCCTCGCTTTCGATACGGTGCGCGGGTGGTCTTGTCCGGTCATGAAACCGCGATACGGTACCCATCGCTCCTCCGATCAGTTGAGCCTGTAGGATTGATGGATCACGGGCGCAATGATAAGGGCCGTTTTTCTACGAATGCGCGAGCGATTGAATTTTTATTGTCGCTTGATCGCACACATGCGAAGCGTGACGACGCTTCGACGCCCGCAATGAGAGGTTCAATATGCCTTCGACGGTCCGTGAGCGGCTGAAACTGGATCCCGGCGATATTCCGATCTACGCCATCGGCGATATTCATGGCAGGCTTGACCTGTTGCAGAAGGCAGAGCAGGCAATCACCGATGATGCTGCGACTATTCCAGGCCGCAAGCTGATCATCACGCTTGGCGACTACATCGACCGGGGCCCGTCATCGGCGCAGGTCATCTCTCACCTGATGGCGCCTCCGCCCGAGAGCTTCGACCGCATCTGCCTGACCGGCAACCATGAGACGACGATGCTCGATTACCTCGATGGCCTGATTTCGTTCTCGGATTGGATGCGAATGGGTTCTGACGCGCTGCTGCGGTCCTATGGGCTTGATCCGGATCAACTGCCGCGGATTTTCCCGACCGCGGCGAAGCTCGATGGGTTCATCAGGCAATCTATACCGAAGCCGCACGTGGACTTTCTGCGATCCTTGCCGATCCTCGTCGATACGCCGAATGTGCTCTTCGTGCACGCGGGCATTGATCCCATGCTGTCGATCGACGCTCAAAGCGACGACGACCTCGTTTTCATCCGTCATCGCTTCTTCGAGAGCCGCGTGCCGCTGCCGAAGGTGATCGTCCACGGCCATACGCCGAACGATGAGCCCGAGGTGCTGCCGAAGAGACTGAACCTCGATACCGCAGCCTACCACAGCGGCAAACTGACTGTTGCCAGACTGTGGAAGGGGCGTGTGCATCTGTTCCAGACTTGATCAGGCGCCAGCTTCCGCTGGCTCCCGCTTCTTTGACTTTTCGTCGGTATAGTAGCTCACGTATTTATGACGGTAGCGTTCCGTGCCGCCGAAATTGGTGAACTTGCCGAGTTCGGTCATATCTGTCTTGTTGAGGATCACACCGAGAATCTTGGACTTGATTTGCGGCTCTGCATTGAGGAGGTCACGCACGACTGATGTCGGCGTCGAGCCCCACTCAGTTACAAACAGGAAGCCGTCCACCTGTGGTGCAAATGCCTTGGCATCGATGACCGGGCCAAGCGGCGCAAGGTCGACGACGATGTAGTCGAACATCTTGCGGGCATTCTCCATGAGATTGAACATGCCCTGCGAAGCAAGCAGTTCGCTGGTGTGCATTAGATGATCGTTCGGCAGAACCGGCAGGATTGCCAGCTTCGTTCTCGGATCGATCTTGACGGCGCTTGCCCACGGAACCTCACCAAGAACGGCTTCGACAAGTCCCTGTTGCGGAGGATTCTTCAGCATCCGGGTCAGTCCCGGGTTGCGAAGGTCCGCGTCGATGAGCAGCGTGCGCTTGCCGCTGGAGGCGAGGAGTGCCGCGAAATTGGCGGCCGTCGTCGACTTGCCTTCTCCCGGCATTGCCGAGACAACGCCGATGACGCGGTCGGATTTGCCCTGGAACATGACGTCGCTCGCAAGCTTCGCATTGCGCAGGGTTTCGGCGAAGATCGAGCGTGGTGCTTCGAGGACGACGCGCATGATGCGTTCGAACGTCGCGTCGGAATCGGCGGCTTCGGCAGGCTCCACGGAAGGGCTGGTACGCTGCCGGAAGATCGTGCCGTCTCGCGTCGGTTTGCCGATGCGGGGCAGATAACCGAGGAACTTGAGGCCAAGCATAGTCCTGACATCGCCCTCGACGCGGAAGAAGCGCTCCCGGAACTCCTGGAAGGCGGTCAGCGCGCCGCCGGCCATCAGGCCAAGAACGATCGCGAGGCCGAGCGTCATGGTCTTCTTCGGGCTCGACGGCGATACCGGTACTCCAGCTTCGGAGATCACACGAGCCTTGGCAATGGGGAAGGACTGCTGCTGTGAAGCCTCCTCGTACTTGCCGAGGTAGGATTCATAGAGGGTCTTCAGCGCAGCTGCGCGTTGCTCGAGATCGCTGAGTTGGACGATCGACCTGTCGGCTTCCGAATTCTTGCCGGTCAGGTGTTCGATGTTCTGGCGAAGCGAGGCCTCGCGCGAGCGGGTGACTTCGAACTCGTTGCGGTAGCTGGCGGTCAGTTGCTGCAGTTCCTGATAGATCTGCCGGGTCAGATCCTGTTTTTCGGCACGCAAAGCGACGGCCTGCGGATGATCTTCCCCGAAATTCGTCGTGACCTCCTGCTCACGCTTGTTTACGGCCGCGTAGCGCGTGCGCAGGTCCTTGATCACCGTATTATCCGCTTGGCCCGACGAGATCGCGGCGTTGTTGACGGCGCTCTCAGGACCAAGATCGATGATGGACTTGAACTGGTTGTACCGGGCCGATGCACTGGCGCTGTCGGCCTGGGCGACGATCAACTGCTTGTTCAAGTCGGCAAGCTGTTGCTCCGACATCAGTTCGCCGTTGGCGGACGTCAGGCCGTTCTCAGCCTTGAACTTTGCGACATCGAGGGCCGCCTGCTGCGACCGCTCGCGAAGATCGGAAAGGCGCTGCTGCAGCCAGACGGAGGCGCTCTCCGTTGCGTCGAAATTGGCGTTCAACTGATCGTTCAGATAGGCGTTCGCATAGGCTTTGGTGATCCGCGCGGCAAGAAGCTTGTCGGTCGAACGGAAGGATACCGCCAGAACGGAACTGCGGTTGACGCGCGATACGGTCACGGCGTCCTGAAGCAATGCGGCCGCCTTCTGGCGGCGGGCATTGCGCTCATCGGCTTCGGTGGCCGGTGGGCCACCCGGAGCCAATGCGCTCACGACCAGCTTTATCCCCGACTTGATCAGCGCGGCGGGGGACTTCGGAGGATCGAGGAGCGTATCATTGTCCTGGAGCTTCTCGGCATCAACCACGCGAAGCGCAAGCTGGTTCGATTTCAGGATTTCGACGGCGCTGGCGATCTCCATGTCGACCTGCTGCGAGCTTGCGACCGGGGTCGCATCTTGTGCGTATTTCGCCATGTTGTCATCAAGCAGGATCTGGGTCATCGACGTGTACTGCGCCGTCGCAAAGAGCAGATAGATGACGGCGAGCGTCACGGTTGCGGCGACGCAAAGCGCGATCGATCCGGCACGGCGGATCAGAATGGCAATCAGGCGATCGATGTCGATGAATGAATCGGAATCGTCGGCCCCTTTGGGCAGGGTGCTGTGCAAGGTCAGGTTCCGTTGGTTCATGGCTCTATCCTTTGCGGGAGCGGGTCACGCCATCGATGGCTGTTAGGTCGGTCCGTGGGCTTATCAGATGGCGAAGCGGCGCGAGTGCGCGATTGATCCGAATGGCGATCGGCATCTTGAGATGCGCCACCGCCGACGGATTGCTCCAGGCCGTTTTGATCGCTCCGGAGATCGACCGGTCTTTGATGTTCTGTACGAGGATGAGGAATGCGCGGCCTCGGCGGAGGCTTTGTTCGCGAAACTCCTGTGCGGCCGCCGCCTCCGCATCCAGCGTGTGATCTCGAAGGAAGGTCTTATCACCCTCGATCATGGCATCGATGTGATGAAGGGCAAGAACGCGCGAAATCGATCCCTCGCGGATCTGGTAGTCGTAGCCGGGGACCGGCTCGATCACGCAGCGCCCCCCAAGCGCCATGGCCGAGGCGAGGAACAGGTAGTCCTCGCCAACCTTCAGGGCCTCGTTGAAGCGAAGTTCATGCTGTTCGATGAAAGCGCGCTGAAAGATCGGCTTGAGATAACCAAAGTTATGGGTTGTCTGAAACAGGGCATTCGACCGTATAAATACGGGAAGTATCAGTTCCGGTGTTTCGGCCAGCGATTGCTCGGTAAACATCGTCTCCGGCGGCGTCCCGTCGGCGCGAATGACGCGAAGATTGTCGACGGCAATCTGGGCACCGGCATTCTCGGCGCGCTCGATTATGCGCTGCAGTCGCCGCGGCTCGACCGTGTCGTCGGAGTCGAGCACAGCTAGCCATCGGCCGGTCGCCGCCGACAACGCGGCGTTGCGCGCTGCCGCTGGCCCGCCATTGCGCGCAAGCGCCAGAAGCTTCACGCCCCTGTTCGCATAGCTTTCGGCAATGGCTCTCGTCTCATCCGTCGAGCAGTCATCGGCGACGATCACTTCCACCGACACGCCCTGTTGTGCAAGGGCGCTGTCGATCGCCTTGGCGAGCGTTTCTTCCGCATTGTAAGCGGCGACGATGAAGCTGACGTCGGGCTGGGTTTGCGTCATGCAGCCTCCGCCGTTCCGTACTGACGGATTTCCCTGACACCCAGCAAACCACTCACCACGCCGGTATGCATGAGGCCGCGAAGGGCGTAGCGATAGCGTGGAATCGGAGAAAAGATGCAGGCAAGCGCCGCGCCGTAGCAGAAGGCCGCCTTGGCAGCGGCAAGGCCGATCTGCTTTAGACGCTGCAGGCCGGTGTTCTTTTCCTGGAGCAACCGCCCATGCGTCTGGCCGAAGCGAAAGCGGCGTTTGGCGAGCCAGGACAGGCCAGCCCGGCTTTCGGTTACCGGTTCATAGACATAGGCTTCGGGTGCAAAGGCAATCCCGCCGCCATCGGTATGCATATGGCTGAAGAATTCGGTGTCCTCACCGCCGGTGCGACCGAGGGCCAGATTGAAGCGGCGGCCGGCCACGTGAGGTGAGTCGAGGCGAAGGAGGACGTTGCAGGTATAGCCGGTGCGGATTTCACCGCCGACCCATACGGGCAGGGTCGAGTGGAAGTCACCCTCGCGCATCCAGTTCGGCGCCGTGGACGAGTAGACGCTGCGAACGGGGCCAAGCACGGCGTCGGCCTTGGTCTTCTTGGCAGCGGCAAGTAATTCCACCAGCCATTCTTCGCTGGCATCCTCATCATCATCGATGAAAGCCAGGAAGTCGCCGGTTGCTTTGTCCAGGCATGCGTTGCGGGCAATCGAGATGTTCGATGCCGGGCAGTGCACATAGGCAATTTCGTGCGGAATGGTCGCACGAAGCGCATCGACCCGTTCCTTGGCGCTCGGAACCTTGTCGTTGTCGGCAACGATGATCCGCAGCTTCGCGCCTTCCGGAACGGCAAGAATCGCAAGCGAAAGCAGCGCTTCGTCGAGCGAAGCGCGGCGGTAGGTGCAGACGCCGATATCGATCTGCATGGGCTTCACATCGTTCATGAAGAGACCTTCCTGCCGCGGAAGCTCAGAAGCTCCATCCAGAAGCCGGCCGACCAGGCAAAGTGCATCACCATTGCCGAAACGGCGGCGAGGGGCCCGTATGGATTCTTGTGGCCGATGGCCATCCAGAAGCCGTAGCCAACGCAGGCAACGGCCCAGAGGCTAAACGGGATGACGGCGGCCCAGTTCAGAACGGCGAGAAACGCACCGATGAACACCGGTACGACGAGAAGCGGAAGCATCTGCCGAAGATTGGGCATGCTGCCGTGCTTCAGGATGTTCTTGGCGCGGCCGCGACCGTAGCCCAGATATTGGCGGAACAGCGTCGAGATGGTCGAGCGCGGATAGTAGGTCATCCGCGTCTTGTCCGTCATCCAGATGCCGAAGCCCGCCTGTTTCAAGCGGTAGTCGAGTTCTGCATCCTCGTTGTGGCTGAAGGTTTCATCGTAGCCGCCGACAGTGTCGAAGGCTGCGATGCGCATCAATGCGTGATGGCCGTGATTGGTCCAATGGCCCTTGGCGCCTTCGCGATGCTTGGAGCCACCGTTCCCGAGCTTCGAGTTCTGGGCGAAGGCCGTCGCCTTCTGAAAGACTCCGAAGCCGACGGTTTCCATGGCGACCACGACAGAGTCCGCCTGGGTCAGTTCGGCCTCCTGGACGAGGCGGCGGCAATAGTCGGCGGGGTAATCGCCGTGTGCGTCGATGCGGATCAGGTAGTCATAGTCGCGGCCAAAGGTCTGGACCGCGAGATTGATCGCCGCACTCTGGATCCGCCGGGGATTGTGGAGCAGCACAATCCTCGGATCAGCGGCGCTGATGCGGGCGACGATGTCGCGCGTCGCATCCGTGCTACCGCCGTCGGCGACGACGATCCGGGCATCCATGTGATCGATTTCGAGGCTCAGCTTAGCGAGCAAAGCCTCGATATGCCTCTCTTCGTTCAGGCAGGGAATGATGATGAGACTGGAGACGCTGGCACCGACATCAGGCTTCATGGTTGTCCACCCTTCTGGAGTCACTCTTGTTGGAATAATTGCACCGGCACCGCCCCTCTCTGCGGTTGCCGGGACAAGGCGGGAAAGGCTTGAAACGAGGGCCGCACAATCGCTGCGGTCGGCAAGCCATATCTTGCGATCCTTGGCGGCAACAGCCTCGCTCAATGCGCCGTAACGCTCGCCGGACATGTTTTCGAACAGCTCCTCGAGCTGCGAAAAGTTCGCTTCGGAGAGTCTAAGGCCAATGTCGCGCGCTTGAAGGAAGCGTGCCGTCTCGGTTCCTTCCAGAGCGATCGGGACCGCTCCATACAGGCAGCCCTCGTACAGCCGGTTCGGCAGGAGCCAGCTTGAATTGAGGCCCTCTTCGAAGAAATCGATGGCCCAGGAAAAGTGGACGTCGTCGTAGATCGCCCGCAAGTCCTCGGGATTGCGATAGGCGCCTTCGAAGCGAAGATAGGGTTCATCGCGCACGAAAGCGTCGAAATCCTCGAATTCGGAGTAGGCAGGGCGGCCACGCAAAACGATCTCGACCCTGCCTTCCATCTGGCGTGAGAATTCGGCAAGGAGACCGAGCGACTTGCGGCAGCGAAGGGCACCGAACCAGCCGATCTTCCAAGGCTGTCCGGGCTGCTTGAACGGGCGGGCGAAGGCGGGCTCTATCGCGGTTTCATCCAGAGCGATGACCTTGTTTTCGATCAGAAGCGTTTCCGCTTGGACGCCTGAGCGAGGACGGAAATAGTTGTCAATGAAGGCGGGAGAACTCGTCAGGATCAGCTTTGCATCCTGGCCGAAGTGTCCTTCGGCGCGGCGGATCATCTTGCCGACCACATCGTCGCGCAGCAACAGGCGGTGGATGTCCAGACATTCATAGACGACAGGAACGCTGCCGCCGAACAGTGCGTTGGCCCTGTGGGCGACGGCGAGTGCCTCGAGATTGCGGCCGATGATGAGATCGGGTTTCTCGACGTTCTTCAGCAGCGCCTTCAGGCCGACCATCGCCTTTGTAACCGCGCTCATTCGCTGCGCAAACTGGGCGTCGGCCGTGCGTCCGAGTTCGATCGGGGTTACACCGTGCACTTCGGCAAGGCGGTTTTCCCCGCGGCGAAAACCGGCCAGCACCACTTCGGCACCGCCCTCGCGCAGCATCAGCACCCGCCGTCGGACGGCAGGGTCTGCCAGGTCGTGCACGAGGTAGAGCACTTTGAGCATCGACGTTCCTTTTCCTGTGTGGGCTCTGCCGGCGCTGGTCAGTTGAGCGTGCATGCGATGGATTCAGGGAATTGGCACTTGTCGCCAAGCGCGGTGAAGGCAACCCGATCGACGCTGAGAACGGCTGGCTTCGTGTAGTCGAAGCGCCCCATCCAGTTCGCAAGCGTGTCGGAACCCCAGAGGCTGAAGAAGATCTTCTGCGGGTTGGACGGTATCTTCGACGGATCGGTAACGTCCTGAACGAGCTTGCCGTTCAGGTAGTAGCGCAATCGGTCTTTTTCCCAGATGAATGCATAGTCATTGAAGCCATCATCGGCTTTGCTGCCAACCGGAACGAGTTTCTCGTTGCCGCCCTTGGCCTGGACATACTGGTTTACCTGCACTTCGCCGGTGTTCTTGCCCAACACTTCGAAGTCGATCTCATCGTGCTTCTGCTTGTCGGCAGGGCCGATGTAAGTGAAGAACGCCGAATTCAGACCCGAGCCGGTGCCGGCCTTGATACGGGCTTCATAGGTGCCATAGCTGTAACGCTTGGTCGTCTGGATCTCCCCGCAGAGATAGCTGCGGTCCTTGGACTTTCCGTCCGCGAAGGAGAGTTGAAGGACGCCGTTCTCGACGTTCACGTTGTTCTTCGACCAGGTGCAGTTCTGGTGGGCGCCGTTGTTCCAGCCGTCGGAAACATACCAGAAGCCGCGGTTGATCTTGTCAAAGTCATCCACGAAGGATTTTCCAGATGCCTGTTGTGCCGAGGCCGGCAGGACTGAAACGCCTATTGCCGCGATGGCAATTAGGCTCAGGCAAAGTTTTCGCGCATGGGCGATTTTGGTCGTCATGTGTCACCTTTGCTGTGAAACGAGTTCGGGAGAGACGTCGCGCTGCGACGCCGAGTTCACGGACCGTTTGGTTCTGCCGCCCGTCAGGACGGCGTAGACGCGCGGAAAATTCTTCCGGCACAGCCCGTTTGAGAGAGCGAGCAATGGAAACAGCAGGACGAAGGACAGAACGAAGAACAACGGATAGAAGCTCAGGTCTGCTTTGCCCCACAGAATCCAGAGGAAAATGAGGAGCGGGTAGTGGGCGCAAAAGATCCAGAAGCTGAGGCTCCCGGTCTTTGCGAGTCGTTGGCCAATCTGCGTCTTGATCAGCGGAGCCGAGAGCAGCCAGAAGCCCAATGCACCACCGATTGCGAGCGCGTTGCGGAAGAATTGCACCCAATCAGGTAGCGAAGGTCCGGTGAAAAAGATGGCGGTTGCCAGAAGGGCCGAGGAAGCGAGCAGCAGAAGGACGCCAAGCGACGCAAAGCGATCAAGAGCCTTGAGGTCAAACTGCTGCAAGGCAAGGAAGATGCCGAGACTAAAGGTGAAAAGGATGGAGCGCTTTAGAACGATGTAGATCGACAGTTCCGGAATGAGCGCGATTACCAGCAAGGCAGTCAACGTCAATATAGGAGCCCGGCTGATCAGCCAGGCAAGGATTGGCGAAAGCAGGATGCAGACGAAGAGATCGCGAAGGAAGTACAAGGGTACGTTGGCCGGGAAATTCTCGACCGCCAGCACTTGTGACATCAGATCACGGCCGGACGCGTGCAGCGGGTCGGGCAGATAGCCGTCACCCACCCCGACACTGGTGGCGAGGACGATTGCTGCGATGAATCCACAGTTCCAAAGCAGGAATGGCACAAACACCGTCTGCACCTTCGTGCGCACGGTTTTCTTGTAGCTGAAGTTCTCCTGTCCGCTGCGAAACAACAGATAGCCCGAGATCGCGCTCAGGCATGGAACGCCGACGCGAAACAGCGCCTCCGTCAGAAAAACCCGTATCCAGTCAAATGCGCCGTAGGCCCCCTCGTAGGGACTGCTGGCGGCGTCGAACGGTATATGGACGAACACAATGCCCGATATGAGCACGATGCGCATCAGATTTATCCGCGACGAAACATTCGCATCAACATTCACGCTATCAGTCACCCCTTTTGGGCCGCACCTCCCCTTGCGACCGTTTTCAATCAGAGCAGACTCGAGCCCGCACCCCGAAGTTAGGGCGGATTCACGGAAGAAAATATGGCAGTGCAGCAAAAAGTGATCGGCGGTCCCACTTCGTAACAGTCGTCCTGTCCTGGCTCAGTATGAGAAAAAGCCTATGTGTCGGCCCGCCGAATGGTCCTCAACGTCAACGTCAGCAGTGCATTTCATAACATGATGATATTCATCAATTTCTAGGCTTTTCCGTCGCGAGTGGCATAAAAGTTTTTGTTGACTGGTGAACGATTGTTACAACGAGAGGCTGACGAACGGCTCCGATCATGGCGGAATTGCGGCTTGAGAGCGAGCCGCCGTTTCGTTTCGATACGGGTTGATGCGATCCTATCACTGGACAGCTTTGACAAACTTCGGCCGAAATGAACGTCATCATTTTGCAGTGCAGCACACTTGCTGCGCCTGTCATTCACCCCTAGATGCGCTGGGGCGAAAACATAAATTCGCGTATCTCAAGGGAGAGACTATGGCGACCTTCACGATCATCATCCCCTTCTATCAGCGCGAGGACGGCATTCTCAGCCGCGCCTTGGAGTCGGTCTTCTCGCAAAGCTACACGGATGTTGATGTCATCGTCGTCGACGACCAGTCACCACGTTCCCCAGATGCGGACCTCGCTCTTTTGTCGGAGGAGAACAGGGCGCGCGTGACAGTGATCGCCCAACCGAACGCCGGGCCTGGCGGCGCCAGAAACACTGGCCTCGATCATGTGCCGAAGGCGACGCGATACGTTGCCTTTCTCGACTCCGATGATGTCTGGACTCCCGATCACCTGGAGAACGCAGCCAAGGCGATGGAGGCCTTCGGGGGCGACTGCTACTGGGCGTCGATCGAAGGCGGCGAGGAGTTTGACTATCACTTCGGTATCGCCGCTCTCGAGAAAGAGGAGGGAGCGCGGCGCCTGCTGGACAAGCCGCTGATCCTGGACGTGCCGGATCTTGCCGGCGTCATGCTGAAGAACTGGGCCTTCCTGCATATGTCCTGCATGGTCATCGGTCGGCCGCTGTTCGAGAAGGTCCGTTTCGACGCCGCCTTGCGATTGGCCGCCGAGGACGTCCTGTTCTTCTGCGATTGCATCATTGCGGCGAAACAGGTGTTGCTCTGCGCGGAGCCGGGTGCGCTGCGCGGCGAGGGCATCAACATCTTCCACGGCGTCGACAACGCCTCACCGGAATTTCTCAAGCAGCAATTCATCACCTGGATGGCGCTTGACCAGCTGGAAAGCCGGTTCTCCCGCCGGCCGCAGGAGGTCGAAACCATCAAGAAACACAAGAATACGGCGCGAAGGCAGGCCATCTGGAGCCAGATCGGCCTGCTGCGCCGGCGCAAGACGCCAGATTTCAGATTGCTTGCACGATGGGCGGCACGCGATCCCCGTTTGTTGGGAAGTGCGCTGCAGCTGGCTGCTGCGAAGCTCTCGAAGTAGTCGATTCCCGGTTATTTTGCCGGGGCGCTCAAAAGATATCGTAGGCCATTGCCCGGCGCCGTGACGGAGACGCCGCCGGGGTTGCGCAGGCGTTCCGTCTTGTCGGCAAGGATGCCCGTCGCAATCGCGGGGAAGGCTCCTGGGTTCCCAGCAACGTAGGCGATCGCTGCTAGCGGCCCTGCCTGGCCCTTGATATCGAGGAACCGCCGCAGCTCATATTTGCCGCGTACATGCCGCTCATGCCGGCGCACGGCTTCCGCCGCCTGTGGGGGCAACTTCACCGACTTCAGGAGCGTGCGATCGGCCTCATACAAGCGGCGCAAATCCTCGGTGCGATGGCGTCCGCTGAGCGAGTCGCCGCGCACGACCGCGCCGTAGCCGCAGCTGTGGATCACCTTGTAGCGCGCGCCGAGCGCCAAGGCCCGGATGTAGAGATCGTAGTCTTCGCCGAGCCGCATTTCTTCACGGTAACGCAGGCCGTGCTTATCCAGAAAGGCGCGTCGCATGACCGGCTTGAGGAAGCCGATCTCGCCGCGGCGGACACCGCGCTTTGAAATGTTGCCGTCAACGAAGGTAGGCAGGTCGAGGAAGAGCGGATTTTCGGCGAATTGCTGGAGCCGCCCCGGCGCCAGGCTTGCCGCATCGGCATCGACGAAGGCGATGTTGTCGGCAACGAATTCCCAGTCGTCTTCTGCAAGCATGCGGCGAAAGCGACCTGCGAAAAAGAAATCGTCCGCATCCAAGATTGCGATCAGTGGCGCCGAAGAGATTGCGATGGCGTGGTTGCGGGCGGCCGACGGCCCTTTGTTTTGGTCGAATCTGACAACGTTCAACCTGCCGCTGGCGTCGTCGGCCCGCCTTGCGGTTCCCGCCGTGTCATCGCTGGAGCCGTCATCGACAACGACGACTTCGGCCACTTCAGGCTCTTGAAGGGCCGATCTAACGGCAGTTTCGATGGTGTCTGCTGCGTTCTTGGCAGCGATGATGACGCAAATGTTTGCGGTTTTTGCCACGCGTGACCTCCGTTGTTTCGCCCAACAACTAAGACGTCAAAATGTGGCGGACAACGGTCCGCTCTTCAAATGATGTTACGAACGGGATGCTCTTCATGCCGGGAAGGCATGGCAATGCTTCGAATCGAAGAGGCTTAGCGGTTGAAAGGTTCAGAACCCTTGAATGGCGACACAGGCAGCTTTTCCGTCTCTTCGCGCCTCACTGAGGGGCGAATCGTGCGGCTCCTGCTCTCCTTCCAGACGAGGTATAAGACGCCGCCGAAATAACCGATTTGAAGCAGGACGGCAGAGATTGCCGTCTTGACTGCGGTCCCGGTGAGAGAACCGCTCAACCAATACGTCGCGACAGCAAATACGGCCAATGCGCCGAGCATGCTGAAGATAACGCGAGGTGCATACATCTGTTGCCTCCTCCATCGGAGCTTCGTTCAATGTACAATCATTGAAGACGAAAGCGCCACCAGGATCCTTCCTAGGATAATGTTTTACAGGACTTCCTGTTTCAACTGAAGGTCTGGAGACGTTTTTTTGCGTCTGCGAGAGGCGTAGTACAGCCACGATCTTAAAGGTTTCTTCCGGCTATTGGTAAAAATGCCACGCACTGCCGCCGCCGCATCGCTTTCTCGAAAGATGATTAAAAAACATTGCGTCCATCGGTAGTTGCGCACAATTTGGCAATACACGCTCCTATTAGTGCCACAATGTATGCGGTGTGGGGTGCGTTCGGAGTGCTTTCTGTTCAACTTTTATTACAAAGTTTTAATTTCAAACGGTTAGCTGGTGCAGCGCAAAATGCATGGTGCAATGCAATAGGTGGCTCCTTTTTGCAAATAGAAACCGGGCCTTTCTCAGAAGCCGACAGTGGAAACCAGCAATTGCCGGCACCCCGCCCTGACGTCCTAGACTTCAGTATCTTTGGCTCGGATAGCAATGCCAGAGACTTTTATTGGTACACGCAGAGATTAGTTCGAAATCGCCAAAGAATTGTATGATTGTTTCAGCAGAGTCTTAAAAACAAAAAAGTTGAACGGCGGCTCCAAAAACATGCCGTAACGCCACGGTCTTAAAATTGTGGCTTAAAAAAACAAAATCACCTCATACACTTCGAATTCGTCAGCGCTAGCTAAGCGGCCTGAGCCTACCCGACCAAACGGCAAACATAAGTGGAGTTACCTCTATGAAGTCTGCGACGAGATCGGACAGTTCGCCATTTTATGGCGTAGTTCATCAGAGCGTGTTTCCGCCGACTGGCGGGATCGCGAAACGGGCATTCGACATGTCCGCCGCCTGCCTCGGGCTCATCTTTCTGAGCCCGCTTTTTTTGATGGTGATGTTGCTTGTGAAGCTCTCGGACAAAGGACCGATCTTCTATGGGCATCGCCGCATCGGCCATAACGGCCAGGAGTTCCGTTGCCTGAAGTTTCGGACAATGGTCACCAATGGTGACAAGGTTCTGCAGGAGCACCTGCGCAACAATCCGAAGGCCATGGAAGAGTGGCGTGCAACGCGCAAACTGCAGGATGACCCCCGGGTCACTGCCGTGGGTGCCGTTCTACGCAAGTTGAGTCTTGATGAGCTTCCCCAGCTCTTCAATATCATCCGCGGCGAAATGAGCGTCGTCGGTCCGCGTCCTGTCGTTCGAGACGAACTCGAAATGTACGAGAATTCGGCCGTCTACTATCTGCAATCTCGCCCTGGCCTGACGGGCCTGTGGCAGATCAGCGGACGCAATGACGTTTCTTACGCAACTCGCGTCGCCTTCGACACACACTACGTCGAAAACTGGTCGCTGGTTCGGGATGTCGTGATCATCGCACGCACAATTCCGGCGGTATGCGCTCAACGCGGCAGCTACTAAGCCGCATCTCAAAAACCAAACAGTACTGCGCGGCAACGCCTTGCGGCTTGTCGTGCCGAGACACGGGGAAGGTAATGGAAAAACGCTTTCTTGACGGCAAGGCCGGACGATTTCGCACGCTAAGATCCGGTGTTGTTGTCGCAGCCGGACTTGGTGCTTTTCTGGCGTCTTCATCGCTTGCTGCTGCCGACGACTACCGTCTTGGTATCATGGACAAGCTGAAGATTCGGGTGGCCGAGTGGCAGACCGCGGATGGCAGCATCCGCGACTGGTCGGTCGTCAGTGGGGACTACACGGTCGGGCCTTCAGGAAGCATTTCCTTGCCTTTCGTCGGAGACATGCCTGCTTCGGGCAAAACGACTGACGCAATCGCCCAGGAGATCGGCACGGCTCTGCAGAAGCAATTTGCTCTGAAGGACCGTCCATCTGCCTCGGTCGAGCTCTCGGAATTCCGGCCGGTTTATCTGTCCGGTGACGTCGAAAAGCCCGGTGAATACCCGTTTGCGCCGAATCTGACGATCATCAAGGCCGTGAGCCTTGCCGGCGGTCTGCGCCGTGCAGACGCCGGGCAACGGTTCGCCCGTGACTTCATCAATGCAAAGGGTGACGCGGTCGTCTACATGGCAGACCGTGCACGCCTATTGGTGAAGCAGGCGCGGCTGCGGGCCGAGATCGCCAACCAGGATACGATTGACATGCCGAAGGAGCTTCAGGACAAGCCGGAGGCGAAGCCCCTGCTTGACAGCGAAACGGCTCTCATGAACACCCGCAGGAAACGCCTGACGCTGCAGCTTCAGGCGCTTGCCGACCTCAAGCAGTTGCTCCAAAGCGAAGTCGAGACACTTGCCAAGAAGAGCGAAACCCAGACCCGGCAGTTGCAGCTGGCGACTGAGGATCGCGATAAGGTCGAAGATCTTGCGGAGAAGGGCCTTGCGTTGAGCGCCCGCAAGATGGCCGCTGAACAGCGGGCAGCTGATACCGAGGCGACGCTCCTCGATATCGATACCAATTCGCTGAAGGCCAAGCAGGACATCAGCAAGGCCAACCAAGACGAGATCACGCTTCGGAACGACTGGGATGCACAGCTATCCCAGGAGCTCCAGAATGCCGACGCTCAGCTCGACGAACTCAATCTCAAGCTCGAAACCAGCAACTCGCTGATGGCGGAGGCGTTGACGCAATCGACCGATGCCGCCCGTTTTGACACCAGCACCGGGGCTGCGAGCATCGCCTATTCAATCGTCCGCGAAGTTGACGGCAAGGCGAAGGAGATTCCGGTTCAGGAAAATACTGCGCTCCTGCCCGGCGACCTGATCAAGGTCACTGCCGGACTGGCGATGAGATAACGAGGCCGCAATGCGGATCGCAAAATCGGCGCTCATTCAGCCAGGCGGGAACGCGGCTTATGCCATTCCCGCCGTGGCACTGTCACTTTTTTGCTTCGCCTACTCGATCAAGTTCGGGCAGGTGGCGATCCTGCTTTACTATGCGCTCTGGCTGCCGCTGATCGCCGTCGACTACAAGAAGGTGCTCGGCAGTCACGGTCGTTACCTCTGGATCTACGCCTTCGCCGCGCTCGCCTTCCTGTCGGTGTTCTGGTCTGCCGTTCCAAGCATCTCTGTGCGAGCCAGCATTCAGTACCTGACGCAGGTCATCTGTGCGCTGATTGCGGTGCGGGTGCTCGACGTCAGGACCCTGACGGTCGGCATGATCGCCGGCGTCGGGATCGTCCTCATCTATTCGTTGTTGTTCGGCTACTACGAGTACGATCCGCTGGACGGAACCTTCAGTTTCGTGGGGGCCTTCGCCTCAAAGAACCAGCTCGGCTTCTACGCGTCGCTGGGGTTGATCGTCTCGTTCGCAGCCGTCTTCATCTTCGGCGAGAGACGCCTCTGGATGGCTGCGTCCGGCATCGTTGGACTTTTGTCCGCCTATTGCCTCATCGCCTGCCAATCGGCGACATCCGTGCTGACCACGGCTGTCGTGCTGGCCTTGATGATGGGATTGCATGTCGTCCTCGCACTGACGCCTGATCACCGAAAACTGCTGGTCGTCGGCGGCGGCGTCGCCGTTATCGTTCTCGCCGTTGCCGGCGTTTATCTCGGAGCGGTCGACGCCGTTCTAGGCATCTTCGGCAAGGATTCGACGCTGACCGGGCGCACCTATCTCTGGCAACAGGGGATCGAGGCGGCAAAACAGAATCCGATCTTCGGCATCGGCTACCAGGCCTATTGGGTCCAGGGCTTCTCCGAGCCGGAGCGGCTGTGGGAAGAGTTCTTTATCGGGTCGCGGAGCGGCTTCCATTTCCACAACACCTATATCGAAACGGCCGTCGAACTGGGCCTCGCGGGCGTCTTTATCCTCGCGGCGATGCTGCTGCGGATCCTCTGGGGGCATTTGCGGCGCGTCATCGAGGATTTCAGGAATGTTGAATCCTATCTGCTTTTCTCGATTGCTGTCCTGCTGACGATCCGCTCCTTCGTCGAGATTGATATTCTGACGCCATACAACGTCGGGACGTTTCTTTTCTACTTCACCGCTGGAAAGCTGGCGACTGCGCGTCGACTGCCGGCGGTGAGCTCTTGGCGACACCACAAGTTGCCTGAGCCCATCGCTCAATAACGCCATAACATTTCGACCGGCCTGACCGGCTCCCCGAGGAAACCGATGAAGACACTTTACGGCATCCAATATCTGCGCGCCTTTGCGGCACTTGCCGTCGTGGTCTTCCACGCTGCCGAAAAGACCGGTGAGCATTTTGCAATCGGTGCCGCTGGCGTTGATGTTTTCTTCGTGATCAGCGGCTTCATCATGTGGGTCATCAGTGATCGCCGCCCGATGACACCCCAAGGGTTCCTGCTCGATCGCATTAGGCGTATCGCGCCCTCCTACTGGCTGGTGACGAGCGTGATGATCGCCGGCGCTGTGGTCGGCCTGTTCCCGAACCTGAAGCTGACCGGCGCCCACATCCTTGCCTCGCTGTTCTTCATTCCGGCCCTGTCGCCAAGCACCGGCGACATCTGGCCGGTCCTCGTCCAGGGTTGGACGCTGAGTTTCGAGATGTTCTTTTACGTGTTGTTTGCTGGGGCGCTTTTCCTGCCACGTCGCTGGCGGCTGCTGTATCTAACGGCGATCTTCGGTGGCTTTTTCCTGATCGGCCTTCTCTTCGAGCCGGCGTCGCCGGTGCTCAAAACCTATACCCGGCCGATCATTCTGGAATTCCTCGGAGGCGTCTTCATTGCGGAATTGTGGATCAAGCGGTGGATCGCAGGAACTAGCCTGGGGCTTGCTTGTGTCGGTGCCTCGCTCTCCGGCTTTGCGACGATTTTCCTGATCGGTGCCGATTTCGACGAAACGATCTGCGGGCCGCTCGCCATGGCGCTGGTCTACGGCATGGTGTCGCTCGAGACAGATGGCAGCATTGGCCGTGTGCCGCTTCTCACGTATCTCGGCGATGCGTCCTATTCGATCTACCTCTGGCACACGCTGGCGATCTCGGTGATCGTCAAGGCTGCCGGCATGATCGGGTTGTCGACCACGTCGACGATCGGGCTCGCCGCTGTTGGCGGAACGGTTCTCGGAGCGGCAGCCTACGAGCTTGTCGAGAAGCCGCTCCGGAAGATCCTGTCGTCAGACCTGCTCAAACAGAACGTGGTCGAGCGGCGCCCTTCATGAAGAAGTCCCGGTGGCAGCCTCCTCGGAGGGTTGCGCGGCTTCGGTCTGCGCAACAGCAGGCTTTTTCCGGCGCCCGCGCAGCACGACGTAGAAAACGGGCGTCAGGAACAGGCCGAAAATCGTTACGCCAAGCATCCCTGAGAAAACGGCCGTCCCGAGTGACTGACGCATTTCGGCTCCGGGGCCGGTGGCGATCGCGAGCGGCAATACGCCGAAGATAAAGGCGAACGCCGTCATTAGGATCGGGCGCAAGCGAAGATGGCTGGCCTCCACTGCGGCCTCCACCGGCGATTTGCCTTCCTCTTCCGCCTGCCGGGCGAACTCGACGATCAGAATCGCGTTCTTGGCGGCAAGACCGATGAGGACGATCAGACCGATCTGCGTCAGGACGTTATTGTCCATTCCCCTCAACCAAACACCGATCAGAGCAGCGAGCACGGCAAGTGGAACGATGAGGATGATGGCCAGAGGCAACACCCAGCTTTCATATTGCGCCGCCAGAGCCAGGAAGACGAAGACCACCGACAGAATAAATATGTAAATCGCCGTGTTTCCGGTGTGGGTTTCCTGGTAGGCCAGTTCCGTCCATTCGAACGTGGTTCCCGGTGGCAGGATCTTTGCCGCCAGCGCTTCCATCTTCTTGATGGCATCGCCGGTCGATGTGCCCGGCGTCGGATTTCCCTGCAGCGGCACCGAAACGTACATGTTGTAACGCTGGACAAGCGCCGGGCCGCTTGCATCCTTGATCTCCATCAGGGTTCCGAGGGGCACGAGCGCACCTGTCGCCGACCGGACCTTCAGGGCAAGGATGTCGTCTCGGTCCATGCGGTATTGTCGGTCGGCCTGAGCCCTGACCTGGTAAACGCGGCCGAACGCATTGAAATCGTTCACATAGGAAACGCCGAGATTGATCGACAGGGCGTTGAAGATATTGGGGATCGGCACGTTCAGGAAGCGCGCCTTATCACGGTCGATCTCGAGGAAGTATTGCGGGCTGGCGTCCGAGAAGGTTGTGAAGACGCCGGTCAGCCCCTCAGTTGTGGCGGCGGCGCCCATCATCTGCCGCGCGAGTCCAAGCGCGCGGGTCATGTCGGCGTTTTCAAGATCGGAAACCTGCATCTTGAAGCCGCCAGAGTTGCCGACGCCTCGTACCGAGGGCGGTGGGATGGCGATGATAAAGGCCTCCTGGATGCTCTGCAGCTTGCCGAAGAGTTCTCCGATAATCTTGTTTGCGGTCTCGCCGCCTTCCTCGCGTTCGGCGAAAGACTTGAACGGAACGAAGACCACACCCGCATTCGAGGCATTCGTGAAGGTCGCACCGCTGAAGCCAGCAAACTGGACGGCGTTGCCGACGCCGGGAACTTGCCGGGCGATGTCGCCGACCTGCTTGACGACGGCATCGGTACGCGCGAGCGAGGCGCCATCGGGAAGCTGTATGACGATGATTGCGTAACCCTGGTCCATGGTCGGAATGAAGCCCGAAGGGACTTTAGTGCCCATGTACCACGTTGCTCCCAAGAGCCCTGCGAAGACGAGAAGCGAGCAGGTCAGCCCCACCCAGCTGCTGACGAGATGCCGGATGATCCATGAGTAGCCGGCACTCATTCGATCGAAGCCGTGGTTGAAGCCGTTGGCCAGGCTGCGCACGAAACGCGTTGCTATGCTGACACGCTTGGTTTCGTGGTCATGGCTTTTCAGCAGGATCCCGGCCAGCGCTGGTGAAAGCGTCAGGGAATTCAACGCCGAGATTGCCGTGGTGACCGAGATCGTAACCGCGAATTGCCTGTAGAACTGGCCAGATATGCCCGGAATAAAGGCCGTCGGTACGAACACGGCGATAAGGACCAACGAAATCGCAACGACCGCGGTGCCGACTTCATCCATGGTGACATGAGCCGCTTCCTTCGGAGACATCCCGCGCGCCAGATTGCGTTCGACGTTCTCCACCACGACGATCGCATCGTCGACGACGATACCGATGGCAAGCACGAGACCGAACAGGGTCAGCATGTTGAGGGAGAAGCCGAATGCCAGCAGCACCGCGAAGGTGCCGATCAGCGATACCGGTATTGCAACGATCGGAATGATCGCCGTGCGCCAGGATTGCAGGAAGACCAGCACGACAATGGCCACCAGAATCGCCGCTTCGGCAATGGTTCGATAGACCTCCGCAATCGAATCCGAGATGAATTCGGTCGTGTCGTAGACGATCCGATATTCCAATCCCGGCGGGAAATTCTGCGAGATGTCCTTCATGATCGCCTGGACCTGATGCGCGGTATCCAGTGCATTGGTTCCGGGCCGGGCGAAGACACCGAGGGCAACGGCCGGATCGTTGTTCAGATAGCTATTGGTGACGTAGTCTTGCGCGCCGAGCTCGATACGAGCGACATCCTGCAGCGCGACCAGCCGGCCGCTGGCGGTTGATTTAACAATGACATAGCGAAATTGGCGGACATCGGAAAAACGTCCCTCGGTGCGCACCGTGTATTCGAACGCATTCTTGCCGGTAACGGGAGGCGCGCCGATCTTGCCGCCAGATACCTGGACGTTCTGGTCGCGGAGCGCTGCGACAACGTCATCCGATGTCATCTGATAGGCGGAGAGTTTTTCCGGATCGAGCCAGATTCGCATCGAATATTGGCGCTCGCCAAAGATCTGTACGTCACCAACGCCATCTAGACGAACGAGAACGTCGCGGATGCGGTTGCGCGCGTAGTTCGAGACGTAAAGCTGGTCGTAGCGGTGCGACGGTGACAGCAGATGCACGACCATCATCAGGTCGGGAGAACTCTTGTCTGTGGTGACACCGAGCCGCTGCACCTCTTCGGGAAGGCGGGGCAAGGCGATCGAGACGCGGTTCTGGACAAGAACCTGCACCTTGTCCAGGTCGGTGCCCAGCTTGAAGGTAATCGTCAGCGACATGGCGCCGTCGGCGCTGGAATAGGAGGACATATAAAGCATGTCCTCGACGCCGTTGATCTGCTGCTCGAGTGGCGTTGACACGGTGTCGGCGATAGTCTGCGGGTCGGCGCCGGGATAGGACGTGCGTACGACGATAGTCGGTGGTGCGATCTCCGGGTACTGAGATACCGGCAATTGCGTATAAGCAATGCTGCCGACGACGAGGAAGACGATCGAGATGACGGCCGCAAAGATCGGCCGGTCCACAAAGAAATGGGCAAATCTCATTGGCCGCTCTCCGGGACCGGGGAATCGGGCGGCGTATCGCGCCGTTCTTGCGGCAGTTCTATCATCTTCGGCGTGATCGTTGCGCCGGGCCGGACGCGCATCAGGCCATTGACGACGATCGTCTCGGTGCCGTCGAGGCCTTCGCGAATGACCCGATAGCCGTAGATTCGCGGACCCGGCCGTACCGGCATAGTCGAAACCTTGCCGTCGGTGCCGACGACAAACACGACGCGCTCATTCTGGTCGGAGCCGATCGCTTCGTCGGGGACGAGGACGGCTTTATAGGTATTGGAGGCCGCGACCTGGATGCGCCCAAACAGGCCAGGCTGAAGCACGAGATCCGGGTTGGCGAAGCGGGCGCGAAGCCGGATCGTGCCGCTCTGGTTGTCGATCCTGTTCTCCGCAAAGTCGAGCTTTCCCGTGAAGGGCTTGGCGTTCGGGTCGCTGATCGTCACCGTCACGTCGACGCCTCCGCCGCCCTGCTGAAGCACCTGGCCCTTCCTGCGAGCAGTGTCAGCGAAATTCAGGAGCCGGCGCTCGTCGACATCGAAATAGAAGTCGATCGGGTCGAGTGAAACGATTGTCGTCAGTACCGATTGGTCGGCTTGAACCAGGTTGCCGATCGAGATCAGGCGGCGATCGATACGGCCGCTCAAGGGTGCCGTGATTTTGGTATAGTCCATATCGAGAGCAGCACGGTCGGCAGTCGCCTGGGCACCGCGGACGTTCGCCTGCGACGAAAGCCATTCCCGGCGACGGTCGTCCAAAGTAGAGACCGACTGGCTGCCGCTGGTCGCCAGCGACTCCGCGCGCTTGAACTGCGCTTCAGCATAGGTCTGTGTGGACTTGGCCACCTCCAGCGCAGCGTTTGCCTCATTAAGCGCAGTGATGAAAGGCCGCTGATCGATGACGAAAAGCAGGTCGCCTTCTTTGACAACGGCGCCGTCCGTGAAATGCACTTCCTGCAGGTAGCCGCCGACGCGAGAACGGACAGACACCTCATCCACCGGTTCGAAGCGGCCGATGAATTCATCGTTGTCGACGACATCGCGCACGACAGGCTTGGCAACGGTGACGGGTGGGGGAGGCGGGGCACCCTGGGCGACTGCGCTTGCTGCAGGCAAAAGGATCATGCTGCTCAGCAAAAGCATGTTTCTAATTGAGAAAGGCATAGCAGTCTCCCAATTTGGGCCGCTGCCAGCGAGCCCACTATGTCGATAAGATAATGCGTGTCACGTCTTGCTGCGTCCGAGCGAAAAAGCGTCGCCCGTATCGATATTCTGCACCTGAGCGCCATTCTGGGCGCGTGGACGATCTGCGATTGCTAGAAAAGAATAATGCGGAGACCCGCTAAGTACCTGTAGGACGTATATAAACTGCCTCCGGCAGAAATTGCAAATGCCGACCGGTTGCAATTTCACGGGCTGCTGGAAGCCATGCGTGTAAGTCCGACCAGAATGCTGGTGCGGCATTTTGCTCGCAACACACGATTTCGTGGCCGACAGACTTGTGCAGCGCACACGCTTAATATATCTGAGCGTATTATAAGTGTGCTTACAATTGGCGCGAATATCAATGAACGGCAATCCCACTCTCGGCTTTCTGCTGCACGACGTTGCACGGCTGCTTCGCAAGCGGTTCGAGCAGCGCGCGCGTTGCCTTGGGCTGACGCGGTCGCAGTGGCAGACGCTCGCCTATCTCCGCAGCAATGAGGGAATCCACCAGGGCGGACTTGCCGAGATCCTGGAAATCGAACCGATCACGCTGGTCCGCATTCTCGACAAGTTGGCCGATCGTGGTCTCATCGAGCGCCGCCAGCATCCGACTGACCGCCGCATCTGGCTTCTCTATGTGCGCGAGGAAGCGCATCCGCTTCTGGCCGAGATGCGTCAACTGGGCGACCTGACACGCGGCGAAGCTTTTGATGGCATCCCTTCCGAGCAGCGCGATCAGCTGTTCGGTATCCTAACCGCAATGAAGACGAACCTAGCGCAGGCTTGCCGAACCCCGGTAGCCGAAGATGAGACAAAACATGGCTGAGAAGTCCTCCCTGCGCGTCGTAGCAGACGCAAATGCCAAGAACCCAGTTGAAGAAAACGAGGCTTCCCCCCGCGGGGAGACGGTAGCCGAGGCGCCTTCATCCAATTCAGCGCCCGCTACTGCAGTGGCTGCGCCCGGCGGCACACAGGTCCGCCGCCGGCGCAGTCTCACGCGGCCCGTTCTCTTCGCCCTGCTGCCGGTCGCGCTCGTCGTCGGTGGATACTACTATGTCAACGGCGGTCAGATCATGTCGACCGACAATGCCTATATCCAGGCCGACATGGTGGGGCTGACGACCGACGTTTCCGGTATCGTCGACCAGATCAACGTGCATGAGAACGAAGCGGTGAAGAAGGGCCAGGTGCTCTTCAGCCTGCAGCAGGATGCCTTCAAGATCGCGCTTGAAGGCGCTGAGGCGCAGCTTGGCACCGTACGCAACCAGATCCTGAACATGCAGGCCAGCTACCAGCAGTCTCTTGCCGAGATCACCCAGGCGGAAGCCGACATTCCCTACTATCAGACCGAGTTCGATCGGCAGCAGAGCCTGCTGAACAGCTCTGCCGCGACGCGGACCGCCTATGATCAGGCCAAGCACAATCTCGACGCCGGCCGCCAGAAGGTCGCCGTTGCGAAGGCCGAGGCAGCAGCAACGCTGGCGCAGCTCGGGGGCAATGCCGATCAGCCAGTGGACCAGAACCCGCTTTACCTCGAGGCCAAGGCGAAGGTCGATGACGCTCAGCGCCAACTCGACCACAGCGTCGTCAAGGCGCCGTTCGACGGCGTCGCGACGAACGTCAACTCGCTGCAGCCGGGCTCCTATCTGCAGGCGTCGACACAAGCCTTCTCGCTGGTTTCGGACAACAATCTCTGGATTGCGGCGAGCCCCAAAGAAACCGAGCTGACCTATGTGAAGCCCGGCCAGCCAGTGACGATCTATGTCGATACCTATCCGGGCGTCGAGTGGAAGGGCAAGGTCGAGAGCATCAGCCCGGCCTCCGGTTCCAGCTTCTCGCTGTTGCCGGCGCAGAACACGACCGGCAACTGGGTAAAGGTCGTGCAGCGTATTCCCATGCGCGTCAGCATCGATGACGCTGCCGGCAAGCCGCCGCTTCGCGTCGGCATGAGCACGGTCGTCGACGTCGATACGGGTCGCGCCCGCGGTCTTCCGGATTTCGTTTCCAAGCTTTTGGGCCGCTCAGGCGGCAAGGACCATGAGTAACGCTGCATCATCTCCGGCTACCCCGGTTGCCAACCGCGGCGCGATCACGGCCTGCGTCATCCTGGCCGTCATCATGCAGGCGCTGGATACGACCATCGCCAACGTCGCGCTGCCCTATATCCAGGGGAGCGTCTCGGCGAGCGCCGACCAGATCAACTGGGTGTTGACTTCCTACATCGTGGCGGCTGCGATCATGACGCCGCCGTCGGGCTTTCTCGCCGCCAAGTTCGGGCGCAAGCGGGTGTTGCTGGCGGCGATCGCCGGCTTCGTCTTCGCCTCCGTCCTGTGCGGCCTTGCGCAATCGCTGAACCAGATCGTCGCCTTCCGCCTGTTGCAGGGCCTGTTCGGCGCGTC
Organism: Rhizobium sp. BK661; assembly: GCF_024808825.1. Classification (NCBI taxonomy): domain Bacteria; kingdom Pseudomonadati; phylum Pseudomonadota; class Alphaproteobacteria; order Hyphomicrobiales; family Rhizobiaceae; genus Rhizobium; species Rhizobium sp. BK661. Next base: position 114,014 of record NZ_JANTYT010000003.1, on the reverse strand, counting down.
TCTGGTTCCCCTCTCTCAGGGCATCCTCCTCGACATTTATAGTGTCGAGGAGCGCGGCTCGGCCATGGCCTTATTTGGCGTCTCGGTCATGGTCGGGCCGGTCCTGGGACCTGTCATCGGCGGCTGGCTGACCGACAACATCAGCTGGCGCTGGGTGTTCTATATCAACGTCCCGATTGGTGCGCTGGCATTCGCTGGCATCGTGATCTACGTCACGGAAACGAAGCTGGACGCGTTGGCGAAGCTCGACTGGTTCGGGTTCGGGATGATGAGTCTCGGCATCGCGTCGCTGCAGCTGTTTCTCGATCGCGGCGAACAGCTCAACTGGTTTGCATCGGGCGAGATCATGATCGAGGCAATCGTCTGCGCCGCCGCCTTTTACCTGCTGATCGTGCATACGCTGACGGCGGAGAAGTCCTTCGTGAATCCGCGGCTGTTCCTTGACCGGAACTTCGCGGTGAGCATGCTCTTTATCTTCGTGATCGGCATAACCTATCTCGCCTCCCTGGCGCTGATGACGCCATACCTGCAGACGCTGATGGGCTACCCCGTCATCACAGCGGGCATCGTCATGGGGCCGCGTGGGCTTGGCACTATGCTTTGCATGTTCATCGTCGGCAAGCTGATCGGCAAGGTTGATACGCGCCTGCTCCTGGTGCTGGGTCTCGGTCTGACAGCCTGGGCGATGTACGACATGACCGGCTGGACGCCCGATGTCTCACAGTGGACGATCGTGTCGGTCGGCTTCATTCAGGGCGCCGGGCTTGGCTTCCTGTTCGTGCCCCTGACGACGATCGCCTTCTCGACGCTGCCCGCGCACATGCGCGGCGACGGTACCGGCCTCTACAACCTGTCGCGTAACATCGGCTCGAGCGTCGGCATCTCGATCGTTTCGGCGCTGCTGGTGGAGAACGCCCAGGTCAATCATGAGAACATCGCCGCTTATGTGACGCCGTTCAACCGCGCCTTCGAGGCAGCGGCGGCGCAGGGGATGAACCCGCTGACCGCAGCCGGTCGCGCGGCGCTCAACGAAGTGATCACCCTGCAGTCGACGATCATCGCCTATATCGACGATTTCAAGCTGCTGATGCTGATGTCGCTTGCGGTCATTCCGCTTGCGCTGCTGCTGCGCAAGCCGAAGGTAGCGCCTGTGATGGACCACAGCGCCGTCATGGAATGATGCTCAGCGAAACGGTTTGCTGAGATAGCGAGACCCGGAGATGCCGAAGCGCCAAGGTGCTTCGGCATTTTTCGTAATGCCTATGCGTTTGCCGGCGACAATCTCGACGGGGGCGGAAGGGGCGATCGAAAAGGGCGGCTCGTCGAGGAGCCTGTCGTTCAGGGACAGATCGATGCCGAGCGCCTGGCAGAGCTTGCCAGGGCCGCTGCAGAGTTGGGTCAACGCATCGTTGTTGCGCCGGTCGATCATGGTCGCGATGCCGGCTTCCGGCTCGAGTGCGCGGATCAGCACGGCGGAGCCCGTCGTGCACACGAAATTTACGCACCAATGCATGCCGTAGATACGGTAGATGTAGACGTTGCCCGGTTTGCCGAACATCGCGCCGTTGCGCGGTGTAGGGCCGCGGAAGGCATGCGAGGCTGCATCGTCGGGGAAATAGGCTTCGGTTTCGGTTATGCGACCGCCGACATCACCGACACGGAGATGGCAGCCAAGCAAATCACGGGCAACAGCAATCGCATCGCGTTCGAAAAAGCGCGTGAGATCAGGGCCGGTGAGGGGAGCGGCGCCGATCGCACCGGCGGCATGTGTCATCTGGTTCAGGCTTTCGATCGCTCGGACACTCTAGTGGCCGACCTTCGGGTCGTGCGCGGAAATCGATGATCCGGTGACCGATACGGGATCGCTGGCGGGGAAGGTGTCCTCGAGGCCTTCCTCCAGTTCCTCTTCCAGTAGTGCGGCATCCTTGCCGCGTGCTCCGTCGACCTGCGAACTCTGTAGCGTTGCGGCAAGCAGCGCCCTTGCGCGAGTAATCGCGTTGTCGCTCGTCAGTCCGGGAGAGGCTGCAGCATAGAGCGTGACCGATATGTTGTTGCCGGACTGATCCGTAAAGATGACAACGAAGCCGCCGTCCTTCGGATGTACGGTGACGTCTGTGATGGCCATGGAAATCTCCGGGTTCTGACAGTTGCTCCAAGTGAAACGCTTTTCGCTAGGATTGTCGAGCAAAGACCTTCACCAGCCAGTCGATGAAAACGCGAACGCGCGGAGAGAGCTGCCTGTTTCGCGGATAGAGCAGGGAGACGGGTGTCTCCGTCGGCGGAAAATCCGGCAGCACATGAACCAGCGTGCCATCGAACAGATCCTTCTCGGCATGATACCGCGGCACCTGAATGAGACCGAGGCCGAGCCGGGCTGCCGACATGAAGCTTTCGGCGGCGTTGACGGTGACCGGCGCCGGCAGGGTGACGTTGTGGATATTGCCGCCGACGAGGAATTCCAGGGGCAGGACACCACCCGTCGCGGTCGAGCGAAAGCCCACCATGCGATGACCGTCGAGCCTGTCGGGATGCTCGGGCACACCATGCTTTTCAAGATAGCCGGGAGACGCCAGCGTGATCTCTTCCAGCATGGCGACGCGTCGCGCCACCATGTCGCTGTCCTGGGGAACGCCGACGCGCAGCACGCAATCGATGCCTTCGCGGACGACGTCGACCAGCCGGTCACCCTCGCTCATGTAGAACTCGATATCGGGATAGGTCTCGAGGAAGGACGGAAGACTTGGCAGCACGAAATGGCGGGCAAGCGTGCCATGCACGTCGACGCGCAGCATGCCTTTCGGCTTGGCGCCGGCGAAGGCGCCCTCTGCGTCCTCGATGTCGGCGAGTATGGAAAGACAGCGCTGGTAGTAAGCTTCGCCATCAAGCGTGGGGCTGACATGGCGCGTCGTTCTCTGCAGCAATCGTACGCCGAGGCGGGCTTCCAGCTGCTTAACCGCATCCGTGACCGTGGAGCGCGGAAGGCCGGTGTCCTCGGCGGCGAGCGTGAAGCTCCGCCTCTCCACGACGCGGGAAAACACCCGCATGGCATCGAATCTGTCCATCTTGTTTGTTCGTTATGTCCGGATAGTGATGCCGAATAATGGCTGATTATCCGCTATTCGAAAAGTGGCATCTTCTCCTCATCCAAAACGCGGCGAGCCGCACCCAGTGAAGGAGAAAGGTAATGAGCAACAACGAGAACAAGGTCGCACTGGTCACAGGCGCATCGAGGGGCATCGGTGCCGCAATCGCCGAACGGCTGGCCAGGGACGGTTTCACCGTCGTCGTCAACTATGCCGGCAACGCAGCACTCGCCGAGGCGCTGGTGGAAAAGATCGAGCAGAGCGGCGGCAGGGCGTTGACGGCTCAGGCCGATGTCAGCGATCCCGCAGCCGTCCGCCGCATGTTCGATGCTGCGGAAGCAGCCTTCGGCGGTGTTGATGTGCTGGTCAACAATGCCGGCATCATGCAGCTCTCGTCGATTGCCGATGCCGACGATGCCAATTTCGATCGCCAGGTCAGCGTCAACCTGAAGGGCACCTTCAACACTCTGCGCGAAGCCGCAAAGCGTCTGCGCAACGGCGGCCGCATCATCAACTTTTCGACGAGCGTCGTCGGTCTGAAGCTTGAAAACTACGGCGTTTACGCCGCGACCAAGGCGGCTGTCGAAACGCTGACGGCGATCATGTCGAAGGAAATGCGTGGTCGCGAAATCACCGTGAACGCAGTGGCTCCGGGGCCGACAGCGACCGACCTTTTCCTCGATGGCAAGTCGGATGAACTGATCGCCCGCATGGCCAAGATGAATCCGCTGGAGCGCTTGGGGACGCCCGAGGATATCGCCGCTTCTGTTTCGTTCCTGGCAGGCCCCGATGGTTCCTGGATCAACGGTCAGGTGCTGCGCGCCAACGGCGGCATCATCTGACTCCAGCCTTGCAGCGGCGGGGTCGGCCCGGCGCCGATCTCCCGCATCAGACGTCATCAGTCACTTCTCGAAGGAATAGGACAATGGAAAAGCAGGTCATCGTCATTACTGGAGCATCCAGCGGCTTCGGCGCTCTCACCGCCCGTACACTCGCCAAGGAAGGGCACATCGTCTATGCCGGCATCCGCGATACGGCGGGCCGCAACGCAAAGGCCGTCGCCGATATCGCAACGTTCTCGGGGGACAACAAGGTCGATCTCCGCTCAGTCGAGCTCGATGTCGTCTCGGATGCTTCCATCGCAGCCGGAATTGCCAAGGTGCTCGAAGAGGCGGGTAGGCTGGATGTCATCATCCACAATGCCGGTCATATGTCCTTCGGACCGGCCGAAGCATTCACGCCGGAGCAATATGCCGAGCTGTTCGACATCAACGTGCTATCGACGCAACGGGTGAACCGCGCCGTGCTTCCCCATATGCGCAAGCGGGGCAAGGGGCTTGTCGTCTGGGTGTCTTCTTCCAGCACGCGCGGCGGCACGCCGCCCTATCTCGCACCCTATTTCGCGGCCAAGGCGGCGATGGACTCGGTTGCCGTTTCCTATGCGTCCGAGCTTACTCGCTGGGGCATCGAGACCGCGATCATCGTGCCCGGCGCCTTCACCAAGGGCACCAACCACTTCGCGCATTCCGGCTCGCCGGCTGATGCGGCGCGCGCGGCCGAATACAACGACGGACCTTACAAGGGTGTGCCGGAGCAGGCGCTGCAGGGGCTTGCTGCGCTCGAACCTATTGATGCCGATGCCGGTTCGGTTGCGACGGCAATTGCAGAGGTTGTCGCGATGCCTTTCGGCAAGCGTCCGTTCCGTACCCATGTCGATCCGTCCGAAGATGGCGCCGAGGTGGTCAATGGTGTTGCTGATCGTGTTCGCGCCGAAATGTTCCGGCGGATCGGGCTGGAAGATCTCCTCAAGCCAGCTGTTCACTAGTCGTGATATTTGCCATTGTTCCGTTTTTGCGAACCTGCTGTGCAGGAATCAGCACTTAACAAACGGCAAAAAGCAGGCTTATATTTGTGATGTAAGGGCGACTGGAAGACCTCCAACTCCGGGCGCCAACCTCAGATACCGGCCGAGCCATTTCCCTGGTGGCGCGACGAGGTCTGAAAGGAATTTGAAGACAGACAGTTGCGGCCCGTCGAAGGAACTCCCTTCCGGGCCGCAACTGCGTCACGCATCGTTCAACTTCGCATCCGAGAGCAGTTTCACCAGCCAGTCGACGAAGACGCGGACCTTGTTGCTGAGGTGCCGATTCGGCGGATAGACGATGTAGAGAGGAAGGGGTTCGCGGCTCCATTCCGGCAGGATTTCCACGAGGTCGCCCTTGGCCAAGGCGTCGCGGATCATGAAGCGCGGCAGTTGAGCAATGCCGAGCCCCCTCAATGCCGCTGTCACGAAGGTCCGGCTGTCGTTGACCGATAGCAGGTAGCGCGGATTGATCTCCAGATCCTCATTGTCCTTGCGGAATTCGAAGGGAAGCGTCCTGTTCGTCTGGGCGCGGAAGTAACTTACTGAATAGTGGTCGTTTTCCAGCTCTTCCGGACGGGCGGGAACGCCGAATTTCTCGATGTAAAGTGGCGCTGCGCAGGTCACCAATTCAACCTCTGATACGCGTCTCGCGATTAGTGACTGGTCGGCCGGCGTGCCGCCGCGAAGGGCGCAGTCGACGTTCTCCGCGAGGTAGTCGACGGTGCGGTCGCCGACGCCGAGATCGACACGAATATCAGGATATTTCTGGTAGAAATCGCAAAGTGCGGGCACGACGATCCAGTCGGCGAAGGCGCCTGCCATTTCGACGCGCAAGCGGCCGGTCGGCAGGCCCTGGGAGTTCGAAAGGCTGCCGTCCAACTCCTCGAGTTCGGAGACGATCTGCGCCGCTCGCTCATAGTAGAGTGCGCCATCGGTCGTCACCATGACGCGGCGTGTGGTGCGGTTGAGAAGCTTGGTGTGCAGGTGCGCTTCAAGCCCCTGAATGAGATTGGTCACCGTCGCCTTGGGCATGGCGAGTGTGTCGGCGGCCCGTGTGAAATTGCCCGTCTCTACGACGCGGATGAAAGCGCGCATTGCCGAGAGCTGGTCCATCGGAAATCACCTAAGCAGGTTGCACTGCGGTATTGTTCGAAATTCGGAACAGTGTAATTGCTCTATCGCTTCTTATTCCGACAATGGAATAACAATATGTTTTCTTCAGAAATTGCAAGCCGTCTTGGCTCGCAATACGTTATGTGGGTCAGACGCGAGCCGAAACGATGACGGTGCAGGTGAAAGACATAGTGATGGAAAAGGTGGCCACTGGCCCCGTTTCCGCACGCGTCTATCAGGGCGCCGAGTTCGGCAAGGGGTCGCCGATCGTGCTGTTTTTCCACGGCGGTGCTTTTCTGCAGTCGGGCGTTAGGGACAGCGTGGTTGCCGAGAGCCTGGCGAAAGCGGGCGCCATCGTCGCCGTGCCCGACTACAACGCCCCACTTGGCAACGTCTTTCCGAAGCCGCTCGAAGTCGGCTACTCTGTTTTTTCCTATCTCGCCAACAAGCGGGCGTCCGGCATTGGCGATCGCAATTCGTTGCTGATCGTTGCTGGCGAAGAGGCGGGCGGCAATATTGCTGCCGGTGTCGCTTTCAAGGCGCGAGACCATTATGCGGATGCGCTCGATGGCCAAATTCTGATTTCGCCACTGCTTGATCCTTTCATGGGTACGTCGTCGATCCGCAAGGCGGACGGCATCGGTATGCGTCAGCGCTGGGCCGAGGGCTGGAGTCATTATCTCAGCGGCGGCGGTTGTCATCCCTATGCGGCGCCGTGTCTCTGTTCGCGGATTTCAGGGGTCGCGCCCGCGCTCGTTCTGACCGCAGAAGATGATCCACTTCGCGACGAAACGCTCGGTTACGCAGACCGCCTGAAACAGGCTGGCGTTCCAGTTCGCCGGAATGTCCTCCCCGCCGGGGCAGGCTGGCCGTTGCTTTATGGCGGGAAGTGCGAACAGGCACCGAATTGGGAACGGACGATCACGGACCAATTCGAAAGCTTCGTTCGGGATATTAGCAGCCAACCTATTGCATTGAAGACGAACTGATTGAATTCGGCCACTGAGAGAGGGCCGTAAGGAGAGTACCAATGACGTCCAGTAAAAAGCGCTGGGCCCTTGTGGGCGCCGGCTTGGGACTTGCTGCGTCCGTTTCGGCCGCAGCCATCTTTTTCGAACTGCCGATGAGCACGACTGCAACGGCGGCTTCCACACCTGCGCAGGCTCCCGCTGTGCCGGTCACGGTTGCCGTCGTCGCCAGCCGTGACGTCACGACATGGCAGGAGTTTTCGGGGCGGCTTGAGGCCGTCGACCGCGTGCAGGTCCGTTCACGTGTAGCCGGCGCCGTCCAGTCCGTGCACTTCCGCGAAGGCGCGCTGGTCAAGGCCGGCGATCTGCTCTTCACCATCGATCCGGAGCCCTACCAGGCGGCGGTTTCGCAGGCTGAAGGACAGACTGCCTCTGCCGAGGCCAAGGTCAATCTTGCTCAGATCGAGCTGGAGCGTGGCCGCAGGCTTTCCGACAACAAGACGATTTCGCAAAGCGATTTCGACCAGCGGCAGAATGCCTTCACCGAGGCGCAGGCCGGTCTCCGCACCGCCCAGGCGGCGCTTCGCTCGGCACAGCTTGAGCTCGGCTACACCGAGGTCCGCGCCCCGGTTGCCGGCCGTGTCGGCAAGATCGAGGTGACGGTCGGTAACCTCGTTGCCGAAGGCAGCGCATCTCCCGCGTTGACGACGCTCGTGTCCGTCGATCCGATCTACGCCAGCTTCAACGCCAGCGAAGAGATGGTGACAAATGCGCTTGCCCAGCTTCCTGCTGGCGACGGTGCCGTTCCCGCTGTCGAGCAGATCCCCGTCGAGGTCGGCACGCTCGCCGACCAGGGCACGCCGATCAAGGGCAAGCTGCAGCTGATCGACAACCAGGTTGACGCTGCCAGCGGCACGATCGGCGTTCGCGCCGTCTTCGACAATCCCGGCGGCAAGCTGATCCCCGGCCAGTTCGTCCGCGTCCGCATGGGCGAGCCGAAGGCCGAGAACAAGATCCTGATCAGCGACCGCGCGATCGGCACCGACCAGGACAAGAAGTTCGTGTTCGTCGTCGATGCCGAAAACAAGGTCAGCTACCGGCCGGTCCAGCTCGGCCCGTCGGCGGATGGCCAGCGCATCGTCGAAAGCGGTCTTGCTGTCGGCGACAAGATCGTCGTCAACGGTCTGCAGCGTATCCGTCCGGGTGCAGTGGTTGCACCACAGGCGGAAGAAAAAGTCGCGACGGCTCAGTAAGTCGAAGCATCCGGAGCGTCCCGGCGCTCCGCGTTAATTCCGAAATGACCCGACCCACCGGCGGCCTCCCAACCGCCGGAGAGGGTCGTTGCATCCAAAATTTCATCCCGGAGAGGGCTTTGAAATGAATTTCTCCAGATTCTTTGTCGACCGTCCGGTGTTCGCCGGAGTTCTATCGGTCCTCATCGTGGTCGCCGGCCTGCTTGGCCTGCGTTCACTGCCGATTTCCGAATATCCGGAAGTCGTTCCGCCATCGATCGTCGTGCGCGCCACCTATCCCGGTGCAAACCCGGAGGTCATCGCGCAGACGGTCGCGACACCGCTCGAAGAGCAGATCAACGGCGTCGAGGGCATGCTCTACATGTCCAGCCAGGCGACCTCGGACGGCGTCATGACGCTGACGGTCACCTTCAAGCTTGGCACCGACCCCGACAAGGCACAGCAGCTCGTCCAGAACCGCGTGTCGCAGGCCGAACCGCGTCTGCCGGAAGAGGTGAAGACCATCGGCATCACGACGGTCAAGAGCTCTCCCGACCTGATGATGGTCGTGAACCTGATCTCGCCTGACAACCGCTACGACATCACCTATCTGCGCAACTACGGCGTCCTCAACATCAAGGACCGGTTGGCGCGCATCGATGGCGTCGGCCAGGTACAAGTGTTCGGTTCGGGCGACTATTCGATGCGCGTCTGGATCGACCCGCAGAAGGCGGCCGAGCATGGCCTTGCCGCCAGCGACGTCACCAATGCGATCCGTGGCCAGAACGTCCAGGCCGCAGCCGGCACCATCGGCGCTTCGCCCAGCCTGTCGGGTGTCGACCTGCAGCTGAACGTCAATGCGCAGGGCCGTCTGCAGACGCCTGAGCAGTTCGGCAACATCATCGTCAAGACCGGCACGAACGGAGAGATCACCCGCCTGCGCGACGTCGCCCGTATCGAACTCGGCGCTGCCGATTATTCGCTGCGCTCGATTCTCGACGGCAAGCCGGCGGTCGCCATTCCGGTCTTCCAGTCTCCTGGTTCCAACGCCATCACCATCTCGGACGAAGTCCAGAAGACGATGGAAGAGCTGAAGACCGCCATGCCTGACGGCGTCAGCTACGAGATCGTCTATGACACGACGAAGTTCGTCCGTTCGTCGATCGAGAAGGTCGTCGATACGCTGCTCGAAGCCATCGCGCTCGTGGTCATCGTCGTCATTCTGTTCCTGCAGACATGGCGCGCCTCGATCATCCCGCTGATTGCCGTTCCGGTTTCGATCATCGGCACGTTCGCGGTGATGTATGTCTTCGGCTTCTCGATCAACGCGCTCAGTCTCTTCGGCCTCGTATTGGCGATCGGTATCGTGGTGGACGACGCGATCGTCGTTGTCGAAAACGTCGAGCGAAACATCGAAAATGGTCTCAGCCCGCGGGCTGCCACCTACAAGGCCATGAAGGAAGTGTCTGGTCCGATCATCGCGATCGCGCTGGTGCTTGTCGCGGTCTTCGTGCCGCTCGCCTTCATCTCCGGTCTGTCCGGACAGTTCTATCGCCAGTTCGCGCTGACGATTGCGATCTCGACGGTCATTTCGGCCTTCAACTCGCTGACGCTGTCTCCGGCTCTGGCTTCGCTGCTGCTGCAGGACCATCACGCCAAGCGTGACTGGCTGACCCGCGCCATGGACGCCGTCTTCGGCTGGTTCTTCCGTGGCTTCAACAAGGCCTTTGGCGCCGGTTCGCGAGGCTATGGCAAGGGCGTCGGCGGTCTGCTGTCGCGCAAGAGCATCGTCATGCTTGTGTATGTCGTGCTGGCAGGCGCGACCTACGGGCTCTTCAATGCCGTGCCGGGCGGCTTCGTGCCGGCGCAGGACAAGCAGTATCTGATCGGCTTTGCCCAGCTGCCGGATGCCGCCAGCCTTGACCGTACCGAAGACGTCATCAAGCGGATGAGCGACATCGCCATGGCAGAGCCTGGCGTCGCGCATGCGATCGCCTTCCCGGGCCTGTCGATCAACGGCTTCACCAACTCCTCGAACGCCGGCATCGTCTTTGTGACGCTGAAGGATTTCGAGGAGCGCAAGTCGCCGGCGCTTTCGGGCGGCGCGATTGCCATGTCCCTGAACCAGAAGTTCGGGGCGATCCAGGATGCCTTCATCGCGATGTTCCCGCCGCCGCCGGTCAATGGTCTCGGCACGACCGGTGGCTTCAAGATGCAGCTCGAAGACCGCGCCGGTCTCGGCTATCAGGTGCTCGACGAGGCCAACAAGGCGATGATCGCCAAGGCCTACCAGACGCCTGAGCTGACGGGCATCTTCTCTGCCTACCAGATCAATGTTCCGCAGCTCTATGCCGATCTCGACCGTGAGAAGGCGGAACAGCTTGGCGTCCCGGTAACCGACGTTTTCGAGACGCTGCAGATCTACCTCGGTTCGCTCTATGTCAACGACTTCAACGCCTTCGGCCGTACCTACAGCGTGCGCGTCCAGGCCGATGCCAAGTTCCGGGCGCAGCCCGAGGATATCGGCAAGCTGAAGGTTCGTTCGGCATCGGGCCAGATGATCCCGCTGTCTGCGCTCCTGAAGGTGAACGCGACAACCGGGCCGGAGCGGACCAACCGTTATAACGGTTTCCTCTCCGCCGATATCAACGGCGGTCCTGCTCCGGGCTTCTCCTCCGGCCAGGCTCAGGCAGCGATCGAAAAGATCGCCGAAGAGACCTTGCCGAAGGGCATCAGCTTCGAATGGACGGATCTGACCTATCAGCAGATCCTGGCCGGCAACTCGGGCGTGATCGTCTTCCCGCTGGCGCTGCTGCTGGTGTTCCTGGTGCTCGCTGCGCAGTACGAGAGCCTTGCCTTGCCGATCGCGATCATCATGATCGTGCCGATGGGCGTGCTGGCGGCGTTGACGGGCGTCTGGCTGACCGGTGGAGACAACAACATCTTCACGCAGATCGGTCTGGTGGTCCTTGTCGGCCTCTCGGCGAAGAACGCGATCCTGATCGTGGAATTCGCCCGCGAGCTGGAATTCGAAGGACGGACTCCGGTTCAGGCTGCCATCGAGGCAAGCCGCCTGCGTCTGCGCCCGATCCTGATGACATCAATGGCGTTCATCATGGGTGTCGTGCCGCTGGTCACCTCGACCGGTGCGGGTGCCGAGATGCGCGCCGCCATGGGTGTGGCGGTGTTCTCGGGCATGATCGGGGTCACCTTCTTCGGCATCTTCATGACGCCCGTCTTCTACGTGCTGGTCCGCAAGCTGTCGGGCAACCGCCCGCTGATCCAGCACAAGGAGCACGAGCACGATGCGGAGGAAGCCGAAATCATACGACTCGCTGCCGAATAGCCCCTCCGAGCGGCGAGACGTGGAAAGGCGGAGCAATGCTCCGCCTTTCCTGTTTTCATGGGAGAGCCATACGGCTATGTCTCAAAAGGGATGCAGGGCGAGGGGAGTCGCACACTGCAACGATTGATGGAGGCAGCCAGTGCATATCGCGATTATCGGCGCAGCTGGAATGATCGGGCGCAAATTGACGGCGCGGCTTGTCTCGGATGGACGGCTAGTAGGCCAGTCGATCAATCGGCTTTCTCTTGTTGATGTCGTCATTCCCGCCGCGCCTGAAGGGTTCAACGGGCGTGTCGAGACCAGCGCGATCGACGTTTCTGGTCCAGGGCAAGCCGCGCGAATTATCGCCTCGCGGCCCGATGTGGTGTTTCATCTCGCCGCAATCGTGTCGGGCGAGGCTGAGCTGGATTTCGAAAAAGGTTACGGCATTAATCTAGAAGGCACGCGTGCGCTTCTTGAGGCGATCCGGGAGGCACATCTTCAGGACGGCTATCGGCCCTGCGTCGTTTTCACCTCGTCCATAGCGGTCTTCGGAGCACCATTCCCCGAGGTGATCCCTGACGATTTCAATCTCACACCGTTGACGAGCTATGGCACGCAGAAGGCGATGGGCGAATTGCTCCTGGCAGATTATACGCGCCGGGGCTTCATCGACGGCATCGGCGTCCGGTTGCCGACGATCTGCGTCCGTCCCGGCAAACCGAATAAAGCTGCCTCCGGTTTCTTCTCCGGCATCGTGCGCGAACCATTGGCCGGGCAGGAGGCAATCCTGCCGGTGCCGGAAACTGTCCGTCATTGGCATGCGTCGCCGCGTTCGGCCGTCGGCTTTCTCATCCATGCCGCCAGTATCGATCTCGAGCCGCTTGGCGCCCGCCGCAGCCTGACGATGCCGGGTGTCAGCGCTACGGTGGGGGAGCAGATTGAAGCGTTGCGCAAGATCGCAGGAGAAAAGGCCGTCACTCTGATCCGACGCGAACCCGATGAGCTAGTCATGAAGATCGTGTCCGGTTGGCCGCAGGCATTCGCGGCCGAGCGCGCGAGAAAGTTGGGTTTCGTCGCCGATGCTTCTTTCGACGACATTATTCGCGTGCATATCGAGGATGAACTGGGAGGACGGCTATGACGACCAGCAAATCGCGCAGCATTGCATTCCTGGGGACAGGGCTGATGGGCGCACCGATGGCTCGCCGCTTGCTCCACGCCGGCTTTGCCGTCACGGTCTGGAATCGCAATCATGCCAAGGCGCAGGAACTTGCCGGGGACGGCGCGGTGGTTGCCGATACGCCAGCTGCTGCGGTCGAGGGAGCATCGGTGGTTTTCACGATGCTCACTGACGGAACGGCAGTAGAGGACGTGTTGTTCAAGCAAGGCGCCGCAGAGGCGCTCGATACCGGCGCGGTCGTCATCGATTCCAGTTCCATTGCCCCGGATGCGGCGCGAGAGCATTCCTCGAAACTCGCCGAGCGTGGCATTGCACATCTCGATGCGCCGGTGTCGGGCGGTGTGGTCGGCGCGGCTGCCGGTACGCTTGCGATCATGGCAGGCGGCGACGCCAAGCTGATTGAAGAGCTGGCGGACGTCTTTGCGCCGCTTGGCCGCGTTACGCATGTTGGACCGAGCGGTTGCGGGCAGCTCGCAAAGCTTGGGAACCAGCAGATCGTTGCCATAACGATCGGCGCCGTTGCCGAGGCTATGCTGCTCGTCGAGGCGGGGGGCGGTTCGCGTGAGGCATTTCGCCGCGCGATCCGGGGCGGTTTTGCCGAAAGCCGGATCCTGGATGTTCACGGTCAGCGAATGGTTGATCGCGATTTCGGAATCGCAGGTCCCTCCAAACTGCAACTCAAGGATCTGAACAACATCATCGCGACTGCCGACGGTCTCGCTCTAGCCCTGCCGTTGACGCAAGCGGTGCGTGCCGAATTTGCGGAGTTCGTCGAACATGGCGGTGGCGAAACCGATCATAGCGGCTTGCTGTTGCAACTCGAACAAAAGAATCTTCGTTCCTCGAAAGGCTGAATTGCCTAGTCCACTGGATCTCTGCCAAGATCGAGTGCTGTGTTTCGCCTACAGTTGTTGATGGATTTTTAGTGCATCCTAATTAATCTCTCGCCAAAAGGTTGGTTCTGCCCGCATAATGAGATTCCTCGCACGAGGACCGATACCCTACTGTTACTGAAAGCTGTATGAGGCTTGAACGGCGTTGGCATCGAGCAGTCCCACACGGTCCGAACGAGAGTTCCAGGACATCCTGCGGCGCCTTGAGCTTGCGCTCGATGCGTCCCAGATTGGTGTGTGGGAGCACAATCTCGCTCAGAATGAGATTTCCTGGGACGTCCAGATGCATCGACTGTACCAGACCGGACGAGGCAATGGTCCGGTCCCGACGGCTGTCTGGTCGGATGCAATTCATCCCGACGATCGCGAGCGCGCCGAACTGGAATTCGAGGAAGCGACTGCGCGGCGTGGGCTATACAATTCAGAGTTCCGGATCGTTTGGCCGAACGGTGAGATACGGCATATCCGGTCACGGGCCCATTTCTATGTCAACGAGGAAGGATCCCCCTTCTTCATTGGTGCCGAATGGGACGTTACGGCGGACGTCCTGCTCGCGAACGAGGCTGCCCGTCAGCGCACCGTTGCCGAGGCGCGTGCCTTGGCCTTGGAGGAGAGCAGTGCCCGCATCGAACATGCAGCGGAACACGACTACTTGACGGGACTTCCCAACCGTCGTCTTTTCGACAAGCGTCTGGCGGAACTGGCGGAGGATGCCTCGGTCTCTACGCTTGCAGTCCTGCATCTCGACCTCGATGAGTTCAAGCAGATCAACGACAGCCATGGCCATGTCGCGGGCGACACCGTGTTGCGGGCTGCCGCCTTGCGGATCGAGACGGCTGTTCCGAAGGCGGCCATGGCGGCGCGTATCGGCGGAGATGAATTCGTCATCCTGCTGGTCAATTTCGGTGGTCTGACAGATCTAAACCGGATGGCGCGCGACGTGCAGCGACGCTTGAAGAAGAAGATTCGCTTCGGCCACGAAATGTTGCAATCCGGAGCTTCAATCGGCATTTCCTGGTCATCGGATCGCTCGGGTTCCAACCTCCTCGCAGAGTCGGACATCGCGCTCTATCAGGCAAAAACATCAGGGCGCGACCGCATCGAGTTCTTCTCGCAGCAGCTCAAAGACGATTTGATGGGTAAGCGGCGTCTTGCCGAAGAGTTGAAGCTCGCGCTGGAACAGGGCGACATCATTCCATTCTACCAACCGCAGCTCGATGCCCACACCCGGGAGATCGTCGGAATCGAGGCATTGGCGCGTTGGCATCATAGCGAGCGCGGCACGCTCTCACCCGGTATATTCCTGAAAATCGCCGACGAGTTCGGCTTGTCCTCCGAGATCGATGCTTCGATCCTGCGACGCGTGCTCGCGGATCGGCTGAGCTGGGGGCAGCACGGAACTGCCCTACCGCGAATTTCGGTCAATATCTCCGGACAGCGGCTCTACGATCCGCAATTGATCGAAGATTTGGAGACGCTGGAGATACCGGAAGGGGCTTTGGTTTTCGAGCTCGTCGAGACGATCTTTCTGGATGATTGCGACGATGAACTTCTGCAGGCTGTCGATCGCATCAAGCAAATGGGTATCGAAATCGAGATCGATGATTTCGGCTCGGGCCACGCGTCGCTGATCGGCCTCGTGCGGCTGCGACCGGCCCGGCTGAAGATCGATCGGCAGCTGGTCAGCGAGGTGGATACTTCGTCCGAGCAACGCCGCGTCGTCAAGTCGATCGTCGAGATCGGCAAGGCGCTCGGCGTCGACGTGATTGCGGAAGGCGTCGAGACTGAAAACCATGCGGTGACGCTCGCGAAGCTCGGCTGTCACACGTTGCAAGGCTTCGCGCTCGGCCATCCGCTGCCGGCGTCCGAGATCGATGGGATTTTTGCATCGAAAAAGGAGGCGCTGGCCGCCAACCTCCGCCGTTAGCCAGACGGTAGGTCTACGGTTCGAGTTCGCCGCGCGCTTCCAGATACCAGTCGACGAATGCCTTGACGCCGATATCCAGCGTTGTCTCCGGCTTGTAGCCGGTCAGCGCCATCAACAGGTCGGGGCTGGCAAAGGTGCGCGGCACGTCACCCTTCTGCATCGGCAGCATCTTGCGCTTGGCCGGCTGGCCGAGTGCCCTTTCGACGGTCTCGACAAAGGTCATCAGGTTTTCGGGCTGACCGCCACCGATGTTGACGACGCGGAACGGCGCCTGATGTGAGAGGGTCTCCACCCGTTCGTCGGTCACGCGATTCGCTTCCGAGGGAACGACGGAAGAAAGCCGGAGGATCGCCTCCACGAGGTCATCGATATAGGTGAAGTCGCGGCTCATCTTGCCTTCGCCGTAGATCTCGATCGGCTGGTCTTCCATCATGCTCTTGACGAACTTGAAGAGGGCCATATCGGGACGTCCCCAAGGGCCGTAGACAGTGAAGAAGCGGAAGGCTGTCGTCGGGACCTTGTGGAGATGGGCGTAGCTGTGCGCCATCAGTTCCATCGATTTCTTCGTCGCCGCGTAGAAGGTCAGCGGTTCGTCCGCACGGTCTGTCTCGCGAAATGGAACGGTCGGATTGGCGCCATAGATGGACGACGTCGATGCCAGCATGAGATGGCTGACACCGACATCCTTGGCAATCTCCAGGATGTTCCAGGAGCCTTCCAGATTTGATGTCAGGTAAGCGCGCGGATTTTCCAGGCTGTAGCGCACACCGGCCTGTGCTGCGAGGTGGACCAGCACATCCGGCCTTGCGTCCGCGATGGCGCCTTCCAGGGCATTGCGGTCTTCCAGCATCGCCGTCACCGGGCGGAAGGCAGGAAACTGTGCCAGCGCGGCATTGCGCATGTGCTTCAGCTTGATGTTGTAGTAGTGCGTCATGCCATCGAAGCCGGTGACTTCGTTGCCCTCCTGCAGCAGGCGGCGGGCGAGATGAAAACCGATGAAGCCTGCGGTGCCGGTGATGAAATAACGCATCTACTTCTTCTCGTTCTTCTTTCCGACTGCAAAGTAGCTGAAGCCGTGCTTTGTCACTTCGGCGACCGGGTAGATGTTGCGCAGGTCGACGACAACAGGGGTTCTCACCATAGACTTCAGCCGCTTGAAATCGAGCGCGCGGAACTCGTCCCATTCTGTCACGATGACAATGGCGTCGGCACCGTCAGCAATGTCGTATGGGTCCTTGCCGTAGGTGATCGGGCCGATGACTTCCTTCGCCATCTCCATGCCTTCCGGGTCGAAGGCGTGAACCTTGGCGCCACCGTCCAGCAGCGCCTGGATGATGGTGATCGACGGTGCGTCACGCATGTCGTCGGTATTCGGCTTGAAGGTCAGGCCGAGGATAGCGATCTTCTTGCCCCGAACATTACCGTCGCAGGCTGCGATGACCTTGCGGCCCATGGCGCGCTTGCGGTTGTCATTGATCGCGACTGTCGTCTCGATCAGGCGAACCGGGCTGTCATGATCCTGTGCGGTCTTGACCAGTGCCAGCGTATCTTTGGGGAAGCATGAACCGCCGTAACCGGGGCCGGCATGCAGAAACTTGTCGCCGATGCGCTTGTCCATCCCGATGCCCTTGGCGACCTTCTGCACATCGGCGCCGAGCTGTTCGCAGAGGTCTGCGATCTCGTTGATGAAGGTGATCTTCATCGCCAGGAAGGCGTTGGCGGCGTACTTGATGAGCTCAGAGGTGCGGCGTTCGCAGAAATAAAGCGGCGCTTCGTTGAGGTAGAGCGGGCGATAGACTTCACGCATGACTTCCACGGCGCGCGGCTCTTCAGTGCCGATGACGATGCGATCCGGGCGTTTGAAGTCCGTGATCGCCGCGCCTTCGCGCAGGAATTCGGGGTTGGAGACGACCGCAATATCCTTCTCCGGGAACTCGTCGCGGAAAATGCGCTCGATTTCATCACCGGTGCCGACAGGAACAGTGGACTTGGTGACGATAACGGTAAACCCGGAAACGGCTGCCGCGATCTCGCGGGTCGCGGCATAGACGTAGCTCAAGTCGGCGTGGCCATCGCCGCGGCGCGAAGGTGTTCCGACCGCGATGAAGACGACATCCGCCTCGGCAACTGGAGACGCCAGATCCTTGGAAAAGTCGAGGCGGCCGGCAGTGCGGTTATGCTCGATGATGGCGTCGAGACCGGGTTCAAAAATCGGAACTTGGCCGGCTTCCAGCGCGTCGATCTTCGCGGCCGATTTGTCGACGCAGGTGACATGATGGCCGAAATCGGCGAGGCAGGCACCGGAGACAAGGCCGACATAGCCCGAGCCAATCATCACAATACGCATGGATTCATTCCCTGAGACGGCGATCGCGGCCCGGCCGGTTGGCGGAGCCGCGATGGTGTTACAGGGGGAAGTTTATAAGTTCAAGACAACAGTGATCAGCTGCGGCCGAACTCGTCCACGATACGGATGATATCGTCTTCGCCGAGATAGGATCCGGTCTGCACTTCGATCAGCTCGAGCATGATCTTGCCCGGGTTGGCCAGGCGATGGATTTCGCCGAGCGGGATGTAGACGGATTCGTTCTCTCTCAGCATCTGCACGTTCTCGCCGATGGTCACCTCGGCCGTGCCCTTGACGACGATCCAATGCTCGGAGCGGTGGTGGTGCTTCTGTAGTGACAGTTTCTTGCCCGGCGTGACGAAGATGCGTTTCACCTGGAAGCGGTCGCCGTTCAGCACCGAGGTATAGCCGCCCCAAGGCCGGTAGGAGGTGGGATGGGTCTCGGTCAGCTGCGATGTCGTGGGGGCGGAGGCGAGCATCTTCACGAGGTTGCCGACGTCCTGGCTGTCCTGCAGTCGGCCGACATACACGGCGTCCTCGCTGGCGATGACAGCGATATCGTCCATGCCCTGGACGGCTAGGTGTACACCATGTGTCATGATGAGCGAGTTCTTGGTGTTGACGACCGTCGTATTGCCGGCTGCCACATTGCCATATTCATCGCGGCTACCGCTCTTCCAGACGGAATCCCAGCTGCCGAGGTCGGACCACTTGAACGGCGAGGGGACGACGGCGGCGTTGCTCGTCTTCTCCATGATCGCGTAGTCGATCGAGATGTTCGGGGCCGCGGAGAACGCTGCCTTGTCGAGACGGATGAAGTCGAGATCCCTGACGCTTTTTGCGAGCGAGTCGGCTGCTGCCTTCAATACCGGTGCAGCATAGGTGCGCATTTCGGCGAGCAGACGCGAAACCGAAAACATGAACATGCCGGAATTCCAATAGAAACCGCCAGCGGCGAGCATTTCTTCTGCATTGGCGAGTGGCGGCTTTTCGATGAATCGTGCCACCACCCGAGCACCCGAAGGAAGCTGCTCCCCACCCTCGATGTAGCCGTAGCCCGTTGCAGGCTCGGTCGGCTGTATGCCGAAAGTTGCCAGCTTTCCCTCGGCCGCCGTTGCGGCAGCAATGTTGACACAGCCAAAGTAGGTGTCGTCGGCAACGATTTCGTAGTCGGAGCCGAGCACGTGCATAATGGTGTCCTCGTCAAAACGGTCGCGTACCAGCGTCGCAGCGGCGGCTACGGCGGCGGCGGTATTGCGGGCAACCGGTTCGAGCAAGATGGCGGCGAGGTCGATGTCCAGCTCACGCGCTTGCTCGGCGACGAGAAAGCGGAATTCTTCGTTGGTAAGAATCACGGGCGCTTCGTAGAGCGCGGGATCGGACACGCGCCGCAGCGTTTCCTGAAAAAGTGTCTTGTCGCCAACGAAACGGATGAACTGCTTCGGTGCTGCAGCGCGTGACAATGGCCAAAGCCGAGTACCTTTGCCGCCTGCCATGATCACGGGAACGATCTTCTTCGTCATCTCTAATATCCTTGACTATCTCTTGCTTGGTCGATCAGTTCGTCTTGGCCCACCAGCGGATGCGTTGCAGTCCGGCACCGAGCAACGCTGCGGCGGCGGCTTCGCCTTCTGCCTCAACGTAGCAGCGCATTTCCGGAGCATTGCCGGAGGGACGGAAATGAATGATTCGTCGGTCCTTCAGCGTGACACGCAGCCCGTCGATATCGCTGACGCTGCCAACTTTGCCGATCGGCTCCAGAAACGCCGCGAGGTTGGAAGACCCGGAACGGAGATGCGCCATCAGACGGGCACTTGTCTCAACCGGAAAGTCTTCGAGACGGTCAGCCATGGCAAACGGCAGGCCGTAGGAAGCAACGATGACCGAAAGCGGCTGCCGTCTGGATGCTGCAAGAAACAGCGTCGCCAGGATGGGCACGAAGCAATCGCGCGTCGGCAGGGCGCGCAGCGTGTGGCCGTTGACTTCGGAATCGCTCGCCGTCAGCACGCCGCCATTCGCCTCGAAGCCTGCGACATGGTTCTGGCCCGCTGTGATTGCCTCTTGCATGCCCGATATCACAAAGGGGGAGCCGACGCGGGTGCGAATGACGCTAAAGCGCCCCGCAGATTCGATCCCGGAATTCGACGTAACCGGTGTAACCACTGCGGTCGCACCGAGGAAGTTTGTGGCGATCAATCCAAGAAGATCACCGCGCAGCGGCGTGCCCGTCTCATCTGTCACCAGCGGACGATCGCCATCCCCATCGGCGGAGACGATCGCATCGAGGTCATGTTGTCTGGCGGCATCCGTCAGTTTGGCAATCGTTTCTTCGGAAACGGCTTCGGTGTCGACAGGATTGAATGTCTCTGACCGGCCAAACGGGACAACTGTCGCGCCGTAATGCTTCAAGAGATCCACAAGCAGGTCGCGGGCGACCGTGCTATGCTGGTAGATGCCGACCTTGAGGCCAGCAAGCGCGCCCGCGGGAAGAATATTGGCATTCCGTTCGCGGAAGGCCGTCAGGCATTCGGACGAAACCTCGTGCGGACGTGTGCCGCGGGGCGCAAACGCAAAGCCGGTACGATCGAGTTCTGTTGCCAAAGCGGTGATTGCCGCCTCGTCTGCTTTGTCGATCTCGCCGTCCGGCCGATAGAACTTGATGCCGTTACGATCAGCAGGTATGTGCGAACCGGTCACCATCAGACAGGCGGCCTTTTGCTGGAGACCATAAAGCGCAAGGGCTGGCGTCGGCGGCGTGCCGCAGTCCTGGACATCGAAACCGAGGCTGACAAGGGCATCAGTGCAGTTGGCCGTGATTTCTGGACTCGAATCCCGGTAGTCCCGGCCGATCAGGATGGCGTCGCCCGCGCGCGCCAGTCCGCTGTCGAGCAGGTAGCGTCCGAACGCGGTGGCATAAAGTGCCGAAGCGCGCCCCTTGAGGTCGACAGACAGGCCGCGAAGTCCACTTGTTCCGAATTTCATCTTGAAAGGTTCCCGACGCGCTTGAATTCACCTGCGATTTGAACGCAATCTACCCCGCATTTGTAAATATTGCCGACGGCCAACAATAAAATGTCCGCCAATTCCCGCCTCGAGGCAAGTTGAAAGCGCGCAGAAGCGGATGAGGACTGTCAATGGATGAACAATCGATCGCGCTGGAGGAGAGCTGGAAGAACGCACTCGCTGGCGAATTCTCCAGTCTCTACATGCAGCAGCTAAAGGCGTTCCTCCTCGCCCAGAAGCAGGGAGGAAAAAGGATCTTTCCGAAGGGGTCTGAGTACTTCCGCGCTCTCGACCTCACGCCACTGGCGGACGTCAAGGTCGTGATCCTCGGGCAGGACCCTTATCATGGACTCGGGCAAGCGCATGGCCTTTGCTTCAGCGTCCGACCGGGCGTGCGAATTCCGCCCTCACTCGTCAATATTTACAAGGAAATGCAAAGCGACCTGGGAGTTCAGCCGGCGCGGCATGGATTTCTGGAACATTGGGCGCGGCAGGGCGTGCTGTTGCTGAACAGCGTGCTGACGGTCGAGGAGGCTCAGGCTGCATCGCACCAGGGCAAGGGGTGGGAGCGCTTCACCGACGCTGTCATTCGCAAGGTCAACGACGAATGCGACGCGGTGGTCTTCATGCTTTGGGGCTCCTATGCGCAAAGGAAGGCCGCCTTCGTGGATACGTCGCGTCATCTGGTGTTGAAGGCGCCGCATCCGTCGCCACTTTCCGCACACAGCGGCTTCTTTGGCTCTGGCCATTTTTCCAAGGCCAATGCCTTCTTGCAGGCGCGCGGCCGGGCGCCGATCGACTGGCAGTTGCCCACGAACCCAACTGATCTTTAGGCTCTTTCTGAACGATCTTTATTTGTCGTTCACTAAAAGGAGACAATGCGTTCTGGTCGTCGGGGCTATTCCGATCGACCCTTAGCGATCATCTATATCCCATCCGAAGCCCGCGAGGCGGGCAAGAAAGGGGTCTCAAATGCTCGATCAAATCAAGGGTCTGCACCACGTCACATCGATGGCGGAGGATGCCCGCACCAACAACCAGTTTTTCACCAATGCGCTCGGTCTGCGTCGCGTCAAGAAGACCGTGAACTTCGACGCACCTGACGTCTATCACCTCTACTATGGTGACGAGACCGGCGCGCCAGGTACGATCATGACGTACTTCCCATTCCCGAAGATGCCGCAAGGACGTCCGGGAACCGGTGAGGTCGGGACCACCGTTTTCTCTGTCCCGCAGGGTTCGCTCGGTTTCTGGAGCGATCGTTTGAACAAATTGAATGTCACCGGCCTGAAGACCGAGGAAGCATTCGGCGAAAAGCGCCTGAACTTTGGCGGTCCCGATGGCGACGGCTTTGCGCTGGTTGAAGTCAAGGAAGACGATCGTCTGCCCTGGACGCACGGCGGCATCAGCGAGGACCACGCGATCCGCGGGTTTCACTCGGTCGCCATGCGACTGCGCGATGACGGCGCCACTTCCGAGCTGCTTAGATTCATGGGCTACGAAGTCCAGGAAGAGCGCGATGGCGTGAAGCGCCTGACCATTCCCGGCGGAAACGGTGCCCATCTCGTCGACCTGGAAACCATGCCAAACCTCTCGCGAGCTCTGCCAGGCGCAGGTTCGGTGCACCATGTCGCTTTCGCCGTGGAGAACCGCGAGAAGCAGCTCGAAGTGCGCAAAGCGCTGATGGATACGGGATATCAGGTTACGCCTGTCATCGACCGCGATTACTTCTGGGCGATCTACTTCCGCACCCCAGGTGGCATCTTGTTTGAGATTGCGACCAACGAACCCGGCTTCAACCGTGACGAGGACACGGCGCATCTCGGTGAAGCACTGAAACTGCCGCAGCAACATCAGCACATGCGCGCTCTTATCGAGCAGCACCTGCAGCCGTTGGAAGCCTAAGGGGACACACGATGACCGATAACAGCTATGTGCACCGGCTCCAGGCCGGTGCACCCGGAAAGCCCATTCTTGTCGTACTGCACGGAACGGGCGGCGACGAGAACCAGTTTTTTGATTTTGGGCGACGCTTGTTGCCGGAAGCGACGATCGTATCGCCGCGCGGCGATGTTTCCGAGTTCGGCGCAGCACGCTTTTTCAAGCGTACCGGCGAGGGCGTCTACGATATGGCGGATCTTGCTCGAGCAACGGAAAAGATGGTGTCCTTTGTCGCAACGCTTGCGAAAGAACATGAGGCGACCGATGTCCTCGGGCTTGGCTTCTCGAACGGCGCAAATATCCTTGCCAACGTGCTGATCGAAAAGGGATTGTTCAATGCTTCGGTTCTGATGCACCCGCTGATCCCGTTTCAACCGAAGGCAAATCCAGCGCTCGGCGGACGAAAGGTACTGATCACTGCCGGTGAGCGCGACCCGATCAGTCCTGCGCCCGTGACGAGGGCCTTGGCGGAGTATTTTGAGGCGCAGAATGCTTCCACCACGACGGAATGGCATGCCGGTGGGCACGATATCAGGCAGAACGAAATCGATGCCATTCAGAGGTTCTTCGAGCCATATCGCTAAGCAACTCCTGTCGGATGGCCCTCGACCATCCGGCAGGCTTCATTCAAATGCAGGGGGTGATAATCCAATAGGATTATCTGTGGTTGTGAAGCGTCCCTGCTGTGGTAATTGTTTGCGCGATAAAACCTGAGCGAGTATTCGGCTGTATCGGTTGAGGGTTTGCATTCGCATGAACGATGTCGCAGACCCTCGAATGCTGATTGGACTAGCCCACCGGCAAGTCCGTACAATATTGGCGGTGGCTCTGCCGATCTTCCTGCTGAGTGTTGCTGTCCTCTTCTCTCTCTCACCGCGGTATACCGCTCAGTCGCTGGTTCTTGTCGATACGAGTTCAAAGAATCTTCTCGACCCCAATACTGCCGCCACAAGCGGCCTGACCGACAACTCCCGAGTAGAGGGCGAGGTTCGCATCGTTCGATCCGATGCAGTGCTCCTCGACGTCATAAGGGACGGCAATCTCCTCTCCGACCCGGAGTTTACATCCAATGGTTTCATGGAACCGCTACTGGCCGTCGTTGGCCTCAAGCGGACGGCGTCGTCGGGCGACAAGGCGATTGGGGCCGTTCTTAACTCTTTCAGGTACGCGGTCCGGGTTCGCCGCGAAGGTCTGACCTATCTTATCACCGTCGGTGTGACGTCGAAGGATGCCGAGAAGGCGGCGCGGCTCGCAAATCTTGTGACGGCTGTCTACATCAAGAAACAGGTCGAGGCAAAAGTCGCGAATACAGTCTCGGCCGGCAAGATTCTCGAGCATCAGGTCACGGCCGCTCGAGACGTCCTTGCGCAGAATGAGCGAAATCTCGATCTGTTCGTCACCTCCCATGGCAATCTCCAAGCCGCCGGATCGCTGCAGCAGTTGCGGCTGGCGGACGCGCAATTTGGCGAAACCGCCTCCGATGCGCGCGGTCCAAGCTACGGGCGCGGTGTATCCTCGGAAATCCTCACCCAATACTATGCGCTGCAGCAATCGGCGCAGGTCGCAAGGACCCAATATCAGAACCTTTTGACGCGACTGCAGGATTTCGAGGCGCAGGCGAGTCTCCAGGTCGCCGACAGTCGCATAGTATCCGCAGCGCTCGCCCCGATCGAGCCATCGTATCCGAGGAAAGGTCTTGTGCTCGCAGTGATGGCCATCCTGGCGCTGGGTCTGGGCATTGGAGGCGCCTTGCTCCGGGAATTCTTTATAGGCGGCTTTACAAGTGAGGATCAGGTAAGCGCAGTACTGAACATTCCGCTCGCCTCGGTAACGCCGGATCAGGCAGGCAGCGAAGTTGAAAAGCCGCACGGGCGAGGCCTTTCCGACACAATCATGTCAGCCCCGCTCTCGCTCTTCTCTGAATCACTGCGACGCATCCGCGTGTCGCTGGATCAGACGTTATTGCGAAATGCCGGGCTCCTCGAACCTGAGACCGAAACAGGCGTCGTCGTTATGGTTGCTTCGGCGCTCTCTGGAGAGGGAAGGTCAACGCTCGCGACCTCCCTGGCACGTACCTATGCTTTGGCCGGAAAGCGGACACTGCTCGTCGATTGCGACCTTCGCAAGCCCAGCATCCATCGGCATGTCGATCGCGAGCCGACATCGGCATTCGTCAATCTTTTGCGTGGCGAGCCTGATCCCGGTCTCGCGAACATGGTGGTGACAGATCACGCTACCAACCTCTCCGTGATCCTCGGCGCACGGCCCGCCGAATTTCCGACGGACGAGCTTCTGATGGGGCCGCGGGTCAGGAAACTGCTGGAGCGAGCACGCCAGCACTTCGACTACATTATCGTCGACACGCCTCCAATGGAGGCGGCTGTTGATGCCCTCTATCTCGCGCGGCTGAGCGACGCTGTGCTCTTCGTCGTGCAGTGGGCGACTACGCCTCAAAAGGCCGCGCGAAAGGCAGTCACCGCCCTAAGGGGCCATACGAGAGATGCAGCGCCAATCATCGCGGTGCTGAACAGACGGGATCAACGCAAGTGGTTCGCGGTTGGAGGGCATTATGTTCTTGCAAGTGCCTAAGAACTGCGTGCGTGGCGTAGGCTTCAGCCGAGCAGCAGGCTGCGCGGGGGTGGTTGGAATACAGCAGTGGCGGCGGCTTTCTGCTGGGGCGGTCAATTTGCGGCATCTTTTTCTTCATTTCATCTGAGAAAAGACATGAATTGCCGACGGCGTATACTTATTCATGATTACTCGGGTCACCCTTTTCAGGTCGAGCTGTCGCGCTGTCTTGCAGAACGCGGCCATCAGGTTTTCCACGTCCATTCAGAGAGCTTTCAAACCCCTAAGGGCGACCTGACGAACCGTTCGGATGATCCCACGAGCTTGCAGATCGCAGGTGTTCGTCTGGACGGAGTCTTTCACAAGAACAGTTTCCTCAGGCGAAGGTCCCAAGAGATCGAAACCGGACGGTTGGTTGCAGTTCAAATCCAGCAATTTCGGCCGGAGGTCGTTATTTCCTCCAACGCCCCGCTGGATACCCAAGCCGTGATCTACAAAGCGACACGGGCGATCGGAGCAAAATTCGTCTTCTGGCTTCAGGATATCTATAGCGAAGCGATCGGCCGCATCTTGCCCCGTAAGCTTCCGGTGCTCGGCAGCCTTGTCGCCAAGCGCTATCGCAAGCTCGAATACGACCTCTTGAGGGGAAGCGACCATATCGTCGCGATCACGGACGACTTTGTCCCGTTTCTTTGCAACAACGGCGTCTCAACTCACGATATTTCCGTCATTGAAAATTGGGCGCCGCTGAATGATGTGAGCGCGCAAGGGCGAGCGAAGCCGGGAAATGGAACGATACACGCCGTTTACGCGGGAACGTTGGGCTACAAGCACAATCCCGAGGTTCTTCTTTCTGCGGCGAAAGCGCTGACCGTGACGATTGACGTCCTCTCCGAGGGCCGCGCGGCAGACGAGCTCGCGCATCGTGCAAAGACCGAAGGCATAACCAACCTCGTGGTCCGACCGTGGGTTCGATTCTCGGATCTGCCGGGGGTGTTGGCTGATGCCGACATACTGATCGCCATGATCGAAGCCGATGCTGGGATCTTTTCGGTGCCGTCGAAGGTACTCACTTACCTCTGCTCCGGGAAGCCAGTACTCGCCGCCATCCCCGCAGGAAATCTCGCTCGGAGAATCCTCGAGCGGGAGCAAGCCGGGCTCGTTTCGGAACCCGGCAATCACGCAGATTTCGTGACCAATTTTCGTCAGTTGGCTGAGCGTGCGGAGGTCCGGGCGAAGCTTGGCGCAAATGGTCGCGCGTATGCCGAGAGAAGTTTCGGGATTGATCGGATTGCGGATCGATTTGAGGGAATTCTTGAACGGCTGTTCTTGATGGAGTTGCAGGCAAAATAGCGCTGGGGGGCGTAAGGTGCTGGGGAAAACTGCTCTTGTCTGTGGTGCCGGAGGCTTCATCGGCAGCCACCTTGTCCGACGGTTGAAGCATGAGGGGTTCTGGGTTCGCGGCGTCGATCTCAAGTATCCGGAATATGAAGCGACGGTAGCCGACGAATTCATTGCGGGTGACCTTCGCCGGCAGGATGTTTGCGAGAGGGTCATCGACGGTCGCTTCGACGAGGTCTACCAGATGGCCGCTGACATGGGCGGGGCTGGGTATATCTTCACCGGCGAGCACGACGCCGACATCATCCACAATTCTGCAACCATCAACCTCAATGTCGCCGAAATCTGCCGCCGTCAGAATGTCGAGCGAATTTTCTACTCCTCTTCGGCCTGCATCTATCCTGCGTACAATCAGGAAGATCCGGACAATCCCAATTGCGCGGAATCATCGGCCTATCCCGCCGCGCCAGACAGCGAATATGGGTGGGAGAAACTCATCTCCGAGCGCCTCTTTCTCGCCTACAACCGCAACCATGGAATGAAGAACCGCGTTGCGCGATACCACAACATCTTCGGACCTTCCGGTACATGGCAAGGCGGCAAGGAAAAAGCGCCAGCTGCAATCTGCCGCAAGGTTGCGATCGCCTCGCATGGCGATGAAATCGAGATCTGGGGTGATGGCCTGCAGACCCGCTCTTTCCTCTACATAGACGAATGTCTGGAGGGAACGACACGCCTGATGCGCTCCGGTTTCGAGGGACCGGTCAACATCGGGTCGGACGAGATGGTGACTATCAACCAGCTCGTTGACATGGTCTGTGCCATCGCCGGCAAGCGGCTTCAGAAGCGACATATTCCCGGTCCCCTTGGTGTCCGCGGGCGGAACTCCGATAATCGTTTGATCGAGGAGAAGCTGGGCTGGCGACCAGCGCAAAGCCTCATTACCGGTTTGGAGGCAACTTATGCCTGGATCGAGAGCCAGTTGATCCGAGTGGCCGCATGACGGCGATCGGTGCTCACCAGGCAAAGGTACGTGGTGAGCGAGGCCTGTCGTGGCGGGGAACCGGCAACGCAGCGCTGTTGATTGCGAGCTTCGGGATAGGGCAGGGATCGATCTTTCTCGCGCAGACCCTGCTGGTCAGTCGGGGGGAACTCGAGCTACTGGCGCGCTTCGGGACATGTTTTTCCTTTGCTGTTCTCGCGCTGATGATTGTCGATTTTGGATGCATGACCTCGGTCGCCCGCAGAGTTGCCTTAGCAGATGTCAAGGGTGACGGTGCGGAGATCCGACACTGCTTCTGGTCCGGAAGCATGGTGCGGCTTTGCGTGGCCATTGCTGTCGCATTGATTGGTTTGTCGTACGCGCTGTGGTCGTGGGATGACTTCAGCTGCGCCTACCTCACAGCGGCCACTCCGGCCCTCATATTCTGGGCTTTCAACGCCGGCGGCATTCTTGATGGACTGAAGCTGAGTGGACTGAGCGGGGTGACCGGCATGGCGACGTACCTCTGCTCTGGGGCAGCGCTGCTGCCTGCGAGCGGTCTTTCGGCCAACCAGTCTGGTCTGATTCTCGGGGCGGCCTTGTCGATGGGATGCGGCATCGCCGTCACCATGCAGTTGTTGACCCTTTGCCATGTCGGCCGCCCTCCTGGGAGGATATCGGTGACATGGCGACGCTGCAGGGACCTTGTCCGCGAAGGAGTGTCGGTCTTGCTTGCGCTACTGCCGGGGCAGCTGTCGTTTCGATTCCAGCTCATTATCTGCTCACTGCTTTTTGGCCAGGGACCGACGGCGATTTTTCTCTACGGTCGGCAGATTACGGCAGCGGGCTCGCAGGTCCTGGAATGTGTCCGCCGAGCGCATTTTCCTCTGCTCGTACACAGGATTGCCACGAGCGTCAGCCCGGTTTGGACAGCATGCGGCGTTCAGCGCTTGGCCACATGGATTTCCGTATCTGGTTCATCTGGCCTTTTGATAGCCGGTTTGCTGATCGCCGGATCGACACATGCTGCGATCGCCGCAGCGGCCGGTGTTGTCAGTCTTTTCTCGTTTGGGATACTGAGCGGTGCATTGGTGTCGACGCTATCCCAGGCGGCACAGGCACTGGGGCACTACCGCGCGGTCGCCTTGTCGGCCAATGGCGCCATGCTGATCTGTTTCGTCGCAACTGCCGCGCTCGGCTACTGGCTTGGTCTTGCTGGGCTTGCGGTTGCCGAGGTGGTCTCGCATGCCGCGGGCGCGTTGGGCCTTTGGTATCTGCTCTTTCGTCGTGGTCTACCGGCATGGCGAGGGAAGTGATGATCAGGCTCGGGACGGTGCTGGCACTCTACCTCCTCAACTTGCCTTTCGCCGACAGTCTTTTCGTGGTCGGCCTGAGCTTGCCGCTGTTCGCCATTGTGATCGTCGGTTTGGGGCGCCTGCGATCGCGCGATTTCGAGATTGGCGACATTTTCTGGTTCTGTCTGTTTATCTATTTTGTGATCTCGCCGTTGCAGCGAATTCATGGGGACCGGATCGGTGGCGCGACTGCGATAACGGCCTACGCCTACGATCCGGCCGAGTACGCTCTGGCGATGCTGGTCGTCGTTGTCTTTGCCTTCCCATTCCTCTTCGTGTCGATGCAATCCGATGAACAGCCGGCGGCGACCGATGTCCGACCTGCTATACCTTTCATCCTCTTCCTCAACGTCGTTGCCTTCATCCTGTTCGCCATGTCCGAAGGTGGCTTCGAAAGGCTGCTTTCATCGCGCTTGGAGCAGGATGGCTCGCAGCCCTTCATCGCGAGCATGCTATTTCTGGCCGTTCAATCTGCGAGTGCTTGCCTGGTGGCAGCATACTGTCGCTTATCGCCGCGTAGGCTTACCGCGGTGTCGATGCTGCTGCTCGTTCTGGTTTTGCTGGCGGTCGCCAGAAACCCGTTCAATGCACCACGCTTCGTGCTGCTGGCGGTGTGGGGACCCGTGTTCCTGGCACTCGCTGGTGGCAAGCTATCGGCGGCGAAATTCTACCTTTGTGGCCTGGTGGCGCTGACGATCCTGTTTCCGATCCTCAATATAACGACACGCTCAGGATTGGAGGGATTGCAGGATCTGTCGCAGGTCTCGGTTGTCGGGAACTTCTTTGACATCCCTTCCGTCGATGTGTTTGACATGGCTGTCCACTCCGTCCGCTACATGTCGACGCATGATCTCATGTGGGGCGAAAAGCTGACCGCTGTCGTACTGTTCTTCGTTCCCCGCGCCGTCTGGCCGGGTAAACCGATCGTCGGCGGGCTTGATATCGGCAATGATCTCTTTGCCGCCGGCATGTACGGGACGCCAAACCTCTCCCTCTTTCTCGGCTGCGATTTCTACATGGATTTCGGGTTTGTGGGCGTCGTGCTTGGCGGCTTCGCATGTGCATTTCTGCTGGGAGCGATGATCCGGTTCAACCAGGACAGGTTCTTCGGGGTTCGCGTACTCCAATTCTTCATCGCAGCGTCCTTGCCCATTCTTCTGCGTGGGCCGGTGGGTGCGGTGCTTCCGCTTTTCGTCTGTCAACTGTTTGTCGCGAAGCTGCTTTCGGTCTCGCTCCGGCGGTTCGTCCAGCCACCGGCACAGTTAGCCGCCGTTCGAGCTTGGAGGCGATGATAATGGAACAGCATGCCTTGGGCATCCTCGACGCAAGGAAAAGCGGCTCGCGCACCGGCGGCCCAAGCTTTTCGCTGCAGCACAGGATGTTACGGGCCGCGTGGGCGGTCGCGTGGATGCTTCTCGCTGGTTGGACGCCGGCCCCCTTGCATCGATGGCGGGCGATGCTGCTCCGCATGTTCGGCGCACAACTGGCGGCCAACGCCCGCGTTCATGGTTCGGCAAGGATCTGGTATCCACCGAACCTGGTGATGGAAGAGAACGCACTGATTGGCCCGCGTGTCATTTGCTATGCGATGGCGCCGATCCGCATCTGCCGGAATGCCGTGATCTCACAAGGCGCGCATCTTTGCGCCGGTAGTCATGTAGTGGACGATCCCTATTTCCAGCTGGAGGCACATCCGATCACGATCGGGGCCAATGCCTGGGTGGCGGCCGAGGCCTTTGTCGGCCCCGGCGTAATTTTAGAAGAGGGCTCTGTCCTCGGTGCGCGTGGCGTCGCCTTCAGCAACATCCCGGCCTGGACGATCTTTGCCGGCAACCCGGCGCGTTTCCTGCGCAAGCGCGTGCTGTTTACCAGCCCTGGACGATCGTAGCGCCAGCCCAGGCGGCGGCGACGACCGCATAGCCTAGATCATTGAGGTGGATTGCATCAGCCCGCAGCGATCGTGGCACCAGGCCGGCCGCCACGTCCTCCTGATCGCCAGAAGTCTGGTTGGCTGCGGACTGAAGGGCAGCTTGAAGATCGACAAAGTGGTTTTGGTAGACGGTCTTG
This sequence comes from Rhizobium sp. BK661, assembly GCF_024808825.1. Taxonomy (NCBI): domain Bacteria; kingdom Pseudomonadati; phylum Pseudomonadota; class Alphaproteobacteria; order Hyphomicrobiales; family Rhizobiaceae; genus Rhizobium; species Rhizobium sp. BK661. The sequence goes on along the minus strand of NZ_JANTYT010000003.1, from coordinate 82,822 downwards.
AGAGCCGCATTCAGCTCCGATATCTGCTGCATCGCCTCGGGTGTGTCGCTTGCCGCAGGCAGGATCGAGCCAACGAGATATCGCCCGCGTGCTACCCGATTTGCCATTGCTGCGATATCGGACATAACCGTAGCTGGAGCGCTGGCGTTGTTGCGGCCGGCCCAGATCCACTGGACGTCTCCTCGTGTCGCGATGGCGTCGTCCAAAAGGAAGGTTGCGGAATAGGGCACGCCGGCGCTGTCGCCTGCGGACCTTCGCGTAAAGCTCCAATTGCCTGCGGCATCGGCGGAGATCGATCCTTTGATGCCGACCAGCGTGCCGGAAGCGCTGCCGCGGTGAGCGCCGGAATCGATGAAGATGTCCGCGGATTTGTAGGTGACGGGAATTTGCGGGCTGCTATCGCCCCACTCGATGGAGATGTTGTCAAGCGACCAGGTGACATAGCTGTCGCTGCTGACAAACGCGATCGCACCGCACGACTCGTTACCGAAAGTGCTGTTGCCACTGGTTAAGATCACTTCGTGGTGGCCACGGTAGCTGATAACCGAGGTTGCATTTCCTTCGGCGGTTTCCGCCGCCCAACTGCCACCGGGTGCATTGAGGCCGCCGATCTGGACAAGGCCGCCACCCTCGATGAAGTCGAGATCGAAGCCGACGCGAATGGTTTTGCCCTGTGGCACCGCCGCCAGGGCGATCTCGCAGCCGCGAAGGATTCCGGCGTCGTCGTTGCTGACCAGTAGTTTGCTGCTTTCCACCCGTAGCGGGGTTGTGTGGCCATCCTGGACGCGCGGGGTCCAGCCGTTCGCGCTGGTGCCGAAGCGGGATGTCGTAGAGAAGGTCGGATTGTAGAGGTTGATCGTTCCGTCGCCAGGTGTGAGTTGCAGGGAGGTTCGCAGCGGGCCGGCCTCGAACTGGCCCGGAAAGATGCGAAGCGTGATGTCGATAGTGCTGCCGACGGCAACATTCAGCAGGAAGGTCGAGCGAATAAAGGCGTGGGTTGCTTCACCGCTTTCCGATACGGAATTGCGCGCACCATCGAGTGGAAAACCTGGCGACGCGATTTCGTTGAGGTAGCCGCCGGCCTCGTCAGCTTGAATGAGCAGGAGATTGAAACCGTTCACGCCGCTGGTGGAGCCGCCAACCAGTTGAGCCTCGCCAGAGATAGTCCAGCGGCTGCCAGCTTCGACTTTCAGGTTTGCGGCGATGGAGCTGTATATCTGTCGACCGACATCCGTGAACGATCCGGTTGCCATTCCGTGAACGCGAACGTCGCCATAGGGAAGTCCGTTTTCATCAACCCCTGCCGCTACCAATTCGTGAGTGAGTCCGTTGATGACGCCTGCATCAAACGAGGTCATCCAGTCTCGGCTGCGGGGATAGAGGTTCTTGGTTTCAGTACCCTGGACGGCGAGCAGCAGGGGCGTGCCTCCCTGACGGGAAGCGATCTGGGTCGAGGTCTGGCCGCCGACCCCGCGATTAATGACAGTGCGAGGTGGGTTGAATAGCGAAGCTGCCAGAGCGGGATAGGAGTGGTCTGACGAAGACGCGCCCGCGCCTGCCGTCAGACTGTCGCCGAAGGCGACGATGGAGCGCGGCCTGGTCCCGTCGCGATGGGCGGGGCAGCCGGCACTGATATCGAGACCGAGAAACATTATTGAGACCTCCACAACAGTAAATGGGACTATGATCCTATTTCATGTTGGGCGGGCGGGGACGTTCGCGCACATGACCAGATTGCGTCGGCGGGCATTTGCCGCGCATTGCGGTGGTCGCCGGCGGTGCTCAAGTTGGGAGGTGTGGTTTTGTCCGAGCCGGCGTTCTTCCCGCTGGGACCACTGGAAGAGATGCTATAACATGGACAGGGTATTGTCGTTCCATCAGTCGGGATGACCTGTCGCCGGTGCGCCGGGAGACCACGAGGCGCCCAAACGGAGTTGCGAAATTGAGTGTTGCTTTCGTCAAAGAAGAAAGTGCTGAAGCCGCATCTGAAACTTTGCTGCCGGATCGTCCAATTTCGCCGCATCCGAACCTTGTGACCGAAGCGGGATTGAAGGCTCTGGAATTGCAGCTCCAGCAGGCGCGCGACGCATTCGATGCCGCAAGCACTATCGAGGACATCAATGAGCGACGGCGGCAGGCTGCGAATCCCTTGCGAGACCTACGCTACCTCGCGACTCGCGTTCGCACCGCCGAGGTTATTCCCGACCCGTCTTCGTTCGATCAAGTGGCCTTTGGAAGCACCGTGACGTTCAGCCGCGACGACGGGCGTGTGCAGACATATCGCGTTGTTGGAGAGGACGAGGCTGATCCCAAAGCGGGATCGATATCCTTCGTGTCCCCAGTGGCAAGGTCCCTAATCGGCAAGTCGATTGGAGATGTCGCCACTGTCGGTGGCCAGGAACTCGAGGTTATCGCGATCGCGTAGGGCGTCGCTTCCGCGTCCTGCGGAGCGTTTTTATCGAAGATGGGCATCCTGGCACGATATAAAATCCAGTTGCTCGTCTGATGGTCGTTACTGAGAACTTACCATGTCTTTATGTTCTCTTAAGTAATTCCCTTGAGATTGTATTCTCCCTGTTCCATGATGATTGCGATGCGAAGAATTTCGGGTCGTGCCTCATGACGATCGATGTAGATCGCCTCGGCCATGAACATGTTTCTTCGCTCCCGGCCGACTTTGCGCCGTTAGACTTTCATTCTTGTCTTTTGCCGCGGGTATAGGCTTGCGGTCGATCTGATTTAAGGACGTTGCATGAATTCGGAGTTTGCCGTTCGCCCGATGCGACCCGGTGAGTTGGAGCTAGTGCTCGAATGGGCGCGTCAGGAGGGCTGGAATCCTGGCCTCGACGACTCGATTGCCTTTCACGATGCGGACCCCTCCGGATTTTTCGTTGGCGTGCTCGGGGAGGTGCCGGTCGCCTCGATTTCGGTCGTCAAGTATGGCGACGACTTTGCTTTCCTCGGACTCTATATCGTGCATCCGGATTTTCGCGGCCGCGGCTACGGCAAAGCCATCTGGAATGCCGGCATGGCGTCCGCGGAGGGCCGCAGCATCGGCCTGGATGGCGTCGCCGCTCAGCAGGGTAACTACCGCAAGGCCGGCTTCGAAGAGGCCTATCGGACGGTTCGCTACGGCGGCGTGATATCAGCCCTGCCGGCCTCGACGCTTGTCGCGCAGGCTGTCTCCGACAAACTTGACGGATTGTTGCGCTATGACGCGACCATCTTTCCCGCCCCGCGGCCAGCATTTGTGGCGTCGTGGTGTGCGGCCCGCAGGGACAGGCACTCGGCCGTGGTGCGCAGGAGCGGCAAGATCCGCGGGTATGGCACGATCCGTCGTTGTTACGACGGCTACAAGCTCGGCCCGCTGTTTGCTGCCGACAAGGATAGCGCCGCAGCGTTGCTTTCGTTGCTGGCACCGCAGGCAAAAGGAGCGAGGGTCTTCATCGACATCCCCGCCAGCAACGGCGAGGCGATTGCGCTTGCAGAGGAGATGGGCTTGGCGCCCGTCTTCGAAACGGCTCGAATGTATCGCGGCGCCGCGCCGGTCGTTCCGCTGAAGAACGTCTTTGGTGTAACGACGCTGGAACTCGGCTAATCCATTGGTGATGCAGGGGCGGTGGAGACGGCTGTCTGGGGGCGGCCCTTTTCGGCAATGGCGATGCCGCCCAATGCAAGCGCCAACGCAACGATGTGAAAGGCCTGCAAATGCTCGCCAAGCAGGGCGACCGACAACAGCGTTCCGAAAACTGGCACGAGATTGATGAAGAGACCGGCCCGGTTTGCGCCGATCGCCTCAACGCCTTTGATGTAGAGGATTTGCGCGAGGAGTGAGGCGAAGATCGCGGTGTAAAAGGCGATCAGCCAGCCGCTGTTGTCGGGCAGTTGAATGGCGCCTTGACTGCCCTCCCAGATGAGTAGCGGCACGGCAGTGAGCGTCGCGCCGAGTGCGGGAACGGCCATCAGCGTGCGCCAATCGAGTGGCGGCTTCCAGCGAAGAAAAATCGTATAGACCGAATAGGCGGCGACGGCGATCAGCATGAGTCCGTCGCCGCGGTTGAGGCCGAGCTGTAGCAGCGTCCTCAGGTCGCCGTGCGCGGCGGTCAATGCGACCCCGACCAAGGTCATCGCGAAGCCGACGACTTGCGCCGTAGAAACGCCTGTGCGGAAGAAAACAAAGTTCAAGAGGAAGATCAGCATCGGGATGCCGGCCTGCTCGATCGCAACATTGATCACGGTCGTATACTGGACGGCGGAGTAGAGCATCGCGTTGAAAAGCGTGTAGCCGACGACGCCGTAGAAGAAGAGAAGCGGCAGGTTCTTGCGAACGATCGGCCAGTCGCGCTTCAATTGCGGGACCGAAACGGCGGCAATGAGCGCTGTTGCAAGGAACCAGCGCAGAAATGTCAACGTCATCGGGCTGACGTGCCCGAGCGCGAGCTTGCCCGCTACCGCGTTTCCGCCCCAGCACAATGCCGCGACGACGAGAGAAATATAAGCGGCAACCTGCACAGGCGATTCTTCCAGATGACGGCGATGCGTTCTCAACCCCAGGATATGATTGGCCAATAGCCCGATGATGGCTGATTTGTCACGTAAAAAGCCGATTCCGGCGGCATAACAGGGTCGCTTTCCCCGTGACAAAGCTTTATAGATGCGCGGGTTTGAGAAGGGTGCGGTTAAATCCGCCTTTAACAGGAAGACGTGAATGACGAACGTAGTCGTGGTCGGTTCGCAATGGGGTGACGAAGGCAAGGGCAAGATTGTCGATTGGCTTTCGGAACGTGCGGACATCGTTGTGCGCTATCAGGGCGGACACAATGCAGGCCATACGCTGGTAATCGATGGAACCAGCTACAAGCTCTCGCTGTTGCCATCCGGCGTCGTGCGTCCCGGCAAGATGGCCGTGATCGGCAACGGCGTCGTCGTCGATCCGCACGCACTGATTGCCGAAATCGAGAAGCTGGGAAAGCAGGGCGTCAAGATTTCCCCCGAGAACTTGCGCATCGCCGACAACGCGACGCTTATTCTCTCACTGCACCGCGAGCTCGACGCCTACCGTGAAGACGCTGCGTCCAACAGCGGTACGAAGATCGGCACCACGCGCCGTGGCATCGGCCCGGCCTATGAAGACAAGGTTGGCCGCCGTGCGATCCGTGTGATGGACCTCGCCGATCTCGACACGCTGCCGGGCAAGGTCGACCGCATCCTGACGCACCACAATGCACTGCGTCGCGGCCTTGGCGTTGCCGAGGTCAGCCATGATACGATCATGACGGAACTGACGTCGATCGCCGACCGCGTGCTTCCGTACCGCGATACGGTTTGGCTCTTCCTCGACAAGGAACGCCGCAAGGGCGCTCGTATCCTCTTTGAAGGTGCGCAGGGCAGCCTGCTCGACATCGATCATGGCACGTATCCGTTCGTCACGTCTTCGAACACCGTCGCCGGCCAGGCCGCGGCTGGTTCTGGCATGGGCCCGGGATCGCTCGGCTATATCCTCGGCATCACCAAGGCCTATACGACGCGCGTTGGCGAGGGACCGTTCCCGACCGAGCTGCATGACGAGATCGGCCAGTTCCTCGGTGAAAAAGGTCACGAATTCGGTACGGTGACGGGCCGCAAGCGTCGTTGCGGCTGGTTCGATGCAGCGCTGGTGCGCCAGTCGGTTGCCACCAACGGCATTACCGGCATTGCGCTGACGAAGCTTGATGTTCTCGACGGCCTCGACGAACTGAAGATCTGCGTCGGCTACAAGCTGGACGGCGAAGAGATCGATCATCTTCCTGCCAGCCAGGGCGCGCAAGCTCGCGTCGAGCCGATCTATGTGACGCTCGAAGGCTGGAAAGAATCGACGGTCGGCGCGCGCAGTTGGGCCGATCTGCCGGCCCAGGCAATCAAGTATGTTCGCCAGGTTGAAGAGTTGATCGGGGCGCCCGTCGCTCTCCTGTCTACAAGTCCTGAGCGAGACGACACGATACTTGTGACCGATCCTTTTGAGGACTAAGGTCGCGGGTCATTATTTGTGCGGTTCGCGTGGCGGACCGCACTCTTAGAGAAAGTACGAATGGCGGATTTTATCGCAGTTATCCGGCGGGCGGTTGACGGCCTGTCTGAAAATACTCCCGAGATGCGGGTGAAAGTCTACGAGCGCGCTCGCGGTGCTGTGCAGCGGCAGCTCGAGAACATGAAGCCGCGTCCGCCGGAAGCGATGCTGCAACGGCAGCTTGAAAAGCTCGAGGCTGCAATCCGCGAAGTCGAAGCGGAACACGCCGAAGCCGTTCCGTCCGCGGACGATGTTGCCGCGGCGGCTGCGCCCGAAGTCGAGACCGCCCATGAGCCGGAGGCCACCGCTCCTGAACCGGTCGCCGCCGAACCCACTGTTGACGAGCCGGCAGACGAGACATCGGTTCACCAAGAGCATGTAGAAGCTGAAGAGCCTGCGCCTGCCTATCAGGAGCCGCGCGAAGAGCCTGCGCATTATCACGAAGAGCCTGCCGCTGCCGAGCCGGAATATGCTGCCCAGCACGACACGCATTGGCCGCATGAAGAGCCGTCGGCTCCCGCTGAAGAAGTCGAACCCGTCGAGCACCTGCGCTCCGCTCCTTCCGAAGAGGTCGCTCACGAGGAACGGCAGGGCTCTGACGAGCATGTGGGCATAGAAGAGCCTGTTGCCGAGCCCACCGAGCCTCCGTACGTGGAGCCGGCTTTGCAGCCAGCGGCGCGCGACTACGATCTGACCAACCGTCTGGTCGAACCAGTCTATGGCTTGGATCGCTCGCCGGAAGAATTCGTGGATCGCAGCCAGGAAGAGCCGCTCCATGCGGACGCCGCCGGGCATTTCGATCCGGTATGGGCTGAGCCCGTCGAGGAAACGCCGGCGCCGCCGGCCAAGGATGCCCCGACAGACTGGGCGCTCGAGGAATTGAGGCAGTTTTCCGAGGCAGCGCCCGTTGCTCCGGCAAACGAAGCCGCGCGCGCGTTCGAGGACGTCATCGCCGGCATCGACCATGCACCGGCTAGGGTGAAGATGCCTGCCGCCAACGAGGGGTTCTCCTGGGAGGCAGCAGCCTTCGACGATCTCCCACCGATCGAAAGCGGCAAGAAGGTTCCGATCAACGCGCATTTCGACGATGGCGATCTCTTCTCGGAGATCCATGGCACCGCGAAAGCTGCGCCGGAAACCAATCCTGCGTGGCAGGAGGCACGGCCGCTTCGTGGCTACGACAACCGCGGCGTTGTTGCCGAAGACGACGACGGCACTGCGCCGCCCGATCTCGACAGCGCCGTTGCCGCGAAGTTCCAGGGCAAGAATCTGCGCATGGAGCCGAAGCGCCGCCGGTTCGGCATCGGCTCCATCGTAACCATCCTCATTGCGCTGGGCGTTGTTGGCGGCGGCGGGTATGCCGCCTGGACCCATCAGGATGCGCTGTCGACGATGTTGAAGAACCTTGTCAGCGCCGCTCCGTCGCAGAGTGCGAAGAACGAGCAGGCGCCGGCCAAGCCGGATGCTTCGACGCCAGCCGCGGCGCCACAGACCAGCGACGCCAAGCCGGCAGACGCAAACAAGGAAGTCGCCTCGTTGAATGACGGCGCTGCCGTCAACAACAAGTTCAACCAGCGGCTTCGTGCCGACGGCACCGAGGTCGACAGCGGCCCCGCTGCTGTTCCAGGAACGCCGACGGCCGAAGGAAAGTCGGTAGCCGAGCAGAACGTTGCTGCGGCCGATCCGACGCCGCCTGCGACCTCGACGACGCCGCCCTCGACGAGCGCTACCCCTCCGGCAGCCACGTCAGCGGCGACGCCGCCGGCGGACGGTGCAGCACAAACCGCGCCGGTCGGGTCAAATGAGAAAATGTTCCTCTATGAAGAGCGTATCGGGCAGAGTTCGCCGACTGCTATCCAGGGGTCGGTGGTTTGGAGCCTCCAGCACGAGGCAGGCTCGGACGGCAGGCAGGAAGCATCCGTGCAGGCGACCGTGACCGTTCCGGAACGCAACCTGTCGGCGCAGCTCACCTTCAAACGCAATTCGGATCCGTCGCTGCCTGCAAGCCACATCGTCGAAGTCGTCTTCTCGTTGCCGCCAAACTTCGAAGGCGGCGCCATCGAGAGCGTTCAGCGCATTTCGATGAAGCGGACCGAGCAGGATCGCGGCGACGCGTTGATTGCCGTTCCCGCAAAGATCACGGACGATTTCCATATGATCGCGCTGAATGACTATCCGGATGCGCGCAAGGCGAACCTCGATCTCCTCGGAAGCCGCGACTGGATCGATATCCCGATCACCTATCGCAACGGCCGCCGTGCCCTTCTGACGATGCAGAAAGGCTCGACGGGCGCGGAGGCGTTCAACGCCGCGATCAAGGAATGGGCCGCATTTGGCGACGTATCGACCAGCCAATAATCACTGGTTGGAGTAAATAAAAAAGGGCGAGACCAAACGGTCCCGCCCTTTTTCATTTGAGGAAACTTGCGCTTTAGGCTGTCGCTTCCACGACCCGAACGGCCTTGGCGCGCTCCAGAGCTTCCTTGCGCACGGCATCCTGGACTTTTTCGAAGGCGCGGACTTCGATCTGACGAACGCGTTCGCGGCTGATGTCGAACTCTGACGAGAGGTCCTCCAGCGTTACCGGATCTTCAGCGAGACGACGCGCCTCGAAGATACGGCGTTCGCGATCGTTCAGAACGCTCATCGCCTTCGCCAGCATACGGCGACGCGTGTCGAGTTCGTCCTGCTCGATCAGAACCGCCTCTTGGCTATCGTGGTCGTCGACGAGCCAATCCTGCCATTGCCCGGATTCGCCTTCCGAGGCCTTGATCGGTGCGTTCAGCGACGCGTCGCCCGACAGGCGACGGTTCATCGAGACGACCTCCTCCTCGGAGACGTTCAGCTTCGTGGCAATCTCAGCGACGTGTTCCGGCTTCAAGTCACCGTCGTCAATGGCCTGAATGCGGCCCTTGAGACGACGCAAGTTGAAGAACAGTCGCTTCTGGTTGGCGGTCGTGCCCATTTTCACCAGAGACCACGAACGCAGGATGTACTCCTGGATCGACGCCTTGATCCACCACATGGCATAGGTGGCAAGACGGAAGCCGCGTTCCGGATCAAACTTTTTGACGGCCTGCATCAGGCCGACGTTCCCTTCGGATACGACTTCGCCGATCGGCAGGCCATAGCCGCGGTATCCCATCGCGATCTTCGCAACGAGGCGCAGGTGACTGGTGACGAGTTTGTGAGCGGCTTCGCGATCGCCATGTTCCGCATAGCGCTTCGCAAGCATATATTCCTGCTGCGGTTCCAACATCGGGAACTTGCGGATCTCGTCGAGATAGCGATTGAGACCGGCTTCGCCGGCGGTAATGGACGGCAAGTTATTTCGGGCCATAAAAGCACCCTCCTATCTGAATTCCGGTTCCCGATGGAACGCGCCCCTGCGTTAAAAAGGCGAACCGGGGACGTGCGGCTTTATCGGAGCCCGCACTAAGTCAATGTACAGATAAGTATGGCCGAACAGGGGTTCAAGGCCGCACACCGTTTCACGAAGGCGTTACTCCGCCTTGGCCCGCAGGGCGCTTGCCAACTCTTCCATGTCCTCAGGCAGAGGCACTTCAAAGTGCATCACCTCGTTGGTGCGGGGGTGCTCGAATTGCAGCATATAGGCATGGAGGGCCTGCCTGCCAAAGGCATTCACAGTCTTCCTGGCAGCATCCGGAAGGAGATTTGCCTTTGTCTTGAAACCTGCGCCGTAGACCGTGTCACCGAGCAGCGGGTGGCCGATATGTGCCATGTGCACGCGGATTTGATGCGTGCGGCCGGTTTCGAGATGACACTCGATGAGTGAGGCGAGCGAAGTCGCGTCGGGATTCTCATGAAAGCGCTCGAGCACTTCATAATGTGTGATCGCCTCGTCGGCATCCTGCGTCTCGGGCCGTTTGACGGCACGACGCGTACGGTCGCCGACGGAGCGCCCCAGCGGGGCATTGATCGTCCCCGTCAGCGCGCGAGGACGCCCCCAGACGATTGCCTGATAGGCGCGCTCCAAGGGCATGGTGCGCCCGTGATCGGCAAACTGCAGCGAGAGGTGGCGATGAGAGATGTCGTTCTTGGCGACGACCATTACACCTGTGGTGTCTTTGTCCAGGCGGTGAACGATCCCCGGACGACGGACGCCGCCGATACCGGAAAGACTGTCGCCACAATGGTAGATCAGCGCATTGACGAGCGTACCGGTCCAGTTCCCTGCCGCTGGATGGACGACGAGGCCCGCAGGCTTGGAGATGACGATGACATCGTCGTCTTCGAACAGAATATCGAGCGGAATGTTTTCGCCCTGGGGCGTCGGGTCTTGCGGTTCCGGTAGGACTATCTCGAAGACATCGCCTGGACGCACTTTTTTCTGCGGATCGGCGACGACCTTGCCGCCCGCCGAGACCTGGCCTTCCTTGATCAGCACCTTCACGCGACTGCGCGAAAACTCTTCCCCAAGCTGTGCCGTCATCCACGCATCGAGACGGCCTTCGGCACTCTCGTCGGCCGTGAGGACTTTTCTAATGCCGGATGCTTGTTTAAAGGGGTCGCTCAAGACGCTTCTTCTCCGAATGATTTATAGAACGGAACGCCACATATGACGAATATCCAGCCAGAAGGTGATCAGGACGAAAAGCCCCTTGATCCGGTGATGGAACGTGTCCGGCGCAAGATGATCCGCCTGCAGATTGTTTCAGGCATCATCATGTTCGTGAGCCTTATGGCGGTCTTCGGCGCCATTGTCTACAAGACGATGCGGACTCCCGCGAGCGAACCAACAGCCGTGACATCGGCCGGCGTACCGTCGGATGCGCCTATATCCGTGACGGCCGTGTTGCCGCCGGGCTTCATCATTCAGTCGTCGTCGTTCTCGGGAGGGCAGATCATGTTCTTTGGGGCCACGGCCGACGGGATCATGAAGTCGCTCGTCTTCGATATCAAGGCAGGACGCATTGTCGCCGATGTGACCATCAACGGCGGCTAGGGCGATGGCTTCTCGGCTCGTTGCGATCGAGAGCGCGGACGATGCTCGCATCGCTGAGTTCCGCGATATCCGCGAACGGGATCTGACCGGTCGGCAGAACCGCTTCATTGCGGAGGGTACGGTCGTGCTTCGCATGTTGGCGGAAGCCAGCCACAGCGGCAGCTTTACAACCGAAAAGGTGCTGTTGCTCAGGAACCGCGTCGATGGCGTCGCTCCCATTCTCGAGCGGCTGCCGATCGAGGTGCCCGTCTATGTTGCCGAGGCCGAAGTTCTGGACCGGATCGTCGGATTTCATCTCCATCGCGGCGTATTGGCCCTCGGCAGGCGCGAGGTAGCGGAAGTCGATCTCGTCGACCGATTGTCTAAGCGTTCGCTGGTCCTTGTCGGTTGCGGCATTTCCAATCATGACAATGCCGGATCCATGTTCCGCAACGCGGCCGCCTTCAAGGCCGATGCCATCTTCCTCGATGAAACGTCCTGCGATCCGCTGTATCGCAAGGCATTGCGCGTCTCCGTCGGCTCCGTCCTCAGTGTGCCTTACCAGCGGAAGGGCACTGGACTTGATATACTGGCGCGGCTTGCCGCGAACGGCTTCGCCATCTGGACACTCTCGCCGCGCGGCGAGACCGACATCCGGGCGATACCGCCAGCCGGCAGGATGGCGTTGGTCGTAGGCACGGAAGGCGAGGGATTGCCGCCTGTTGTCCTTGAGCGCTTCAACAGCGCGCGCATTCCGCAATCGGAGGGATTGGACAGCCTCAATGTGGCGACGGCCACGGGCATCGCTCTTTTCGCCATGGCGTCAGCAGTGAAGCGGATCTGATCTCAGCCTGGTTCCGACAGGATCGTCGCTGCGCGCTGCGCAAGGTTGATGCGCTCACCATCCTGATGGTCTGCGGCATCCGGCAGAAGGTCTCGGATCGGCGACGTGGGGCCTTCATTGATCGCTGTCAACGCGACCATTCTTGCGGCTATGTCGGCGATCTCTTCGCGTGCGGCTTCATCCTGATACGTGTCCGACTTTGCTTTCAACTGTTCCGAAACGGCGGCGCTGCGCTTGCGCACTTCTTCGCTCAGGCGTGCCGCGATCGCCGCGGTATCGAGTTCGGCTGCCATCGTTTCCTCGGTTGCCCGCTCCTCTGAAACCGCATCTGCGGCTACGGGTTGAAGACCGGCATTGCGCAGTGCACGGTTTGCCTTGCGCAGTTCGGCGTTCGCCGCCTTGATCTGTTCTTTCAGCTTCGCAATTTCCTGCTGGCGGCGTCCGAGTAGCGTATCCTTGTCGGCCACCGACGCCGCATCGCGGTCTGCCTGATCTTCCAGCCTGATGACCGCGTGCTCGTGCTGGGCGAGGGTCTGCTCCGCATCCTTTGCGCGCTTCTGCAGCAAGCTCACGTCCTGGCGAAGCGTGTCGCGCTCGATGCGGACCGCATTCGCCTTGAAGCTCATGCTTTCGATTTCGGTCTCGCGCGCCGCCAAATCGATCTTCAAATTGTCGCTCTGTTCCGCAAGTCTGTTGAGGCGCGTGCGAAGCGCTTCAAGTTCGCCTTCCTTGGCCGCACTTGCCTGCTCCGCGATGTGGAGGCTCGTCTTCAGCTGGCTGATGTAGTTTTCATCCTTGCGCAGATGCGAGCGCTGTTCCGCTGCTTCGACACTCATGTCGCTGATCTGCGCCTGCAATCCGCCGATTTCAGCCGCAAATCGTCCGGCGTCGAGCGCCAGTGAATCGTGTTTCAACTGCAGCGCCAGCGACTTCTCGCGCTCGCGCACCAGCTGTTGCGTCGTTTTGGCGTTTTCCGCGGCATAGAAGGCTCGGACCATGTCCTTCTGCGCCCGCACCTCCTGCGGGCTGAGCGGCATGGTCGCGCGCATCCGATTTTCTGTATACCAGACGATGCGACGGTGGACAGCGGGCGACACCAGGAAAACGAGGAACGCTGCCGTCAGGAAGCCCAGTCCGAACAAGAGAGCATATTCGATCACGGAGTTGCCACGGCTTCCAAAAGTTGATTTGCGTCAGGACCAATGATTAAGCGGACCTGACGCGTAGAGCAAGTGGCGGAAAGGTAACGGCGAGCGAGAGTTCGACAGCGCCGATAGAATCAGAAGGGATTCCAGGTCGGATTCGGCGTGACCTTGAGGTATCCGACATTCAGTCCAAGGCGCGCCCCGACACCGGTGCGGATCGGCACCACTAGGACGTTTTCATTCTTGAGAAGCGTCATACCGAAGCCGGCGATGACGAAGGCCTGACCGCTGACGCCGCCGAAACGGGCATAGATGGCGTCGGTCGAGGGCAGGTCATAGACCAGCATCATGACGCGTGTGCCCTGGCCACCATAGTCGATGCCGAGCGACGGGCCTTGCCAGTAGAGCGGATGCTCGCCGGCATTCTTGGTGTTCAGCTGACCTTCGCCATAGGTAAGTCCGGCGATGAAGGCACCGGAGCCTTCCTGGCCGAGGATGTAGCCGTTCGGAAGGCCGTATTTCTGAAAGGCCGCTTCGACCACCTTTGCGAGCCCGCCGCTGGTTGAGCCGAAAAACGAGTGTCCGGCGTCAACGATCTCCTGCATCGTGTACTGGCCATTGTTGGCCTGCTGCGCCGCCGCCTGCATGGGGATAAGCACGAGGGGCGAGAATATCAGCGCAACGAGAAGCCGGCAGAGGACCGGGAGTCTTCCGAGGAAATGGGCGCGCATGGGTGTCATCCGTTCATCATGGTCGGTACGATGAGCCGTTTCCGGCGTTTGATTCATTTTGCGCGTATGGTCTTAACAATCGGTTTACCAAATATGGTGTCATTATGGCGCCGAGTACGGCCGCAAACTTCGCGCAATTTTGATGACGCAAGATAGACGGCGGAATGACCCTGCCGCCCCTGGAGACGATGATGTCGAAGAATCCAAACCTCACCCTGACCGGTCCCGACTTGGCCGCGCTTCTGTGCAGCCGCGTCTGCCATGATGTCATTTCGCCGGTCGGCGCAATCAACAATGGTCTGGAGCTTCTGGACGAGGGCGGCGCCGACGCCGATGCGATGGATCTTATCAGGACAAGCGCGCTCAACGCGTCTGTGCGCCTGAAGTTCGCCCGGCTTGCCTTCGGCGCCTCAGGCTCGGTCGGCGCCTCGATCGATACCGGTGAAGCCGAACGCGCGGCGAAGGATTTTGCGGCTGCCGAGAAGAAGACCGAGGTTACTTGGAGTGGCCCGCGTGCGATCATCGCCAAAAACCGCGTCAAGCTGCTGCTCAATCTGTTTCTCGTGGCCTATTCGTCCATTCCGCGTGGCGGCACCATTGAAGTCACACTGGAAAACCCGGAGCTGGACGCAAAATTCAAGATTGTCGCAAAGGGCAAGTTGATGCGCCTGCCGCCGAAGTTCGTGGAAATTTCGACCGGGGAAGTCGAGGAGGCAATCGATGCCCATACGATTCAGCCGTACTATACGGTGCTGCTTGCCGATGAATGCGGCATGACGCTGGGCCATGGTGCAACCACCGAAGAACTGACCTTCACCGCTGACGTTATCGCGGCTTGATACAAGCCTCGACGGCGATTCGGCACCCCGAGGTAATAAATCCTTAGCCTAATGTTTTTATCCTTGGCTAGTAATTCGCCAGCCGGGACAGAAGCTGGGGCAAGGAGCAGCCATGCAGAGGTTTATGATCGCCGACTCGTCGGACGTTGTTCGCAAGGTCGGGAAGCGTATCCTGTCTGAGCTGGATTTCCTCGTCAGCGAAGCCTCGAATGTCTATGAAGCCCTTTCCAATTGCCAGGTCGAACTTCCGGACTACCTGATTGTCGATTCCGGAATGGACGGTGCGCTTGAACTGATCTCCACCATCCGCGGTATGGAAGGCGGCAACGAGGTCAAGATCTACTACTGCGTGGTCGAAGCCGATCTCAAGAAGCTGATGATGGGGAAACGGGCAGGGGCGACGGATTTTCTGCTCAAGCCGTTCGACCGCAAGATTTTGACTGCCGTTTTCGGCAATCGCGCTATCGCCGCATAATTGCGAACCTCCTTTCACCAATCAAGGCCGCCCTGGGCGGCTTTTTTATGCCGGAAACGAAAAAAATCCCGCCACAAGGACGGGACTTTTTCTATTTGGCAAAGGGGATGAAAACTCAGGCAGTCTCGGCGTACTCAGCGCCATCCGGCTCGCGCAGAACATAGCCCCGGCCCCAGACGGTTTCGATGTAGTTCGCGCCGCCAGCGGCGTTGGCCAGCTTCTTGCGCAGCTTGCAAATGAAGACGTCGATGATCTTCAGTTCCGGTTCGTCCATGCCGCCATAGAGGTGGTTCAGGAACATTTCCTTGGTAAGGGTGGTGCCCTTGCGGAGCGAGAGCAGCTCCAGCATCTGGTATTCCTTGCCGGTCAGGTGAACGCGCTGGCCACCGACTTCGACGGTCTTGGCGTCGAGGTTGACGATCAGTTCGCCGGTCATGATGACGGACTGGGCATGACCCTTGGAGCGGCGCACGATCGCATGAATGCGGGCAACCAGTTCGTCCTTGTGGAACGGCTTGGTCATGTAGTCGTCGGCGCCGAAACCGAGGCCGCGAACCTTGTCCTCAATGCCGGCCATGCCGGAGAGAATCAGGATCGGTGTCTTGACCTTGGACAGACGGAGAGTGCGGAGCACTTCATATCCGGACATGTCGGGAAGGTTCAAATCGAGAAGGATGATGTCGTAATCATACAACTTCCCGAGATCCACGCCTTCTTCACCCAGATCGGTGGTGTAGACGTTAAAACTTTCTGATTTGAGCATCAATTCGATGCTCTGCGCTGTCGCGCTATCATCTTCGATGAGTAGTACCCGCATTCTTATCCCCTTTACCGCCGCCGAAAGGTGGTCTGGCCCCCTACACGATACCGAATATGTCACTGCGTGATTTGGAAGCTGCCACGAAATGGTTAACAAATTCTGATTCACTCTGGCAAGAGGTAATCAATTTATTAAATATTTTGTCCATTCCGCTGTTTTCCAACGAGAATCCGCAAAGCCTACTTCTTAACTTTTACATTAAGAATGGCCGGTAAGCGATTCATTCGACTCACCAATGAAGCGGTATCGGAAATCGCGTAGTTGTGTTTACCGACCCTTAAATCATCGGCACTATCATTAACGATGCCCGTAAACGAAAGGTTACCAGCGGTAGGTTTTTGTTAATACCGACGGAAATTTTTTGGGCAGGCCGTTTCAAAGCGGCTCGCAGGGGCGGTTTTGAGTGGAGCAGGGGTCTCGCATCACTGGAGTAATGCGTATGAAGTCGCGTGAGAGCCTAACTCGCCTGAAGGAGTTTCAGGTGAACGAAAAACGTCGCCAACTGCAGCAATTGCAGATGATGATGTCCGAATTTGAACGGATGACGAAGGATTTGGAGAGCCAGATCCTCGTTGAAGAAAAGAAATCCGGCATTTCCGATCCGAATCACTTCGCCTATCCGACTTTCGCAAAGGCAGCGCGCCAGCGGGCGGACAATCTTCAGGTTTCGATCAAGGAGCTGAAGATGCAGGAAGAGTCGCTGGAACAGGCGCTCGAAGAGATGCAGGCGGAGTACGCACGTGCGGCCGCGCTGGAAGAGCGCGACAGCGCGGTCCGGGCAAGAGCCTAAGGCAGGAATCGGGCGCCGCTAGGGCGCCTCGACATCGCCTCGAAAAAGCCATGCATGATGGGCTGCCGCGTCCGTCATACATGGCTTTTGGCGTTGCGATGTCAGCTGTTGATGACATCTGCCCATTCCGCGTGGCGTTGGGATTGGGCTTTGAAGAACGGGCAGAGCGGGAAGATCTTCCATCCGCCCTTGCGCGCTTCCTCGACGGCGTGCAGAGCCAGTGCCTGGCCGACGCCCTTGCCGCGCAGTGCATCGGGTACCCCGGTGTGGTCGATGATGACGAGCTTAGGCGACGTGCGGGAGTAGGTCATCTCGGCCTGATGGCCCTCTAGCTCTGCAACGTAGCGACCGCCGGAAGTCGTTGCTTCGTTCTTGATGTTCATTGCCATTCCTCATCAACAGTGTGCTGTTCGGGAAAGTGGCATGTCACATTGCATACGCCAAGACGGTAGACGAGAACACAGTGTTCGATGAGGTCGGCGGGGAGAGGGCTGCCGGTATGGGCCGGCAGCGGTTCCAGCGTCACCGATCGAGTTTCCAGCTGAGTGGTCCATGAAGCGGGAATTCGCGGTGAAGCTTGTCGGTGATGGCGAGACGAAGCAAGTTCGCTGCGTCGCGAATTCGGGCCGTCTGTATATCCCCCTCAGGACATGCAAGCGGCCCGACTTGTAAAATTCGTTGCCCAAAAAGGGCTAGTCAGTGGCGATACTGCTGGATGCGGGTCGTGCGCAAACCGGCAAGACCATGGCTGTTGATCGAAGACTGCCAGGAGAGGAACTCTTCAACAGTCAGCGTGTAACGCTCGCAGGCTTCTTCCAAGCTCAGCAGGCCACCGCGAACCGCCGCTACAACCTCAGCTTTGCGGCGGATCACCCAGCGCCGTGTATTCGGCGGCGGCAGATCAGCAATCGTCAGCGGGCTGCCATCGGGGCCGATGACATATTTTACTCGGGGACGTATCATTTCGGTCATTGGACTCTCTACACAACTCAAGACCACGGCAGTCACTCTAGCTTGTCACATTTAAGAATTGCCTAAGCGCATCGTAACACTTTGATAAGAAATTTAGGCGTCGGAGCCCTAAGAAGCGATTTGCGCTTTAGCTGCCTTCCGCAACGTTAATTTGTAACTGGCGCATAGGAGCCATGCGTAATGGTTGATGGGCAATTGATATTCGCCAATTTATAAGCGGCGCAACATATGTGAGCGCAAGATCCCGTCTCCGTTCTTCTTGTGGCGCCCGGAATGACTAAAGCTGTTTGCTTCGTGTCCTTTTGATACGACGCCCTTTGCTTTTCGCTCGGTGCCGCGCGGCCTTTTATGGGTCGACAAACGCAGCAGGTGGGGTCGGAGCGAGCCGGGGATAAGACAATGAAGAAACAAGAGCGCGCCAGTCGCGATGGCGCGGAGCATGCTGTTTTTTCGCGGATCGCGTCTGGGCAGAACATGTCTGTACAGCGATTCAGCGATGGCATGGCCGAGATGGCGAGTGAGGCGGACTTCAACCACTACTTGCTGGCGGAGTTTCCACGCGGCGACCGCAGTGGCTTCCTCAGCAACCATCTGGCAAGCAACTGGCCGCAAGAGCTACTTGATATCTACGAAGAGGTTGATTTCTTCTACTGCTGCAAGCTTCTTGTAGCTTTGAAGACGACGACGATGCCGGTCTTCCATGACATTGCGGCCTTCGAGAGTGCGGCGACCAACCAGGGCGGCCAGCTCCAGACGGCCGTCTTCAAAAGATATGGCCTGAAAAATACATTTGCCTTTGCGCTGCATGATGTGCACCTGCGCCACTATGTGTTCGCATTTTCGGGTGAGCGCGAGTCACCTGCTCGCGATGAGGCGATGAGGCTGGTCTTCCGCGCGATGGAACTCCTGCAGCAACTCGGCCATCAGAACCCTGTAGAGCAGCCCGCGGAAAGCCTCAGCAGTCGCGAAATCGAATGCTTGCGTTGGTCGGCCGCTGGAAAGAGCAGCGAAGAGATCGCGATCATCCTTGATCTCTCCGCGCATACCGTGGTCGGCTACTTGAAGAGCGCGATGCGAAAGCTCAATTCCGTCAATCGCATGCAGGCCATCGCCCGCGCGTTTCGCTACAGGTTGCTCTAGACGGTTGTTGCTTTGATCTAAAGCATCACGACCGAAAGCTCGGTTTTCGCAGATCCGAACTCATACTGTGCGTTGCCGTGGTGCAGCAGCGCCAGCGAGTCTCCCTCATTCAGCGATGCTAAAGTGCAGGCAGTATGACGTGCCGCGCCGGTCGAAGCAGGACCGACAGCGGCCGCAAGCGCCACCGTGCCATTTGCCTCGAGGACGGCCTCATGTCCGGACGAAGACAGCGTGCTTGCTGTGAGCAGCAGGAGATATAGGCCGGTCTCGGGGATGAGCAGGCGGTTGCCAATGCCGGGTGAAATGACCGGGCCAAGAGAGAAGCCGCCTTGCAGCAGATGGAATTCGTTGAAGCCAGTTCGGCTGCCGGATGCCGGCGTGGATGCTCCCGCCGCCAAGGAGACACGAGCGGCGGGTTTGGCTGGCGTTCTTACAATCCCTCGCGGCGAAATTGTCAGAGCCGTCAGCCAATCGCTGCCGTTGCCGCTGATCTTGATCGAGAAATCGTCGTTGCCGGCGAGGCCTAGTTCCGCCCGGCCGGACCATGCTGTCTGGAAGAGCAGCGTTCCCGTCTCGCCGGCGGCAGACTTGTTGATCTTCAATTGGTGCCCGTGGCCGGAGTGACTGAAGAGGCTTGCGTCGGACGCCACCGAGAGGCGGTTGAAGGCATCCGGCGAGGTATTGATGCCGACCATCGGTAGAGAATTATCGTTATCCAGCGCTATCGCATGCCACCCGTCGGTGCTCAATGCGCGGAGTTGGCCCTGCGCCATGAAGAAGGCGCGCCAGCCCGGCCTCGGCTCGATATAGATCCAGGCGGCGTCCTGGCGGAGTGCCAGCATTCCGTCCCGGCCGGACCAAGCACCGCCGGCCCCTTCGGAGACCAGATAGCATTGTCCTTCGGAGACGTCGGGTGGAGGAAGGGAGGATTCTCCGGTGACGCTCAGTTGGACAATGGCATCCAGACGCTGCAGCGCTTCGTTGTGGGTAACGTGCTTTTGTGCCTGGGATGGCAGGATATAGGGCAGGGCGAGATTGTTGGTCTGGTCAGACACGGTTTTGCGGCTCCCGGATTGGCCGGAGCTTGCGCCCGGCACGGATTAATTTCGCCGAAAATCCTAGATGCTGCTAATGGGGCGTGGACGGTGGAAGCCGCGCTTCGCTGATTTTCCGTGTCTTTTCGAAAAGGTTATGCCCGCTCGAGCGCGGATCTCGCGCCGCCCCAGGATATGAAATTAGGGTTGGCGAAGTCGCTGTCATGCGGCTGTGACGTCTTGCCATAGGTGAGCGGCAGTCCGTCCAGCGTTACGGTCGAGCCGCCTGCGGCGCGTAGCACGGCGTCGCCGGCGGCCGTATCCCACTCCATCGTCCGCGTGAAGCGCGGATAGACGTCGGCCAGCCCTTCAGCCAGCATGCAGAACTTTAGCGATGAACCGATGTTGGTACAGCGGGAGATCGCATTCGCGCTCAGAAAGACATCCGTCTCAGGGCTGTTGTGCGATCGGCTCGCCAAAGCCGTCCGGTCGGCCGGTTGCGGCCGCACACGGATGGCGGTTCGCCGGATCACTTGAAAATGCTCGTTGACAAGAAGCTTCTCGGCCTTGTCGTTCTCTGCAGAAAACGCGATGCCGAGGGCAGGGGCATAGACGATCCCGGCGAGGGGCCGCCCGTCTCCGATGTAGGCGATGTTCACCGTGAACTCGCGACGCTTGTCGATGAATTCCCGAGTGCCGTCGAGCGGATCCACAAGGAAGAAAGACGCGCCGATCGCGGGAACGTTGCCGGCGGCCACCGACTCTTCCGCAATGATCGGGGTATCGGGGAAGGCTGCTTCAAGCTGTGCAATGATGATGCGCTCGGCGCGCTCGTCGGCGATGGTGACCGGGCTGTTGTCTGCTTTCCTGGCGGACGGGCACCCCTCCAGATAGACCTGCATAATTGCCTTGCCCGCTTCGAGAGCGGCGCGCTCAAATGTTTCGAGCATTGCTCGCCTTCCGGATCTTCCGCACTGCGCTCACCTCGAGCGCCTTTTCTTATATAGGGAATTCCCTCGACGATGTGAATCGTATCAGCGCAACGGGTTGCCGTCGAATGCGTGCAATCATGTATCGAATGCGCGCAGCACTCCCGGAAAAGAATCTCTGCGGTCGTCTTCATATGCTGCATCGCCTGGCGCCGAGCGAAAAATTTCGGTTGCTTGCGCCGTTAAAAGTCAAAAAGCGCTTTCTTAGGCTTAGCATGCTAAAAAAAGCGAATTCCTGACCGCAAAAAAGTCATTTTCACCAAAACGGCAAAGAACTTTGGGGCTTTGCGATTTTGCACTTCCCTTTTGGTTTGAAAGCGGTATGAAATCCTTAATCAAGGGCTCATTTAAGGTCCTAATAACAAGAGATGCTGGCTGAACTGGCTTGCATCCAGGGGAAATGACATATGGAATATTTTGTCCAGCAGCTCGTTAATGGGCTGACTCTTGGATCCATCTATGGCCTTGTGGCTATTGGCTATACGATGGTTTACGGCATTATCGGCATGATCAACTTCGCCCACGGCGATATCTTCATGCTCGGCGGCTTTGCCGGCCTTATTGTCTTTCTCGTTCTCACATCCATGTTCGCGGGCCTTCCGGTAGCGGTTCTGCTGTTGGTAATGCTGCTCATTGCGATGCTGATGACGAGCTTGTGGAACTGGACGATCGAGCGCGTTGCGTATCGTCCGCTGCGTGGATCTTTCCGCCTCGCGCCTCTGATCACCGCGATCGGCATGTCGATCACGCTGTCGAACTTCATTCAGGTGACGCAAGGTCCGCGCAACAAGCCGATCCCGCCGCTTGTCAGCACCGTTTACAACGTTGCGGGCATTTCGATTTCGCTGAAGCAGATCGTAATCATCCTCATCACGGTCGTGCTGCTGACGGTGTTCTGGTATCTCGTCAATCACACGTCCCTCGGGCGCGCCCAACGCGCAACCGAGCAGGACCGCAAGATGGCAGCGCTGCTGGGCGTCAATGTCGATCAGACGATTTCCGTTACCTTCATCATGGGTGCGGCGCTCGCTGCCGTCGCAGGTACGATGTATCTGATGTATTATGGTGTCGTGAACTTCAACGACGGCTTCGTACCGGGTGTGAAGGCGTTCACCGCGGCTGTTCTTGGCGGCATCGGCTCCTTGCCGGGTGCTGTTCTCGGCGGGCTGATGATCGGTCTCATCGAGTCGCTGTGGTCGGCTTACTTCACCATCGCGTACAAGGATGTGGCGACATTCGCCATCCTCGCTTTCGTGCTGATCTTCAAGCCGACAGGTATCCTGGGCCGGCCGGAAGTCGAGAAGGTATAACGTCATGGAAAATGCTGTACGTTCCGCTGACAAGTCCGCAAACGCCGGACTTGTTCAGAAGGGTATTAAAGAAGCTCTGTTCGCGGCTCTCATCTCGTTCGGCATGTTCGTGCTCTACGTCGGCCTGAAGACCGACCAGAACATCAGCAACGAACTCATCATCGTTCAGCGCTGGGGCCTCCTGGCCATCTTCGTGGCAATTGCTGCCGTCGGTCGTTTCTTGACGGTGGTCTTCTTGAGGCCACATCTCGATGCGCGCAAGTTGGCGAAGGCTCGTAGCGGCGAGCTTGATATCTCGACCGAGAAGGGCTTTTTTCACACGCACTTCTTGAAGATCGCGCTCATCGCGCTGCTGCTCTATCCGGTGTTTATCTATGCCGTTGCCGGTCCACAGGGCTCGCTGAAGTGGGTGGACAACTTTGGTATCCAGATCCTGATCTACGTGATGCTGGCCTGGGGATTGAACATCGTCGTCGGTCTCGCCGGCCTGCTCGATCTCGGTTACGTCGCCTTCTACGCGATTGGGGCGTATTCTTACGCGCTTCTATCCAGCTATTTCGGCCTCTCGTTCTGGGTGCTGCTGCCTCTGTCCGGTATTCTGGCTGCACTGTGGGGTGTCATTCTGGGCTTCCCGGTTCTGCGACTGCGCGGTGACTATCTCGCGATCGTAACGCTGGCTTTCGGTGAAATCATTCGCCTGGTGATCATCAACTGGACGGATCTCACCAAGGGGACGTTTGGGATCTCGGGCATTCCGAAGGCGACGCTTTTCGGCATTCCGTTCGATGCAAGTGCCGGCGGCTTTGCGAAGCTTTTCCACCTGCCAATTTCATCGGCCTACTACAAGATCTTCCTTTTCTACCTGATTTTGGCGCTTTGCATGCTGACCGCCTATGTGACGATCCGTCTGCGCCGGATGCCGATCGGCCGTGCGTGGGAGGCGATGCGCGAAGACGAAATCGCCTGCCGCTCGCTTGGGATCAATACCGTGACAACGAAACTCACGGCCTTTGCGACGGGTGCGATGTTCGGTGGTTTCGCCGGCTCGTTCTTTGCCGCTCGCCAAGGCTTTGTTTCTCCGGAATCGTTCGTCTTCCTGGAATCGGCGGTCATTCTGGCCATCGTCGTTCTGGGCGGCATGGGGTCACTGACGGGCATCGCGATTGCGGCAATCGTCATGGTTGGCGGCACGGAATTGTTGCGTGAGATGGCTTTCCTGAAGATGATTTTCGGACCGGACTTCACGCCAGAGCTCTACCGCATGCTGTTGTTCGGTCTGGCGATGGTCGTTGTGATGTTGATCAAGCCGCGTGGCTTCGTGGGATCGCGTGAACCGACGGCCTTCCTCAAGGAGCGCAAGGCAGTTTCCGGCAGCTTTACCAAGGAGGGCCACGGTTGATGAGCCCTCAGGAAACAAACATGACCAGCGATACTTTGCTCAAGGTCGAGCACCTGTCGATGAAGTTCGGCGGCCTGATGGCGATCAACGACTTTTCGTTCGAAGCCAAGCGCGGCGACATTACCGCGCTCATCGGCCCGAACGGCGCCGGCAAGACGACGGTCTTCAACTGCATCACAGGCTTCTACAAGCCGACGATGGGGATGATCACGCTGAAGCAGAAGAGCGGCAAGGAGTTCCTGCTGGAACGGCTTCCGGACTTCCGGATCACCAAAGAGGCCAGGGTTGCCCGTACCTTCCAGAACATCCGGCTGTTTTCCGGCCTGACCGTTCTCGAAAACCTGCTCGTCGCCCAGCACAACAAGTTGATGAAGGCGTCCGGCTACACGGTGATGGGGCTGGTGGGCATCGGACCGTATCGGGCCGAGGCGAAGAATGCCATCGAACTGGCGCGCCATTGGCTTGAAAAGGCCGATCTTATGGATCGGGCCGATGACCCGGCTGGTGATCTGCCCTACGGCGCACAGCGCCGGCTTGAGATCGCGCGCGCAATGTGCACGGAACCGGAACTTCTGTGCCTGGATGAGCCTGCCGCTGGACTCAATCCAAGAGAGTCGGCTGCGCTGAATGCGCTGCTGCGCAGCATTCGTACTGACAGCGGCACGTCGATTCTTCTGATCGAACACGATATGTCGGTGGTTATGGAAATTTCCGACCATGTCGTCGTTCTGGAATATGGCCAGAAGATCTCCGACGGCACGCCTGATGAGGTGAAGAATGACCCGAAGGTTATCGCAGCCTATCTCGGCGTCGAAGACGAGGAAGTGGAAGAAGTGATTGCAGCCGTAGAGAACCTCGAAGGAGGCTCGCACTGATGACTGGTCAGCCACTTCTCAAAGTCCAGGGCGTCGAAACCTATTACGGCAACATTCGGGCTCTGGCCGGAATCGATGTCGAAGTCCATCGCGGCGAGATCGTCAGCTTGATCGGCGCCAACGGTGCCGGCAAGTCGACGTTGATGATGACAATTTGCGGCAGCCCGCAGGCGCGCAACGGTTCGGTGGTTTTCGACGGTCGCGACATCACGCGTATGCCGACACACGAGATCGCCCGGCTTCGCATCGCGCAGTCGCCCGAAGGACGTCGGATATTCCCGCGCATGACCGTCATGGAAAACCTCCAGATGGGTGCCGGCCTGGATAACCTGAAGTACTTCAACGAGGACGTCGAAAAGGTCTTTACGATGTTCCCGCGGTTGAAGGAACGCCAGACCCAGCGCGGCGGCACGCTGTCTGGCGGCGAGCAGCAGATGCTGTCGATCGGTCGCGCGCTGATGGCGCGTCCGAAACTGCTGCTTCTCGACGAACCGTCACTCGGTCTCGCGCCGCTGATCGTCAAGGGCATTTTCGAGGCGATCAAGAAGTTGAACAAGGAGGAGGGGCTCACTGTCTTCCTCGTAGAGCAGAACGCCTTCGCGGCACTTCGCCTGTCCGACCGTGCTTATGTCATGGTCAACGGCAAAGTGACCATGAGCGGTTCCGGCGCGGAACTGCTGGCGAATCCGGAAGTGCGTGCCGCCTATCTCGAAGGCGGACGGCATTGAGCATGACGAAGGGGAGACTTTGATATGCAGGGACTTTTCTTTGAGGGCGATACCGGCGTTCGCAGTGCCATTCGGCTTTTCGTCGTGCTGATCGGATTCTGGACCGCTTGGCGAGCAGGCAAGGCTGCGGCGGACAGCTGGAGCGACTATCCGCTGGTGATCGCCTACACGGTTCTGCTCGCCGCTGCGATGCAGTTTCTGCATCACGCACTGTTTGATGGACCGGTCCTCAGCCTCTTTTACTATGTGATCGACCTCGTCCTTCTCTCGATCTTCTCGACGGCCGGCTATCGCTATCGCCGGACCAACCAGATGGTCAACAACTACTACTGGCTATACGAAAAGACTTCCCCCTTCTCCTGGAAGGCAAAACATTGACAGCCGGTTGAATCTAGGGACAGATTGCCCCTTCGAGTGGAACAAGTTTCCTGGCGCAGTAAAGTGGGTAATGCGCTGGGTGGTGGAACAGAACCCGCTAAAAAATTGGGAGTAATAGAATGAAAAAGTCTCTCCTGTCGGCTGTAGCTCTGACGGCGATGGTCGCCTTCAGCGGCAACGCATGGGCCGACATCATCGTTGGCGTTGCTGGTCCGCTGACCGGCCCGAACGCTGCGTTCGGGGCTCAGCTCCAGAAGGGCGCAGAGCAGGCGGCCGCTGACATCAACGCTGCCGGCGGCATCAACGGCGAGCAGATCAAGGTCGTACTCGGCGACGACGTCTCCGACCCGAAGCAGGGCATCTCGGTTGCGAACAAGTTCGCTGCTGACGGCGTCAAGTTCGTTATCGGCCACTTCAACTCGGGCGTTTCGATCCCGGCTTCCGAAGTCTACGCTGAAAACGGCATGCTCGAAATCACCCCGGCTGCTACGAACCCGAAGTTCACCGAGCGCGGTCTCTGGAACACGTTCCGTACTTGCGGCCGTGACGACCAGCAGGGTGCAATCGCCGGCAAGTATCTTGCTGACCACTTCAAGGACGCCAAGATCGCCGTCGTTCACGACAAGACGCCTTACGGCCAGGGTCTCGCTGACGAAACCAAGAAGTCTCTGAACGCTGCCGGTGTTACCGAAGTCGTCTACGAAGGCATCAACGTTGGTGACAAGGACTTCTCGGCCCTCATCGCTAAGATGAAGGAAGCCGGCGTCTCGATCATCTACTGGGGTGGACTTCACACCGAAGCTGGTCTGATCATCCGTCAGGCTGCCGACCAGGGCCTCAAGGCTACGCTGGTTTCCGGTGATGGTATCGTTTCGAACGAACTGGCATCGATCGCTGGCGACGCAGTCGCCGGTACGCTGAACACCTTCGGCCCCGATCCGACGCTGAACCCGGCCAACAAGGACCTCGTTGCGAAGTTCAAGGCTGCTGGCTTCAACCCGGAAGCTTACACGCTCTACTCCTACGCTGCGCTGCAGTCGATCGCTGGTGGCGCAAAGGCTGCCGGTTCCAACGACGCTGAAGCCGTTGCTGCGGCAATGAAGGCAAAGGGCCCGTTCCCGACCGTTCTCGGCGACATGTCGTTCGACGAAAAGGGCGACCCGAAGCTTCCTGGCTACATCATGTACGAGTGGAAGAAGGGTCCGGACGGCAAGTACAGCTACTTCCCGCAGGAAGCCAAGTAAGGGTTCATCCCCGCTTGTGCGGATTTTGGAAGCCCGGTCGCAAGACCGGGCTTCTTCCGTTTGGCCCTCGGCGTTTTTTTGCGCTACTGGGTAGGAAGTCAATCACGGCAATCGGAACGGTTCTCATGTCCAAACCACGCATTCTCGTCACGCGTCGCTGGCCTGCAACGGTAGAAAAGATCCTCTCGGACCGTTTTGACACGACGCTGAATGCGGATGATATCGCCATGAGTGGGGAGGCACTGAGCGATGCGCTTGACGCGTACGACGCCGTCCTGCCGACGGTCTCCGACCGGCTGCCGGCTGCCGTCTTTGATAGTGTGACGCCACGTGCCCGCATCCTGGGGAATTTCGGGGTAGGCTACAATCACATCGACATAGGTGCAGCGAAGGCGCGAGGGATCGTGGTGACGAACACGCCCGGGGTGCTGACCGACTGCACGGCCGATATCGCCATGCTCCTGCTGCTCACCGTCGCTCGCAGGGGTGGCGAAGGCGAGCGCCAGATCCGGGCTGGCGAGTGGCAGGGCTGGTGCCCGACGCATATGATCGGGACGAAGGTCACCGGTAAGACAGTCGGTATCATCGGTTTCGGGCGCATCGGCAAGGCGTTCGCGCAGCGTTGCCACTTCGGCTTCGGGATGGATGTCGTCTTCTTCAATCGGTCGCCTGTCGATCCGACGGAAGCGGCGCGCTACGGCGCAAGACAACTGCCGACAGTTGAGGATGTATTGGCGCTCTCCGATTTCGTTTCCTTGCACTGCCCTGGCGGCGAGGAGAACAGACATCTGATGAATGCTGCCCGGTTAGCCTCGATGAAGCCCGGCGCGTTCCTCATCAACACGGCTCGCGGCGATGTCGTCGATGAAGCGGCGTTGATCGCGTCCTTAAAGGACGGTGTCATCCGCGGCGCCGGGCTCGACGTCTATGCAGCCGAGCCGCATGTATCGGAGGCGCTGAGAGCCATGGAGAATGTCGTCCTGCTGCCACATCTCGGAAGCGCAACGGAGGAAACCCGCACTGCCATGGGAATGAAGGTTGTGGAGAACATCACCGCCTTCTTCGAAGGCAAAGAGCCGCCGGATCGCGTTACCTAGCGCCTTGGTCCGACTGATGGTTCAGAGTTAAAGACTCCGTTCAAAGTGCAATTCGCCCTTCAGGTTGCCGATCAAGCGCCACCCGGCGCGATGATAGAGGCGCGTGGCTCTCGTTGCGGGATCCGTCGTCAGCCATATGCTGTCGAAGCCCGCCGATTTCACTGTTGTGCAGGCCCGCTCGAGGGCGCGTCCGATGCGACGGTTGCAGTGCCGCTCATCCACGAACAGTGCCCAGATGGAGCCGTTGCGCGTATCCGCGGCCGAGAAGCCGCAAATACCGCTTTCATCCTCCCAGACAAAGATGCCGGGATTGACGATGAACCATGTCCTCAAGCGTAACCTTGGACGGATCGGACAGGGCGTTCTCGGAAACGCCGGCGCAGATTTCGACTATTCGGGCGATGTCCTGCTTTGTCGCCCTGCGGATCAATGCAGCTTCCTCCAAATCTTTATCATTAGGTCTCGCGCGACCGATCGGAGATCTCATCTTACGGCTTCGGATGCCGGTCCATTGCGCACATGCCGCTTTTGTCGGCAGTTGAGGAGGCGTGCCAGCGTCATAGCGCCGGATCGCACTGCAACTTGGCACGGCACGGGAATTGCTTGCCGTCAATCGCTGGCCGGCGCCAGGAGTAACATCGGGACAAGCCAACGACGCGCTCGAAGGGGATGGAATGATGAACGTTGCTGCGGCCACAAGGCCGCAAAGGGCCGAGGGGCGCGGACATCTGGCTGCGAAGACGCTCGACGGGCGGACCCGCCTGCAAGAGTTGTATCAGGAGGGAGCGGCCAAAATCCGCCTTCCCAATACGTTCGATTCCTCGATGGAAGCCGTCATCATCAATACCGCGGGCGGCCTGACCGGTGGCGACCGGATGAATTGGAGCGTCGCGGCTGGCCCCGGCACCCGCATCGATGTCACCACACAGGCCTGCGAGAAGATCTACAAGGCGTCAGCGGGAACGGCTGAGGTCAACACTAGTATTGCCGTCGGCGCAAACGCCAGGGTGGATTGGCTGCCGCAGGAAACCATTCTTTTTGACCGCTCATCACTGTTTCGAAGACTCGACGTCGATCTTGATGACGATTCCGAATTCCTGGCCGTCGAGGCCATCCTGCTTGGCCGCAAGGCGATGGGGGAGGTTGTCGAGACGGGGCTCTTCCGGGATCGCTGGCGTATTCGCAAAGCAGGTCGGCTCTGCCACGCCGAGGACCTGGCGCTGCAGGGAAATGTTGCAATGTTTGCCGGTGCCGATGCCGTGCTGTCAGGCAAGGTCGCGTTTGCAACGGTGCTGTATGTCGGGCCGCGGGCCGAAGCCTACCTTGGCGCAGTCCGGCCGTTGCTCGAAGGCCATATGGGCGGTGCCAGCAGCTGGGCCGGCAAGCTC
Source organism: Rhizobium sp. BK661 (assembly GCF_024808825.1). Lineage (NCBI taxonomy): Bacteria > Pseudomonadati > Pseudomonadota > Alphaproteobacteria > Hyphomicrobiales > Rhizobiaceae > Rhizobium > Rhizobium sp. BK661. The sequence goes on along the minus strand of NZ_JANTYT010000003.1, from coordinate 53,633 downwards.
GTCGTGCGCCTTTCGGCGCCCGATGGCTTCGCCCTGAGAAAAATCCTGATCCCGATCATTTCGACCTTGCGCAACGGAGCGCCGGTACCGAAAGTCTGGAATCTCTAGTTCAAGCAGATGGATGCACGATGAACCTCACACCGAGAGAAAAAGACAAGCTGTTGATTTCCATGGCGGCGATGGTAGCGCGGCGGCGGCTGGAGCGGGGCGTCAAGCTTAACCATCCCGAAGCGATCGCGCTGATTACCGATTTCGTGGTCGAGGGCGCGCGTGACGGTCGTCCGGTCGCCGAACTGATGGAAGCCGGCGCCCATGTCATCGGCCGTCACCAGGTCATGGAAGGTATCGCGGAGATGATCCATGACGTCCAGGTCGAGGCGACCTTTCCCGACGGCACCAAGCTTGTGACCGTCCACGAACCGATCCGCTGAGGTCATGATGCTGGAGCTGCGCCCCAATTGTGAATGCTGCGACAAGGACCTGCCGCCTGACAGTTCCGAGGCGATGATCTGCACATTCGAGTGCACATTCTGCGCCGATTGTGTCGCGGACGTCCTCGGCGGAGTCTGCCCGAATTGCGGCGGCGAACTCGTACGCCGCCCGGTGCGTCCGGCTGCCAAGCTTGCCAAATACCCCGCGTCGACAAAGCGCGTTCTGAAGGCCGAGGGCTGCGCGCCCATCAAGGCCGTGTGAGGAGAAGATCATGATTCCAGGAGAGATCATCGCCGCAAGCGGCGATATCGAGCTTAACGTCGGCGCGCCGACGGTAACGCTCGATGTCTCGAACACCGGCGATCGGCCGGTGCAGGTCGGCAGCCACTATCATTTCGCGGAAACGAATGCTGGCCTCTCCTTCGATCGGGAGACGGCGCGGGGTATGCGGCTCGATATCCCTGCCGGGACGGCCGTCCGTTTCGAGCCCGGCCAGACGCGTTCGGTAACGCTCATCCCACTTTCCGGTAAACGCGAAGTCTACGGCTTCCGCCAACTCGTCATGGGCAAGCTCTAAATGACCAGGGAGGAAACGATGCGGGTGAGCTTGCATCTTCTGGCGGCCGGCGTCGCGATGTTCATCGCCTTCGGCGCCAACGCCGAAGATCTGGATTGCAAAAATCCAGTTACACAGGCCGACATGACGGCTTGTGAACAGGCGCGTCAGGAAACTGCCGACAAGGCGCTGAATGCACAATACAAGATCACCCGCGTCGCCCTCGCGGCACTCGACAAGGATCTTGATGCCGATATGCGCGGCGCCGAAAAGGCGTTGGTGAAGGCGCAGCGCGCATGGGTGGATTTCCGCGATGCGGAGTGTGAGGCGGCTGGCTTCCAGGCCCGCGGCGGCACGATGGAACCAATGCTCGTCGCAGGCTGCATTGCCGAGTTGACCAAGCAGCTCAAAGAACTCGCAGAGACGATGGGCAACTGACATGGTTGGCAGGATCATGGTCGTCGGCAACGGAGAGATCGGAGCGCAGGCCGCCGCTGCGGTAGCAGATGCCGCATTCGTAATCCGATTCAACGAATGCCGCTCCTACGAAGCGAGCCCGGGGCGAACCGACGTCGTCGCCGTCTGCAATACCGGGCGGCCCGGTAAGGCTATGCTTGCCTCCGAGGCGTGGCGGCAGCATCCCGCTTTGCGGGAAGCTGCGGCGATCTGGAGCGTGCGCGATCCGCGGAAGTTTGCGGAAATGCGGGCGCCGCTGGCAGTGACGCACCCCGAGCTAGATGACTTCTGTGACGACTATACGAGTCAATTCAACGCGTTCTGCGCGGACGTTGGCAAAGAGCATGTGGTCGTTGACAAAATGATTCATGAAGCCGTCGACACGGCGCTCGCGGCCCTTCACCCAGCGCCCTACATCGTGCCGAGCAGTGGCATGATCGTGATCGCCGAGGTGATGAGCAGGTTTCCCGAGGCGGCCATCGATCTCACGGGCTTCGGCCACGTGGGTTGGGAATGGCATCCCTTCGCTGCCGAGCGGCAGCTTGTTGATAGTTATGTCGCCGCTGGCCGCGTAACGCGGCTGCCGGCGAGCGCAGCCATTTCTTCCTCCCAAGGAGCCTGACATATGCCCTACAAGATTTCCCGCGCTGCCTATGCCGGCATGTTCGGCCCGACCACCGGCGACAAGGTGCGCTTGGCCGACACGGAGCTCTTCATCGAGATCGAGAAGGACTTCACCACCTATGGCGAAGAGGTGAAGTTCGGCGGCGGCAAGGTGATCCGCGACGGCATGGGCCAAAGCCAGGCGACGCGGGCTCAGGGTGCCGTCGACACCGTCATCACCAATGTCGTGATCATCGACCACACGGGTATCGTTAAAGCCGATATCGGGCTCAAGAACGGCCGCATCGCGGCGATTGGCAAGGCTGGCAATCCTGATACTCAGCCGGGAGTCAACATCATCGTCGGCCCATCAACCGAGGCGATTGCGGGCGAGGGCAAAATCATCACTGCCGGCGGCATGGATGCGCATATCCACTACATCTGCCCGCAGCAGATCGAGGAAGCGCTGATGTCCGGCGTCACCTGCATGCTGGGCGGAGGCACGGGTCCGGCCCATGGCACGCTCGCCACCACCTGCACCGGCGCCTGGCATATCGAGCGGATGATCGAAAGCTTTGACGGCTTTCCGATGAACCTTGCACTTGCCGGCAAGGGCAATGCCTCGCTACCGGCGGCTCTCGAGGAAATGGTATTGGCCGGCGCGTCGTCGCTGAAGCTGCACGAGGATTGGGGCACGACACCGGCGGCGATCGACTGCTGCCTTTCTGTCGCCGATGAATATGACATCCAGGTGATGATCCACACCGACACGCTGAACGAGAGCGGCTTCGTCGAGGACACGATCGGCGCCCTCAAGGGCCGCACGATCCACGCTTTCCACACGGAGGGCGCCGGCGGCGGACATGCGCCTGACATCATCAAGATCTGCGGCCAGTCGAACGTCATTCCTTCGTCGACCAACCCGACGCGGCCCTATACCGTCAACACTGTCGCCGAGCATCTCGACATGCTGATGGTTTGCCATCACTTGTCGCCTTCAATCCCCGAAGATATCGCGTTTGCCGAAAGCCGCATCCGCAAGGAGACGATTGCGGCAGAAGATATCCTCCACGATATCGGCGCCTTCTCGATCATCTCATCCGACAGCCAGGCGATGGGTCGCGTCGGCGAGGTCGCGATCCGCACCTGGCAGACGGCCGACAAGATGAAGCGTCAGCGCGGTCGCCTCAAAGAGGAGACCGGCGAGAACGACAATTTCCGCGTCCGCCGCTACATCGCGAAATACACGATCAACCCGGCGATCGCCCAGGGTCTCAGCCACGAGATCGGTTCGGTCGAAGTGGGCAAGCGCGCCGATCTGGTTCTGTGGAATCCGGCCTTCTTCGGTGTCAAGCCGGAGATGGTATTGCTCGGCGGTTCGATTGCGGCGGCTCCGATGGGCGATCCGAACGCTTCGATCCCGACACCGCAGCCGATGCACTATCGGCCGATGTTTGCCGCCCACGGCAAGTTGCGGACGAATTCGTCCGTTACTTTCGTTTCGCAAGCGTCGCTCGAGGCCGGTCTGAAGAGCCGTCTGGGTGTCGCTAAAAATCTCGTTGCGGTAAAGAACACTCGCGGGGGCATCTCCAAGGCATCGATGATCCATAACAGCCTGACGCCGCACATTGAGGTCGACCCGGAGACCTACGAGGTGCGCGCTGACGGCGAATTGCTGACCTGCGAGCCAGCGACAGTGTTGCCGATGGCGCAGCGTTATTTCCTGTTCTAGTCGATCATGTGCAGCCGGTACGTCTGCCGGCTGCTGTCAAAGCCATGCGTTAAGGTTGAATCTCCCAAAAGTTGTTTTCTACTTTTGTATGTTCCACCTTGAGGCGGTCTGTCCGTATTAGGGCATTGTTGTTTGTCTTCTCTGGAAAATATCAGAAAAACAACGGCTTGGCCGCTTGGGCTGTTGGGCTGATTCACCTCTGAAGACGTCTCGTTTTCGGGCGACTTTCAAGCGGTGATCAATTCACCAAATTCGCTCAAATCTTAACGATTCACTTAAGAACTCGGCAGCAGTTCGCCTCTAAGCAATGTGCCTGGCGGTGGGCAAGAAGGTCGATTCGCATGAGAATTTCACTCCAGGCGGAGCTTGGCGATTTTCGGGATCGCCACACAATTTACGTGTTCGCTCTCAAGATGAGCTTCCTCGCAGTGACCCTGTCGTCGGTGGTGATTGTGCTGATATTGCCGCCGCTCGACTGGATGGGAATGTTGCCCGTCCCATTCGCTCATGGCGTTGTCTATGGCGTCCTGCTGTCTTGGCTCATCGGCGGTGCCGTGTCGAGCGTGCTGTCGCTGGTGGCGGGTCACGCGATGCATCAACTCAGCGTCTCTCGAGCGGAGTTCGAGCAACTGAGCCGCACGGACGTGTTGTCAGGGCTTCTCAACCGGCGTGCCTTTACCGAGGCACTGGAGCAGGTTGATGGAAATGCTTGCCTCGCAATCTTCGACGTGGACCGGTTCAAGGCCATCAATGATCGCTTTGGCCACGCTTGTGGCGACGCCGTGATCGTCGCTGTATCCGCCATTCTCGCCACTGCCTTCGACGGACACTCCGCCGTGGCAAGGTTGGGTGGGGAGGAGTTTGGCGCGATCGTTGTCGGGGGCTCTGAGGAGCAGCGGATCGAGCGCGTGCGATCCGTCTGCGCAAGCCTGGCGGCGTGCCCTGTTGCGGCCGACGATTGCGTGGTTGCGCTAACGGTGTCGGCCGGCATTGCGGAGCTCAAGCCAGAGCGAAGCAAGGAAGGAGCCTATTCGGCGGCAGACAAAGCACTCTACCTGGCAAAGGCGCTCGGTCGAAATCGTGTCGTTCATGAGAACGAGGGCTTGTATCCGGGTTGGGGTAGGTGTCTTCCAGGCGAAACTGTGGGTGCGCGCATGAGCAACGTGGATTGTGATGAGGCGCGGCTAGCCTGAAGAGATTTGGGCGGCGTTTCCGTGGAAGCTCATTCCTTCTTGCATCGCACAAGGCAATTTTGCATGCTCGCAATCTCAAGTGAATTGGACATGTCATGCAACGCGTTACTTCCTACTTGCCAGCCGGCACGCCTTCTTCCAGCCCAATCGGAAAAGTGGTTTTGCCGCACGACTTGAGGCATTTGCGGCGGAAGCTGCTCCATCTCGAAAACGGCGAGATGGTCATGCTCGACCTCAAGGAACCGGTGCTTTTTGCCAGCGGCGATATGCTGGTTCTCGAGGACGGCGAGCTCATCGAGATCGTAGCCGCTGACGAGAAGCTTTTCGAGGTGAAGGGCAAGGATCGCCTGCACTTGATCGAGCTTGCGTGGCACCTCGGCAATCGCCATCTCGGCGCGCAGATCGAGGAGGACCGCATCCTCATCCTGCGGGACCATGTGATCCGCTCCATGCTCGAAGGGCTGGGAGCGATGGTGCGGGAAGTGAGCGAGCCGTTCCAGCCCGCCCGCGGCGCCTACCATTCGCATGGGCATGATCATGCCCATCACCATCACTCGCACGACTGAGTAGGACATGACGGATGATGCCGATCTGCAGGCTCTGCTGCGGCTCATGGCCTGGCTTTCGCCAGCTTTCCCTGTCGGATCCTTCGCGTATTCGGCTGGCTTGGAGCGCGCTGTCCATGATGGGTTGGTCACCGATGCCCATTCGCTTGCAGCATGGGCGTCGAACCTGATCGAACGCGGGCCTGTCTGGAACGACGCCGTTCTCGTCGCGGAGAGCCACCGTTGTCACGGGCAACCTGAAAGACTTGGCGAACTGGCGGAACTCGCCGAAGCGCTCGCCGGCTCGCGTGAGCGCCATCAGGAGACGATGCTACTCGGCGATGCGTTCTTGTCCGCCGCCAGCGCGTGGCCGGACGAGGTCTTCGATCGACTGCCGCGACACGTGGCGTACCCGGTTGCGATCGGCGCCGTGGCGGGTGCCCATGGAGTGGCGTTGGAGAAGGCGATTGCGGCCTTTCTCCACGCCTATCTCTCGCAGGCAGTTTCTTCAGGCATCCGCCTCGGAGTGGCTGGGCAACGGGATGGCGTTGCCATTCTGTCGCGGTTGGAAGGCGACATAGCCTCAATCGCGAAGCGGGCAGCCGCTTCAACGCTCAGCGATCTCGGATCGGCCACCATCCAGGCGGACATCATGTCGCTTCGCCATGAAACGCAGTCGACGCGTCTCTTTCGATCGTGACTTATCAGGGCCACCAGCCGCTGCGACCTCAGTCATTTGCCGGTGGTCGCCTTTCGAGCGGCACGCTATCATCGGTCGTTATTGGAGTTTTCAAAGCATGAAATCAGGAAACGGACCCCTTCGTGTGGGGATCGGTGGCCCGGTCGGCTCCGGCAAGACGGCGCTCACCGAAAAGCTGTGCAAAGCTATGCGCGACCAATACTCGGTCGCTGTCGTCACGAACGACATTTACACCACCGAGGATGCCGAGGCGCTCATGCGCATGCAGGCCTTGCCATCAGATCGGATCGTTGGCGTGGAGACCGGCGGCTGCCCGCATACGGCAATCCGTGAGGACGCGACGATCAATCTGCAGGCGATCGCCGGCCTCAACGAGCGGATTCCCGATCTCGATGTCGTGTTCATCGAGTCGGGTGGTGACAATCTGGCCGCCACCTTCTCTCCCGATCTGGCGGATATCACCATCTACGTCATCTCGGTTTGCCAGGGCGAGGAAATCCCTCGCAAGGGTGGCCCCGGCATCACCAAGTCCGACCTTCTTGTCATCAACAAGAAGGATCTGGCTCCCTACGTCGGGGCTGACCTTGCGGTCATGGACCGCGACGCGACACGGATGCGCCAGGCACGGCCTTTTGTTTTCTCCGACATGAAGCATGGTGACGGCGTCAGTTCCATCGTCAGCTTCCTGAAGGAACATGGCGGTCTGTAGCGATCAGACCTGCCGGAGCGCGCTGACATCCTCGATTGCGATGGCACGGCCGCTGACGGTCACGCCCGATGTCCGCAAGGCGGAGAACGCACGTGACAGCGCCTCCGGCGCCAGACCAAGTTTTCGTGCCAGCAGGCTTTTCTGGAACGGCAGCCGCAACGACGCCCGCGCACCTTCGTTGGTGCAGTGGGTGAGGAGATAATGCGCAACACGTTGTTGACTGGTCTGCATGCGATCTCGCGCCAAGCAGTCCATGGTTGACAACAAATGCTGCGACAGGGAGCGCGCGATTGCTCTCCCCACCCGAGGCTGTTCATCGAGCAGCCTTCTGACCTGGACAAGATCGAAGCGGGCGAGGATCGCGTGTTCCATTGCCTGGGCGCTATAATTGTACCGGTCGCCGACGAGCACCAGGCATTCTCCGAAGCTGTCGCCCGGCTCGCAGATCCTGATATCCGCTTCGCGGTCTTCTGAACCCCGATAGAGGCGAACATAGCCACTCAGCACGCAGTAGAAGTAGCGCGCGTTCCCGCCTTCCCGGAAAAGAACATCCTGAGGCTCGTAGCGTACCGCCACCGCGCAGGACAGCAGAGCGTCCCGCTCTTGCCGGTCAAGGCTGGACGCGATTAACGCATCACCAAGCATCGCCTGTTGCGCGTTGCTCAGTTTCAAAGCTCTGGTCATCTGTTTCTCCCTGTGGCGCGGCGGGTGCCGCCCCTACCTGATATTGGTAAGGGTAACCGGGAGACGCGGTTCAGAACTTGATCCTGATCAAATGCGAATCAATAAAAAAGCCGGGGTGTTGCCCCGGCTCTTGGGTTCAGTGTCTATTCGGCCGCGAAAGGCGGCAGGCGAACAACATTGCCTGATTTGGCGCGCTTTCCTTCGGGCTTCTCGATTGCCGATACTCGGCCTTCCAGAGCGCTCACAGCCTGCGTGAGTTCCTCGCGGGACAACGCCAAATCTTCCTTATCCTTCCTGCCGACCAGGCGGCCGAATACCCAGCCGAGCAGGCGGGAGAGATCGTCCATGATGAGGAAGAAGGAAGGCACGACGACCAGCGAAAGGACGGTCGACACGATAATGCCGCCGATCACCGCGATTGCCATCGGTGCGCGGAACGAACCGCCTTCGCCGACGCCGAGTGCCGAGGGGAGCATGCCAGCCGACATCGCGATGGAGGTCATGATGATCGGGCGGGCGCGCTTGCGTCCTGCCTCGACCATGGCTTCCACGCGCTCCATGCCGCGATGACGCATCTCGATGGCGAAGTCGACGAGCAGGATCGCATTCTTCGTGACGATGCCCATAAGCATCAGAATGCCGATCATAACCGGCATCGAGAGCGGGTTCTGGGTAACCAGCAGGCCGACCGCCACACCGCCGATCGCAAGCGGCAGCGAGAACAGGATGGTGAAAGGCTGGATCACGTCCTTGAAAAGGAGGATCAGCACTGTCAGCACCAGCATTAGGCCCATCAACATGGCGTTGACGAAGCTTTGCTGCATTTCGGTCTGCACCTTGGTGTCACCACTTTCGGCCAGCTGGACCGTCGGAGGCATCTTGGCTTCATTGACGATCTGCCGGAACCGCGCCGATGCAGTATCGAGAGCCACGCCCTGCGGCAGGTCGGAGCCGATCGACACGACACGGTAGCGGTTGTTGCGCTTGATCGAGCTGACACCTTCCGAATAGTCGATATCGGCGACGGTCGAGAGCGGCACGGTCCCGCCGCTTGCCGTCTGTATCTTCATGGCCCGGAGGGCCGCGAGATCGCGACGCATGTCGAGCGACGCCTGTACGCGGATTGGGATCTGCCGGTCGTCCAGGTTGATCTTGGCGAGGGCCGCATCGATATCACCAATGGTGGCGACACGGATCGTCTCGGAGATCTGCTGCGGCGTGATGCCGAGGCGAGCCGCCTGATCCTTGCGTGGGCGAACCTGCAACTCCGGACGGGGCAGGGCGCCTTCGGCACTGACGTTGGCCAGCAGCGGATCGGCGCGCAGCTTCGCTTCCAGAACGCCGACGGTGTCGTTGAGATCCTTCTCGTTCTTGGAGAGGAAGTTGAACGAAAGGTCACGCTCGCCGCGATCGTTGAGCTTCAGGATCCGCACGTCAGGCAGATGGTGGAGCTTGGCGAAAACTTCCTTTTCAATATCCCACTGCGGACGAACTCGTCCCTTCGGTTCCACCTTGGGCAGATAGGATCCTATGACTGGGATTTTAACGACCAAGTCATCAAGCTTCTTCAAGAGCCTCTGATCAAGCTTGTGAAGCGTGAGTGTTACCGTGGCACGGCGTAATTCGAGGTCGCCCTTCGGCGACGCGCCGCCGAGCACGAAGACGCTTTCGACGCCATCGATATCCTTCACGTCCTTGTAGATCGCGTTGGTCGTCGCTTCCGTGTCATCGAGCGTTGCGTTCGGCGGCAGCTCTACGGACAGCACGATGCGCGATGCATCTTCCGGCGGCAGGAAACTGCCGGGCACCTGGGCAAGCAGCATGACGGAGCCGATCAGGAAGGCGATCGCCGCAATCAGTGTCAAATAGCGGGTCCACCAGCGGCGGGTCGTGGCGCGCACCAGGCGCGTGTAGCCGCGGAAGAACGCACCGTCATTGTCGTGATGGTCTTCCATCCCGTCCTCTGCCCGCATCAGATACGCGGCCATCATCGGGGTTATGAGACGCGCCACCATCAGCGAGAAGAAGACGGAGAAGGCAACCGTCAGGCCGAACTGGATGAAGTACTGGCCAGGGATGCCGGGCATGAACGACACCGGCACGAAAACGGCAATGATCGTGAAGGTCGTCGCGATGACGGCGAGGCCGATTTCGTCCGCCGCTTCGATTGCCGCGCGGTAGGGCGTCTTACCCATCTTGATGTGACGGGCAATGTTTTCGATCTCGACGATCGCGTCATCGACGAGAATACCAGTCGCGAGCGTCAGGGCCAGGAAGCTGACGAGATTCAGCGAAAAGCCCATCAGGTCCATGATCCAGAACGTCGGGATCGCCGACAGTGGCAGCGCGATGGCCGAAATGAGCGTCGCGCGCCAGTTCCGAAGGAAGAGGAACACCACGATGATCGCGAGCAGCGCGCCTTCGATCAGGGTGTCGATCGCGGCTTCGTAGTTGCCGTAGGTGAAGTAGACGGAGTCGCTGATCAGTTCGATGCCGACGTTCGGATTTTCCGCACGCACCTTCTCGAGGCTCTTGGCCACGGTTTCGGCAACGCTGACTTCGCTGGCGCCCTTCGAGCGGAACACGCCAAAGGTCACGACCGGCGTATCATCGAACCGCGAGAAGGATTTCGGCTCCTGGTAGGTATCCTTGATGACGCCGAGATCGGAAACCTTGACGAAGCGACCGTTCGGCAGCGCAATCGTGGTGTTGGCAAGTTCGGCGACATTGCGGGCGTCGCCGAGCACGCGGATTGCCTGTTCGCTGCCTGCCACCTGGCCGCGGCCAGAGCCGAGGTCGACGTTGGTGCCGCGCAGCTGCTGGTTCACGCTGGCCGCGGTAATGCCGTGGGCGTTCAGCTTGTCGGGGTTGAGCTCGACGCGTACTTCCCTGTCCGCACCGCCGTAGCGGTCGACACGGCCGATGCCGGCCTGCCCCTGCAGGGCACGCTTGACCGTGTCATCAACGAACCACGAGAGCTCCTCGAGCGTCATGTCGGGCGAGGAGACTGCAAACGTCTGGATCGCCTGACCTTCAACATCGATCTTCGAGACGATCGGTTCTTCGACATTTGCCGGAAGGTCGCTGCGGATGCGGTCGATGGCGTCCTTTGTGTCCTGAACTGCCTGCTCGGTCGGGATTTCCATGCGGAACATAACGACCGTCTGCGATTGGCCGTCGGTCACCGTCGACTGGATTTCGTCGATGCCTGTTATGCTGGCAACGGCGTCTTCGATCTCCTTCGTCACCTGCATTTCGAGCTCGGCGGGGGAAGCGCCGCTCTGTGTCACGACGATGGAAACGAGTGGGACGTCGATATTCGGGAAACGCGTGATCGGCAGCTTGTTGAAAGATTGGATGCCGACGAAAAGCAAAAGTGCAAACGCCAGAAGCGAGGCAACTGGATTTCGGATAGACCAGGCTGAAAAGTTCATCGGCCGTCTCTCAGTTTGAAACCGGTGGCTGTTCACGAACCGGCGTGATGCGGTCGCCGTCACGGACATAGGCGCCCGCCTTGGCCACGACCTCGTCGCCGGCTTTCAATCCCTTGACGATCTCGACATAGGCACCGTCCTGGATGCCGGTCTCGACCTTGGCAAACTTGACGACACTGTCCTCGACCCTGCGGGCCGACGATCCCTCACTGCCCGACAACACCGCGGAGACTGGCAGCGCCACGTTTTCCGTGGTTCGCACAACGATGTCGGCGCTGCCGTACATGCCCGAACGCGCCTTGCTGGAGTCATCGATCAAAATGTGGACCAAACCGAGGCGCGTCAGCGGATCAACCGTCGGCGACACCAGGCGTACGGAGCCAGCAACCTTGTCACGACTACCGGAGAGCAAAATGGTGGCCTTCTGGCCGGGTTCGACCTTGACGATCTCGCTCTCGCCCACTTCTGCCACCAGCTCGATCTCGTCATCGCGGATGACCGTGAAGAGCGGATCGCCCGTAGCGAGCGCAATCGCACCGATCCTGGCGTTCTTCGCCGCCACAGTACCGGAAACCGGCGTCTTGACGTCGGTGCGGGCAAGCTTCAGATCGGCATCAGCGATTTGGCTTTCAGTGACCTTGATCTCCGCAACGGCTACCTGGATCGCCTGCTTGGCCGAATCAACGCGGGCATTGGCCGAAGCGGCAGCGGCATCCGCCTGTTCGACGGTCGCCGTAGAAACGGTGCCCTTCTTACCCATTTCCTGAGCGCGCGCCTGCTGCTGTCGCGCCTGCTCTGCATTGGCCTCTGCTTCAATCAGCTGTGCGCGAAGCTGCGCGAGGCTCGCTTCGTTCTTGGCCTTGGTGGCCTGCATTTGGCTCTTCTGCAGAATGATTGCGTCGTCGTTCAGCGTCGCCAGCGTGCTATCCGCCTGGACCCTGTCGCCGACATCCGCATTCAGAGCGCGGATTGACAATCCTTCGACCTGCGGCTGGATGTAGACTTCCTCGACCGGCTTCACCGTCCCGGTCGCCACGACGCGGTCGACCAGCGTGCGGGTGGTGGCTTTCGTCACCACGATCGCCGGCAGGTTCTGCTGCGGCTTTGCGACCGGCTGTTCCTGGGCAAAAGTCGTTGAAGCTACAACCGCCGCGATCAGCAGGGTGGAGGCGCGAAGTATCTTAACAGGCGTACGTGCCATGCGTCGTCATCCAGTCTAGTCGGCAGACTCGCGCAAAATCATCAGTTCGCGAACGGCCGGTTCCCGTTTTGGTGTTCTCAGAAGTATTTCCGCATCATTTGCCGACTTGTGCTTAAGTCCCTCATCCGGCAAATCCCGCATCTAAGTGGTAGCGATTTGCCCATTGCGCAAGTCTGGCGGAAAATAATTCCTCATTCGAACACAATAATTACTGAAGTGATGCAGATCAATCACCCGCCGGTTATGCAAGCATTCCGATAGTTGATCGTGCTCCACTTTGCTATGACGTTAGAGTCTCGCGCGATGCGACATCGGACGCAAATATTTTCATTAAAATGAAAAACGCGCGGGGGTCCCCGCGCGTTTCCCGGTCTGTCAGACGCGTTTACTTGGAAGCCGCGTCCGTGATGTCGTGTGTCCAGGCGCCTGAAGGCTCCTTGTTGATGATCTTCTGGTCGAGGAGAGCCTTTGCCGTGCGATCATAGAGCGTCGTGTCGAGCTTGCCGGTGCCGTCGCCGATCAGCTTGGCCACTTCGCCCATCATGACCTTCTGGTGGTTTTCGTCCTGGCCGCCGGCGTCTACGACGATTCCGGCAGCCTCGTCGGGGTTCTCGACGGCGTATTTCCAGCCTTTCATCGAAGCCTTGACGAACTTGACCATCTTTTCCTTGAAGGCTGGGTCCTTCAGCTTGTCTTCCATGGCATAAAGGCCGTCTTCCAGAAGGTCGTTGCCCATAGCTGTATAGTTGAAGACGAGCAGTTCTTCCGGCTTGAAGCCTGCATCGATCGCCTGCCAGTATTCGTTATAGGTCATGACGGAGATGCAGTCGGCCTGCTTCTGCAGCAGCGGCTGCACGTCGAAGCTCTGCTTCAGCACGGTAACGCCATCGGCGCCGCCATCTGTCTTGAGGCCGAGCTTGTTCATCCACGCGAAGAACGGGTACTCGTTGCCGAAGAACCAGACGCCGAGCGTATGCCCCTTGAAATCGGCTTCGGTCTTGATCGGGCCGTCCTTGCGGCAGATCATTTCCATGCCGGACTTCTGGTAAGGCTGGGCGATGTTGACGAGCGGAACGCCTTTTTCGCGGGCAACCAGCGCGCCGCCCATCCAGTCGACAATGACGTCAGCGCCACCGCCGGCGATTACCTGTTCCGGCGCGATGTCAGGGCCACCCGGCTTGATGGTGACGTCGAGACCTGCCTCGTCGTAGTAGCCCTTTTCCTTGGCGACGTAGTAGCCGGCGAACTGCGACTGCGTCACCCACTTGAGCTGCAGCGTCACCTTGTCGGCAGCCATTGCATGGGCTGCCGCGAGCGACATCGCGCTCGCCATCATCGCAACAATCAGTTTTTTCATTTTCTTGTTCCCTCTGAAGTTATGCCCCAATCCCATTCGCGGGAATAAAGCGACGCCTAGCCACCACGGATAGACGGATGCCAGAAAGTCACCGCCCGTTCTGCCAGGGCGACGACGCCGTAGAAGATCGAACCAACAAGCGCCGCAACGGCGATTTCGGCCCAGACCATGTCGACATTCATGCGCCCGATCTCCGTGGAGATGCGGAAGCCCATGCCGACGATCGGCGTACCAAAGAACTCCGCGACGATGGCACCGATCAGCGCCAGCGTCGAGTTGATCTTCAATGCATTGAAAATGAAGGGCATCGCCGCCGGAAGCCGGAGCTTCAGCAGCGTCTGCCAATAGTTGGAAGCGTAGGTCTGCATCAGGTCGCGCTCCATCGGGCCGGATGCGGAGAGGCCGGCGACAGTATTCACCAGCATCGGGAAGAAAGTCATGATGGTAACGACCGCCGCCTTCGACTGCCAGTCGAAGCCGAACCACATCACCATGATCGGCGCAACACCGATGATCGGCAGCGCCGACACCATGTTGCCGATCGGCAGCAATCCGCGACGCAGGAAGGCGACACGATCGGCAAGGATGGCGACGGCAAAGCCTGCACCGCAGCCGATGATGTAACCAGCGAATACTGCCTTGAAGATCGTCTGGCGTACGTCGTCTGCCAGGATTGGCAGTGAGCCGGCGATCCTGACGCCGATGGCGCTCGGCGGCGGCAGCAGAACGAAGGGAATGCCGGCGCCGCGCGTCAGCGCTTCCCAGATGATCAGGATCCAGGCGCCGAAGATCGCCGGAATCAGCAGCCGCAGGAACGACCGGCCGAAACTGGAACCTGGCGTCATTGCCGAAAGCTCGGTGACGCAGCGCCATGCAAGCAGCCAGCAGGCTGCTATCAGCAGGAAGAAGGATCTGGTGGCCAGACCTTCATTTCCGGTCACATCCGCGAGCAGCACCCATGCCGCCCAATGTGCTCCGACCAGCAAGACGGCGGCAATGTATGGCTTTGGCAACGATGCGAAGGAAATAAAGGCAAGGGCCACGATCAGGGTGATCGTCAGACCGACAGTCAGCGGTGACACAGGGTCCGGCGCGCCTTCGGCCATGAGCGGCAAGGTGATGATTGCGATCGCGGTCAGCACCAGGGCAAGAACGCCCTGCCAGGAGAAGGACATCTTCTTCATGCCGGTCTCCCGCCCATCGAGCGATCGACGATCTTTGCAATAAGACCAACGATCGCGACAAGGCTTGCGGCCAGCACCGAGCCTGCGACCAGTGCCGCCCATATGTCGATCGTCTGGCTATAATAGGAGCCGGCGAGCAGCTTCGAGCCTATGCCGGCGACGGCGCCGGTCGGGAGCTCGCCGACGATGGCGCCGACAAGGCTTGCTGCTATCGCAACCTTCATCGAGGTGAAAAGGAACGGCACGGAGGCCGGAACCCGCAGCTTCCAGAAGGTCTGCGCGGGTGTCGCGTTATAGGTTCGCATCAGGTCGAGGAACATCACCTCGGGCGAACGCAGCCCCTTCACCATGCCGACCGTCACCGGGAAGAAGGAGAGGTAGGTGGAGATCAGCGCCTTCGGGATCAGGCCGGTGATGTTGATGGCGCCGAGGACGACGATCACCATCGGCGCGATCGCCAGGATCGGTATCGTCTGCGAGGCGATCACCCAAGGCATGAGGCTGCGGTCGAGCGCCTTGATATGAACGATACCGACGGCGATCACGATGCCGAGCAATGTGCCGAAGCCGAAACCGAGCAGCGTCGACGAGAGCGTGACCCAGCTGTTGTAGACGAGGCTGCGATTGCTCGAAAGCTTCCGCAGGAATGTGTTCTCGACGACGTTCTGCACTACCTGATGCGGCGCAGGTAGCAATGGCTTCGGCTGCGAGAGCGTCTTTTCGATGAATTCCATCGTACCGGGCGTCTGGTTTGCCCGCTGATCCATATCGCGCTGGAAGGAGGCGTTCATCAGGACTGCCGCGACGTACCAGACTGCGACCAAGACCACGAGGATTGTCAGGACGGGAACGATCCTGTCTTTCAGAGAGTCCGCCTTCATGAGCACCCCCGCGCACCGGTCCTGGTGTTCAGCACCTCAATGCTCATAACTGTGCCCCGCTCTCAGACCATCGCGCACGCGATGGGCGATTTCGAGGAACTCGGGCGTCTCGCGAATATCGAGCGGACGTTCGCGTGGCAGCGTTGAATCGATGATATCGGTCACGCGGCCGGGGCGGGGGGACATGACCACGATCTTCGTGGAAAGGTAGACCGCCTCGGGGATCGAGTGGGTGACGAAGCAGATCGTCTTGTTGGTGCGCGCCCAGAGCTTCAGGAGTTCTTCGTTCAGATGGTCGCGGACGATTTCGTCTAACGCGCCGAAGGGTTCATCCATCAGCAGCAGATCAGCATCGAAGGCCAACGCACGTGCGATCGAGGCGCGCTGCTGCATGCCGCCGGACAGCTGCCAGGGGAATTTCTTTTCGAAGCCGGAGAGGTTCACAAGATCGAGCGCGCCGGCGATGCGTTTCTTCTGGTCGGCCGAAGCGTAGCCCATGATCTCGAGCGGCAGGGCGATGTTCTTCTCGATCGTGCGCCATGGGTAGAGTGCCGGCGCCTGGAAGACGTACCCGTAGGCGCGGGCCTTGCGGGCTTCCTCCGGCGTCATGCCGTTGACGGTGATCTCACCCGATGTTTTCCTTTCGAGATCTGCAATCACGCGCAGGAAGGTCGTCTTCCCGCAACCGGATGGCCCGATGAAGGAGACGAAGTCACCCTTGCGAACGTCGAGATTGACGTTTGTCAGCGCGTGCACGGGAGCATCGCTGGCATCATAGGTCAGACAGAGGTCCTTTGCGGATACGACGGAGGCAGCTTGCGTCAATGCTTGTGTATCCTGTTTTCCCCGCGCTTCTGCGCTTTGCATGATAGTATGAGTAGCTGTTTTCATTGTTCCGGCAAGGTCCATGGAGGATGACGATGGACGCGACATCAAAGCCCACCTGTCACATTGTGCGTCCCAGTCATGCCTACGACGGCAAACAGGGGCTGAGTTACTTCGAAGGCATCGCGGCCGAGACGGTCGGCGCCAAGGGCATCTGCATGCATTTGCTGACGATTCCGCCCGGCGTTCGCGCCAAGGCGCATCTGCACGAGTCGCACGAAACGGCGATCTACATGCTCTCCGGCGAGGCGCACACCTGGTATGGCGACGAGCTGGAGCATCATGTCATCGTGCACGCCGGCGAGCTGTTCTACATCCCTGCCGGTGTGCCGCATCTGCCTGCCAATCTCAGCAGTACCCCTTGCACCGCGATCATCGCCCGCACCGATCCGAACGAGCAGGAAAGCGTCGTCTTGCTTCCGGAGCTTGAACGGCTGGTGCAGGAATGATGACAAGGATCAGACCCCCGTCGCTGGGATGCCTGACCGTTCGACCTTGCGCGGCGCCACGAGCTCCTTCCAGGTCGACAGCGCCTTGTTGACCGCTTGGAAAGGCTCCCGCTTGACGAACTGGCCGTGCCCTTCCTTCGTCTTGACGGTGCTCTCTTCGATCGCGACTTCGCCGCGCGTCAGCGTGAAGCGCGGCAGGCCGGTGACCTGCTTGCCTTCGAAGACGTTGTAATCGATCGACGATTGCTGCGTCTTGGCCGAGATCGTCTTCGAGCGCTTCGGATCCCACACGACGATATCGGCATCGGCGCCGACGAGAATGGCGCCCTTCTTCGGATAGACGTTGAGGATCTTGGCGATGTTGGTCGAGGTAACCGCGACAAACTCGTTCATGGTCAGGCGTCCGGTGTTGACGCCGCGAGACCACAACATCGGCAGTCGATCTTCGAGGCCGCCGGTGCCGTTGGGGATCTTGGAGAAGTCACCGACGCCGAAGCGCTTCTGGTCGGTGGTGAAGGCGCAATGGTCCGTCGCCACGACCGAGAGCGAGCCGGATTGCAGGCCTGCCCAGAGGCTGTCCTGGTGCTGCTTGTTGCGGAAGGGCGGCGACATGACACGGCGGGCGGCATGGTCCCAGTCCTTGTCGAAATACTCGCTTTCATCCAGCGTCAAATGCTGGATCAGCGGCTCGCCATAGACGCGCATACCTTTCTGGCGGGCGCGGCGGATCGCTTCATGCGCCTGTTCGCAGGAGGTGTGCACGACATAGAGCGGCACGCCGGCCATGTCGGCGAGCATGATGGCGCGGTTGGTTGCCTCACCTTCGACCTCGGGCGGGCGGGAATAGGCGTGGGCCTCGGGGCCGTTGTTGCCTTCGGCTAGAAGCTTCGCCGTCATCGACGCGACGACGTCGCCGTTTTCGGCATGGACCAGCGGCAACGCGCCGAGTTCCGCACAGCGCTGGAAGGAGGCGAACATCTCGTCGTCGTTCACCATCAGCGCGCCTTTGTAGGCCATGAAGTGCTTGAAGGTGTTGATGCCCCGGTCCTTGACCACCGTCTCCATCTCGTTGAAGACGCGCTCGTTCCAGCCGGTGATCGCCATGTGGAACGAGTAGTCGGCGTTGGCGCGGCTCGTCTTGTTGTCCCACATCTGCAGTGCTTCGAGCAGCGACTGCTCCGGTCCCGGCAGGCAGAAATCGACGACCATGGTCGTGCCGCCCGCAAGGCCTGCACGCGTGCCGCTTTCGAAGTCGTCCGAGGAATAGGTGCCCATGAACGGCATTTCGAGGTGAACGTGCGGGTCGATGCCGCCGGGCATAACGTAGCAGCCGGTCGCATCGAGCGTCTCCGTGCCGGAGAGGTTCGGGCCGATCTCGACGATCTGGCCGCCCTCGATCTTCACGTCCGCCTTGTAGGTCAGGTCCGCGGTGACGATGGTGCCGCCCTTGATGACTTTGCTCATGATCAGTTCCCTTGCATTGATTGCTCGCGGCTCTTCGTCCGCTGGTAGAAGAAAAGGCGGGAATGACCCCGCCCTTGATTATGCAACGATTTCAGCGGTCTCGACGACGGCGTGGAAGAGGACGTCAGCGCCAGCCGTTGCCCATTCCTTGGAGATATCCTCCGCCTCGTTGTGCGAGAGACCCCCGACGCAGGGGCACATGACCATCGTCGTGGGTGCGACCTTTGCCGCCCAGCAGGCGTCGTGGCCGGCGCCCGAGATCAGGTTCATGTGGCTGTAGCCGAGCCGCTCGGCAGCGCTGCGCACGCGGGACACAAGCGTGGGGTCGAAGGTAACGGGCGCGAAGTGGCCGATCGCCTCGACCGCGCAGCCGACGCCGAGCGCTTCGCAGATGGCAGGTGCTTCCGCCTCGATCCTGGCGCGCATGCCGTCGAGCTTCGCCTGATCCGGCGAGCGGATGTCGACGGTGAAGACGACCTTGCCAGGCAGCACGTTGCGGGAGTTCGGCGTGAAGAAGACCTGGCCGACACCGCCGACGGCGCCCGGCTGGTTCTCCATCGCCACAGTCTGCACCATCTCGATGATGCGCGACATTGCGAGCCCGGCGTTGACGCGCATGTTCATCGGCGTCGAACCGGTGTGCGCCTCCCTGCCGGTCAGCGTAAATTCGAGCCACCAGAGACCCTGACAGTGCGTGACCACGCCGATCTGCTTGTTCTCGACCTCGAGGATCGGACCTTGCTCGATATGATATTCGAAATAGGCGTGCATCTTGCGGGCGCCGACCTCTTCATCGCCAACCCAGCCGATACGCTTCAGTTCGTCGCCGAAGGTCTTGCCCTCGGGATCCTTGCGGTCATAGGCATATTCAAGCGTATGGACGCCGGCGAAGACGCCGGAGGCGAGCATGGCGGGCGCAAAGCGGGCGCCTTCCTCGTTGGTCCAGTTGGTGACGACAACAGGGTGCTTGGTCTTGATGCCGAGGTCGTTCATGGTGCGGACGACCTCGAGCGCGCCAAGCACACCGAGCACGCCGTCATACTTGCCGCCGGTTGGCTGCGTGTCGAGGTGCGAGCCGACATAGACCGGCAGGGCGTCTGGATCGGTGCCGGGACGCGTCGCGAACATCGTGCCCATCTTGTCGACGCCGAGTGTCATGCCTGCGTTTTCGCACCATGTCCTGAAGAGGCTGCGCCCTTCGGCATCCGAATCCGTCAACGTCTGGCGGTTGTTGCCGCCAGCGATGCCCGGGCCGATCTTTGCCATGTCCATGAGGCTGTCCCAAAGACGGTCCCCGTTGACGCGCATGTTCTCGCCTGGTGCTGCCACCATGTCTAAAGTCCTCGCCTGTTTTTGCGGCCATGCAATTCACATGTCCGCCTGTTCCCGTGGTCAGTATCCGAGCGCTCTTGTTTGTTTTGTTAGCGCCGGAAAATCGCCAGTTGCCTTTGTTTAGCATCTGATCGATAATTTGACCGATTGGTAAACATTACAACTTCCGGCGCTGGGCTCAAGACGAAAATCAGGAAAAATACAGACAAAATTGCCGGCATCTGCTCATTTTTGCGGCAAGCTGTCGCGCCGGCCCAATCTTGAGTGAAACGGTTGAATTTGAAGGGGAAAACAAGGTCGACATGACAATCCCGAGAGCAGCCAAGACCCAGCGGCGCACGCGCATTCAGGAAGAGAAGGAAGAGCAGATTCTTGAAGCCGCGCTCGATGTGTTTTCGGTCAGCGGTTTTCGAGGTTCCACGATCGATCAGATCGCCGAAGTTGCCGGCATGTCGAAGCCGAACCTGCTCTATTATTTCCGCACAAAGGAAGCGATGCATCGGGCGTTGATCGACCGCGTCCTATTTACCTGGCTGGAGCCGCTGAGAGCCTTCGATGCGGACGGCAACCCCGAGAGCGAGATCCGCAGCTATATCAGGCGCAAGCTTGAAATGGCCCGCGATTTCCCGCGCGAAAGCCGACTTTTCGCCAACGAGATGCTGCAGGGTGCGCCGCATGTCGAGGATGAACTGAAGGGACCGCTGAAGCAGCTCGTCGACGAGAAGGCCGAGGTGATCCGCAGTTGGACGAAGGCCGGCAAGATCGCCAAGTGCGATCCCTATCACCTGATTTTCTCGATCTGGTCGACAACGCAGCATTATGCCGACTTCGACGTCCAGGTAAGGGCGGTGCTCGGGCAGGAACATGCCGGCGCCGGTCGCTTCGAGGATGCGGCGCGCTTCCTCGAGCAGCTGTTCATCGACGGGCTGAAGGTCAAGCCGGTGCCGAGCGCCTCGTGATCTGGTCGCGTCACGCCTCGTCGAAATCGAAGACCGCGGTGACGGCGGCACGCGCCTTGGCGTGGCGGGCTTTGTAAGATTGGCGGATCTCCTTCCGTCTTGCTGCCAGCGCAGGGTCCGGCGACATTGCCGATAACCAGGCCAATGCGGTCGGTATAAAGTCGCCGTCCGAGGGGATCAGAAGGTCGCTTTCGTCGAGTTGTTTTCTGATGCAGCCTCGGTTGCACGAGATGACGGCGTTTCCTGCCGCCTTCGCCTCGAAAATCACCAAGGGCTGCGCCTCATTGGTATAGGTGGTCGGGAAAACGAACACGTCGATCTCGCGATAGAAAGCTGTCTTCGCGTCATCGTACAACGGGCCGCGATACTCCAAAACACTGCTCAGTTCTGCGATAGATGCGTCGATGCGGGCGCGCTCACCGGCGCCGGCCGGACCGGCAAGGACGGCCTTGATCGGCAGGTTCTCCTTCCGTGCCTGCCCTGCGAGATCGAGGAAAGTGTCGAGGCCCTTCTCAGCGGTGAGATTGCTGAGCATCCCGATTACGAGGTGGGTGCTGTCGGTCGCTTCATCGCTCTCCTCCCGCGGGGCCACGTAGGCAGCGTTGGAGATCAGGTGGCAGCGCGTACGACCGCCATAGGTGTCAGCGAAGCGATCTCGCATCATGTCGCACAGGAAGATGTGTCGCAGATTGCGACCGCCGAGCGTGAGGATGCATCGCATGAGCAGGCTGGGCTTCTCGACGTAACTGAAACTGTGATGGTGCAGATAGGTGGGATAGCCGAGGGTCCTCGCGACCAGCACAATTAGAAGCGTGTAGATCAAGCCGAGGCCGCCTTCGCAGCCGAGATAGCAAACCCGGTTGATGCGCTTGCGATCGCGGAACAACTGGAGACAAGCACCGAGGACACGGGCGAATCTCACCGGATGCTTCAGCAACGAGAGCTTGCCGAAAGGCGGGGCGATATTGGCGACTGTGATGCTGTTTGCTTCCGAAAGAAGCGCAATCATGCTCCTGGTCGCAAACGAGAAGCCGTTGAGCGGCGGAGGCAACTGACCGATCGCGACTATGTGGCGTGTCATGCGGGGGGCTACCTCTTTGCGCCTCCCGACTATCGCACCGGCTAACGAAAATGCAATCTCCTTGCGCCGTCAGTAGAGAGCGGCGGCCGCAGACGTTCGTGTCCATAACGCGGTCGCACTGAGCTTCCTCGGTTGCTGCCGGTGGCGTGAAAAAGCTGCGCCCGCATTCACGAGGCCGAACGTCTTCGGAACCTCGCTCGGCATCGGTTGTAAACCATCAGGAAAGCACAGAAGGCTATTATGCTCGGCTGTTTCCCGTGCTCGCTTGAGCGTGGTTTGGTCAGGGCCGGTGATGACAGCTCGGACGCCGCTAGTTGCCAGACCGATGCCTGAGGTTCCGCCCGCGAAGAGGGTTCGTAGCCTTATGGCGGGGGGACTCAACTGAGTTGAAGAGAGACCGCGAGGCTCGCTACCGAAAGCGCCACAGATATGACTGGTGTCGGGGCGCGCATCGTCGCGCCAAGGAGGACACCAACCAAGAGGACAAGGATAGCAAGCCCCGGATCGTTGCCGGCAAAAGCCAAGCCGATCGCGGAAAGGTTGATCGCGGTCGCAATTGTTGTGAGAGGCGCTGCCGTCACCTCCGCCTTGGTGTCCGGTGAGAATATGCTGGCGAAACGCGGCCAGCTCAAGGCAATGGCAAGAACGAGGAAGACGGGGGCGATCGCGTGGAACGGCATCAGCGCGCTCCCAAGGCCATGCGGCGATCGCTGCCAAAATCGTCGGTGTCGTGAGCGACGATCTGGCGTGCTGCAAGCGTGCTGCCGATGGCGATCAGCACAGGGTTGTCGTAGCCGATCTGCGCGATCCCATCAGAGATGGTTGCAAGCGTGCCGTTCCAAGCCCGCTCGGTCGTCCGGCTGACGTCGCTGATAATGATAACAGGCGTTTCCGACGAGAGGCCTTCATCGATCAAGCGATCGGCGATGAGCGGCGCTGTTCTGCCGCCCATGTAGAAAACGGTTGTCGTGTGGGAATCGGCAACGGTCCTCCAGTTGACATCGGTAGGCAAGCCTCCATGTCGGGAATGGCCGGTGATGAAGCGGACGGACTGAGCATGGTCGCGATGCGTCAGCGAGATCCCGAGACGCGAGGCCATGGCGCTTGCGGTGGTGATGCCGGGGATGACATCGACCGGAATGTTCTCGCGATCGAGATGGGCAATCTCTTCGCCGGCGCGGCCGAAGATCATCGGATCGCCCGACTTCAGCCGCACGACCCGTTTGCCCGCCTTGGCAAGCTTTACCATCATGTCGTTGATATCTTCCTGGCGGCAGCTCGTGCGGCCGCCGCGCTTGCCGACAAGCATGCGCTTGGCCTCGCGCCGGGCGAGTTCCAGCACCTCTGACGAAACGAGATCATCGAAGAGGATAACGTCCGCTGCCTGCAGGGCGCGGACGGCCTTCAACGTCAGAAGCTCGGCATCACCGGGGCCGGCGCCGACCAGCGTCACGCGACCGCGCGAGGAGAGGGCGGGCGCTTCCCGAAGCCTGTCGGCCTCCTTGAGAAGCAGCCCGCCGACGCCCTCCTCCGGCGTATCCGAACTTGAAAAGGCGCGATCGACAAACCGCTCCCAAAAGGCGCGACGGAGCGGGCCAGGCGTCAGTCGTTCATTGACCCGGTCGCGCAAGGTCTGAGCCAGCTCAGCCCAGCCCTTCAGTGCACGTGGTAGCAATGTCTCGATCCGACGCCGGATTGCCTGGGCGAGGATCGGGGCTGCGCCATCCGTCGAGATCGAGACGACGACGGGGGAGCGGTTGACGATCGAGCCGAACTGAAACTGGCAGAAAGCAGGCTTGTCTATGACGTTGACTGGCACGCCGGCAACACGGGCGGCGTCGAAGAAGGCCTTCGCCTCGTCGTCTTCCTCACAGTCGGCGATGGCGATGGTCGCGCCGGCGAAGATGGTTTCATTCCAACCTTGGCAGTGATGGACGAAACCGCCCTGAGGGTGCTCGGCGCCGCGCAGGATGAGCTTCTCGAAGGTATCGGAAAGCGCGTCAGCATAGACATGCACCTGCGCGCCGCAGGCACCGAGAAGCTCGGCCTTCCAGGCGGCGGCGTCGGAGCCGCCAGCGACGACCACGCGCTTGCCTTCGAGCGCCCAGAACACCGGCAGCTTGGCAAGCGGTTCCATGCGGGCGGGTGCTTCATTCCGCGGCTGCTGCAAGACATCCATCGATGATCCCCCTGATCTCGGCGCGGCAGGAGCCGCAGTTGGTTCCGGCATTGAGTTCCTTGCCGACGGCTTCGACGCTGTGGCAGCCGCCGCGAACGGCAGCGACGATCTGGTTGACGCCGACGCCGAAGCAGGAGCAGACGGTGGCGCCCGGATCGGGCTTGTCTGCGCCGGGGCGGCCGGCGACTAAGGCGAAACGCTTGCGCAGATTGGTGTGCTCGGCGGTGAGCTGGGAGATCGCCCAGTTGCGGGCAACCGCCACGGGTTCGCGGGCCAGGAACAGCGCCGCGAGCAGTCGCTTGCCATCGAAAAAGGCGAGCCTCAGATCGCCGGACTGCTGGTCAGCGTAGCCGAGCGGTTCGACATTTTCGGGAATAGCGAAGGTGCTGCGGCACCACGTGCACCAGTCCTCGACCGGCTGGTCGAAAGCGAGTTCCACCCGCCAGCCGCCTTCGGCCTTTGCCAGCGCCCAATAGGCGGCTTCGAGGTGATCAGGCTTGGCGGCGGAAACGGCAAAGCCGTAACGCGCCGCCTTGAAGCGTCGCGCGGCGACGGCGACATTCTTCGAGGCCGGCTGGCCGGAGATTGCGTCTGTCAACGGCGCCACGACAGCGTCGATGCGGGCCTTGGCGGCAAACTGATCGTTCCAGTGCATCGGCACGAAAATGCTGCCGCGGGCCTGACGCTCGGTGATCAGGGCGCGCACCACGGCCTTGCCGTGCGGGCTTTCGATTTCGACGAGGCCGGCATTGCCGACGCCGATCTCGATCGCGTCGCGAGGGTGAAGTTCCGCGAAGGGTTCGGCGATATGGGACGAGAGCCGCGCGCTTTTGCCCGTGCGCGTCATCGTGTGCCATTGGTCGCGGATGCGGCCGGTGTTCAGGGTGAAGGGATAGTCGGCGCAGGTGCGATCCGCGGCGACCGGCTCGACGGCGATGAAACGTGCCTTGCCGTCGGCGTGGTAGAAGCCGCCCTTGGCGAAGAAGCGGGTCACATCAATCTCACGGCCCGCAGGCTGCGGCCATTGGAACGGCGAGAGTTCGTCATAGGCCTGATGGTTCATGCCGACATACGCGCCGATGTCGAAGTCGCGATTGCCGCTGTTCTCGAAAGCTGAGAGGGCGGCGTGTTCGTCAAAGATCTCGGCATTGGCGGCGAAGTTGAAGGCCTGCGTAAAGCCCATCCGTTGCGCCACTTCCGCAAGCTGCCACCAGTCGGCGCGGGCCTCTCCCGGTGCATCAAGGAAGGAGCGCTGGCGGGAGATGCGGCGCTCGGAGTTGGTGACAGTGCCGCTCTTTTCGCCCCAGCCGAGCGAGGGCAGAAGGACATGGGCGTGACGCGCGGTGTCGGTACTTTTCAGGACGTCGGAGACGACGACGAACGGACAGGCCTTGATCGCGGCCTCGACGGCGTCGGCGTCAGGCATGGAAACGACCGGGTTGGTCGCCATGATCCACAGCGCCTTGATACGGCCATCAGCAACAGCCCTGAACATGTCGACCGCCTTCAGGCCCGGCTTTTCCGCAATGGTGGGCGCATGCCAGAAGCGCTGGACACGGTCGCGATCCTCGGCGCTTTCGATCGCCATGTGGGCGGCAAGCATGTTGGCAAGTCCGCCGACTTCACGCCCGCCCATCGCATTCGGCTGCCCGGTGAGCGAGAAGGGCCCCATACCCGGCCCGCCGATGCGGCCGGTGGCGAGGTGACAGTTGATGATGGCGTTGACCTTGTCGGTACCAGACGAGGATTGATTAACGCCCTGGCTGTAGCAGGTGACGACCTTCTCGGTCGTGGCGAAGAGGCGATAGAATTCGCGAAGCTGCATGGCCGGAAGGCCGGTCATATCAAGCACCTCGTTGAAGGAGACGCCCGTCGCAGCCGTAAAGGCCTCTGCAAAGCCGCTGGTATGTTCGGCGATGTAATTCTGATCGATGGCGTTGCTTGCGATCAGATGTTCGAAAAGGCCGACGAAAAGCGCGACGTCGCTGTCCGGCCGGATGGCGAGATGCAGGTCGGCGATATCTGATGTCATCGTCCGGCGCGGGTCGATGACGACGACCTTCATGCCGGGGCGCGCCGCCTTGGCGGTCGCCAGCCGCTGATAGATGACCGGGTGGCACCAGGCGAGGTTCGAGCCGGTGAGGATCACAAGATCGGCAAGCTCGATATCCTCATAGGTACCCGGCACGGTGTCCGAACCGAAGGCGCGGCGGTGACCGGCGACGGAGGACGACATGCACAGCCGCGAATTGGTGTCGATGTTGGCCGAGCCGATGAAGCCCTTCATCAGCTTGTTGGCGATATAATAGTCTTCGGTCAGCAGCTGGCCGGAGACATAGAAGGCAACGGAATCGGGGCCGTGCTCATTGATGGCGTCCGAAAATTGTTGTGCGACGAGGTCAAGCGCCTGTTCCCACTCCACCCGCTCCCCGGAAACTTCCGGGTAGAGGAGGCGCCCATCGAGATCGACGGTTTCGCCGAGCGCCGAGCCCTTCGAGCACAGCCGCCCAAAGTTCGAGGGATGGTCCGGGTCTCCCTTGACGGACACCTTGCCGTCTTCGGCGACCTTGGCGATGACGCCGCAGCCGACACCGCAATAGGGACAGGTTGTCTTGACCTCTTTCTCCATCATTTGGCCGCCATCATCAGGCTTTCGAGCGCGATGTAGAGGGCGCCATCCTCGTTGCGGACGGGAATGGTTCGGACCTCGCCCTCATCGGCGCCGAGCGCCTTGCCGGTTTCGAGCGAGATCACCCAGTTGTGCAGCGGGCAGGTGACGGCCTTGGCATGGACGATCCCCTGGGAGAGCGGCCCCCCCTTGTGCGGGCAGTGGTCCTCGATGGCGAAGACCTCGTTCTCTGCGGTGCGGAAGACGGCGATCTTGCCCTGGGGTGTCTTCACGCAACGGGCGCCGCGGAGCGGAATGTCGGAGATGTCGCCGATTGAAATCCAGTTCATATCCATCTCCTTACTCGGCCGCCTGCGGGTAACCGACGGTCGCCATCGGCTTGAACTCATGCTTGTCCTTGCCGGAGACGCGCTCCGACCAGGGATCGACCTGGGCGAATTTCTGGGAGAAGACGAAGCGGTCGTAGTAAGCCTTGCGCTTGTCGGCGTCTTCCATGATCTGGCGGCGGATTTCCTCCAGGCCGACGCGCTTCGCCCACTTGTAGATGCGCTCGAGATAGCGGGCCTGCTCGCGGTACATCTGCGTCAGTGCCACGATATGCTCCAGCGCATCGTCCTCGGTCTTCACGAGGCCGAGAACCTCCGTGCCCTTGATGTCGAGGCCGGCAGCACCGGCGAAGTGGATCTCGAAACCCGAGTCGACACAGATGACGCCGATGTCCTTGCAGGTCGCTTCGGCGCAATTGCGCGGGCAGCCGGAGACCGCCATCTTCAGTTTTGCCGGTGTCCAGGAGCCCCACATGAACTTCTCGATGCGAATGCCAAGGCCGGTGGAATCCTGCGTGCCGAAGCGGCACCAGTCGGAGCCGACGCAGGTCTTCACCGTGCGCAACCCCTTGGCATAAGCCTGTCCGGAAACGAAGCCCGCCTTGCCGAGATCGGCCCAGACTGCCGGGAGGTCTTCCTTCTCGATGCCGAGCAGGTCGATGCGCTGGCCGCCCGTCACCTTCACCATCGGGATTTCGAACTTGTCGACGACATCAGCGATGGCGCGCAGTTCGTTGGAGTTCGTCACGCCGCCCCACATGCGCGGAACGACGGAATAGGTGCCGTCCTTCTGGATGTTGGCGTGAACGCGTTCGTTGATGAAGCGCGACTGGTAATCGTCCGCATATTCATTCGGCCAGTCGCAGACGAGATAGTAGTTGAGAGCCGGGCGACACTTGGCGCAACCGCACGACGTCTTCCATTCGAGTTCCTGCATGACGGCAGGGATGCTCTTCAGGCCCTTGGCCTTGATCAGGCGCCTGAGGTCGTCGTGGCCGAGTTCGGTGCAGGTGCACATCGGCGTGACGGCGGCCGGATTGTAGCTGTCGCCAAGCGTTAGTGTCATCAGCTTTTCTACGAGGCCGGTGCAGGAACCGCAGGAGGCGGACGCCTTGGTATGGGCGCGCACGTCGTCCAGCGACGTCAGGCCCTTGCTTGTGATCGTCGAGGTGATCTTGCTCTTGCAGACGCCGTTGCAGCCACAGATCTCCGCGTCATCCGGCAAGGCTGCAACGGCCGCCATAGGGTCCAGCGGCGACCCTCCCTGATAGGCCTGACCGAAGATCAGCGTTTCGCGCATCTCCTTGATATCGGTCTGTTTCTTTTTCAGATCGTTGAACCAGGCACCATCGGCGGTTTCGCCGTAGAGCACGGTACCGATGATCTTGTTGTCCTTCAGCACAAGGCGCTTGTAGACGCCGGCTGAGGCGTCGCGCAGCACGATTTCTTCGCGGTCGTCGCCATCGGCGAAGTCACCGAGCGAGAAGAGCTCGATGCCTGTCACTTTGAGCTTGGTCGGCGTGTCGGAATGCACGAAGGCAGCGGAACGGTCGCCCGACAAGTGCGAGGCGGCGACGCGGGCCATCTCGTAAAGCGGAGCGACAAGGCCGTAGACCATACCGCCGACTTCGGCGCACTCGCCGAGCGCCATGATGCTGCCGTCCGAGGTCAGCATGCCGTCATCGACGACGATGCCGCGGTTGATGGCGATGCCTGCGTCCTTGGCGAGCCCGACGCTCGGGCGGATGCCGACCGCCATGACGACGAGGGTTGCCGGAATGATGCGGCCGTCGTCGAGCTCGATGCCTTCGACCTTGCCGTTACCCACGATGGCCTTGGTGTTGGCCTTGGTGATAACCTTGATGCCGCGTTCTTCCACGGCCTTTTGAAGCAGGTAGCCGGCAGCCGGATCGAGCTGGCGCTCCATCAGTGTCGGCATCACATGAAGGACGGTAACGTCCATACCGCGCGAGGCAAGGCCAGCCGCCGCTTCGAGGCCGAGCAGGCCGCCGCCGATGACGATCGCTTTCTCGCGAGACTGGGCGGCAAGCAGCATCGCCTGCACGTCGTCGAGGTCGCGATAGGTGATGACGCCGGGCAGATCCTTGCCGGGCACGGGAATGATGAAGGGCACGGAGCCGGTGGCGATCACCAACTTGTCGTAGCTTTCGGTGACGCCGTGATCCGACGTGACCGTCTTGGCCGCACGGTCGATCTTGATGATCTTGTGGCCCTTGTAGAGGGTAATGCCGTGCTTGATGTACCATCCATCGCCGTGGATGATGATTTCTTCGTATTCCTTCTCGCCGGAGAGAACCGGCGAGAGCATGATGCGGTCGTAGTTGACGCGCGGCTCGGCGTTGAAGATCGTGACCTGATATTGGTCCGGCGCCTTTTCGAACAGGTGCTCGAGCATGCGCCCGGGCGCCATGCCGTTGCCGATGATAACAAGCTTCTCAGTCATGGTTTTCAAATCCTCAGATCAGGTGGCAGCGACGGCTTGCGCGGAGAGGCCGCGGCGGTCGAGTTGCTTGACCGACAAGTGCATCCAGACCAGCGAGATAACGACGATCGCAAAGAGCAGCATGAAGCAGCTCGACCAGAGGCCGGTCATATCCTTGAGAAAGCCGAAGGCGATCGGCAGGATGAAGCCGCCGAGACCGCCCATCATGCCAACGATGCCGCCGACCGCGCCGACGCTCTCGGGATAGTAGGCAGGGATGTGTTTGTAGACGGCAGCCTTGCCGAGGCTCATGACGAAGCCGAGGGCGAAGATGACGACGATGAAGACGACAGGCGTGATGCCGAGTGCGGAGCCGGAGCCGGCGGCCGGGAGCGAAAGGATGAGCGTTGCGACGGCTGCGACTGCGAACATCACGTACATCACGCTACGAGCGCCCTTCTTGTCAGAGACAACGCCGCCGAAGGCGCGGAAGATGCTGCCCGGGATGGAATAAGCGGCCGCGACCATGCCTGCAGTTGCGAGATTGAAGCCGTAAACACCGACCAGATAGCGGGGCAGCCACAGAGACAGGGCAACGAAGCCGCCAAAGGCGAAGAAGTAGTAGAGCGAGAAACGCCAGACCTGGACGTTCTTCAGCGGCGCGAATTCCTGTGCCAGGCTCTTGGAGGCAATCTTGCCTTCGCGGCGAAGGCGGAATGCCGGGTCATCCGTCGTGGTGAACCAGAAGACGATTGCCATCAGCGCCAGGCCGACGGCCCAGATCTGAGCAACCGCCTGCCAGCCCCAGGCGATCAGTACGAAGGGCGCCGCAAACTTGGTCACCGCGGCTCCGACATTGCCGGCGCCGAAGATGCCAAGTGCCGTCCCCTGCTTCTGAGCCGGGAAGAAGGGCGAGACATAGGCGACGCCGACCGCGAAAGAGCCACCGGCAAGCCCTACGCCGAGGCCGGCGATCAGCATCTGCGTATAGGTCTGGGCATAGGAGAGGAGGAAGGTCGCCAGGGCAGCGGCCAGCATGGTGAGCGTGTAGACGAGGCGGCCGCCATAGCGGCCGGTCCAGATGCCAAGGACGATACGGACAAGCGAACCGGTCAGAACCGGTGTGCCGACCAGCAATCCGAACTCGGCCTCGTTCAGGCCGAGATCCTGTTTGATCCGGATGCCGATGATCGCGAAGATCGTCCAGACGGCAAAACAGAGGGTGAAGGCAATCGTGGACATCCACAATGCTTTGGCTGGTTCGCCGGCGGACATGGACTGCGTGTTCCTGATAACAGACATGGCTTCTCCGGGGCCCGACAAGGTCGTGCCTATCCATCGCTAGGGGTTAAAAACAAAAAGCCGCTGGTCAGGGCGCGCTTACACGGGAGGTGCGCGAGATATCCTGATCAGCGGCTTTGCTGTGGGCGCCCGTCGTTGGACGCAAATTCTTGGCCTGTTGGCCTGCCTATTACAAAGCAAGGGCCGTGCCAGTTTAATTAAGTCATTGTTTTTGAATGGATAGCATTGATCGCGAAAATCAGGCGATCATTTATGCGGTAACGCATGCGCAGCAATCGCTCTAAAAATTGTGCAATGCATATAAAATGGGCATGCTTTAGCTGCGGACCTGGCTGGCGATGTAACTGTCGACGTCAGCGGGATCGAACAGGCCGCCATCGAAGAAACCGTCCGGCCCCAGTGTCAGTGCGCCGCTTGAGCCGACAGGGGTTTCGACCTGAAGCGCACCTTCCACCTTGGAGCTTGCGGCCGGCATGGCAATATTCAGTGCCTTGAGGGCACTTCGGTAAATATCGGGCCGGTAAGTGTCGTTGGCGATCTGCTGATGCTCCGGAGTATGCCGGATGTGCTCCCAGCGAACCATCTGCGTATAGAACCATAGGGCGTGGCTCTTCCAGGGAAAGGTCGCCGCCTTGGCATTGGGGACGAAAAAGTCCCTGATGCTCAGCGTTTCGCCTCCGCCGATTTTCAGAAGGCCGGTTAGTGCGGGCAGCAGACTTTCTGCGGGCCGATCCACGTAGGCGGGCCGCGCCAGGAGGTTGGCAAGTTCCTCGCGATTGCCGGTGTCAGCGCACCAGAGGGAGGCGCCGTAAAGAGCGCGCAAGAGAGCCGCCAGGGCTTCGGGGTGACCATCGGCCCAGCGGCTGTTGACGCCAAGCACCTTCTCCGGACTGGATTTCCAGATGCCCGCCTTCACTGTCGCCAAGTGCGCTCCGCTGTGGAGCACGCCGAGCGTATTCCAGGGCTCGCCGGCGCAATAACCGTCGATCAGACCCGATGTCATCGCATCAGCCATATCGGGCGGCGGCAGGATGCCGATCTCTACATCCTCCTCGGGGTCAATGCCGCTTGCTGCCAGCCAGTAACGCAGCTCGTAGTTATGGCCTGAATAGGGGTGGACGACGCCAAAGCGCAGTCGTTCGCCTTTCCTGTTGTCGATGACCCTGCGCAAGGCGAGACCGCTGGAAAGTGCATCAAGATCCGGCGAGGCGCCGCATTCGGCCATCTCGCTCCACAGGCCCGCGGAAACGGTCACGGCATTGCCGCCAAGTCCAAGCGCCATCGGCACGATCATACGCGGTGCCGGTGCGGTCAGTCCGAGATTGCAGGCGATCGGCATGGGGGCGAGAATATGGGCCACATCGAAATGGCTGACCGCAAGCCGGTCGCGAATCGTCGCCCAGGAGCGTTCACGCACGAGCGTCAGCGCGACGTCCTGTTCGGCGGCAAGGCCCTTTTCCTTGGCGACAACCAAAAGCGCGCTATCGAGAAGCGGCAGGAAGCCAGCGGTAATCTGATGCGTGCTTGTCATGCGTCGGTTCCCGGATCGAGGAGGATTGCGGCTGTGATCAGGCTCTGCGCGATCTCGACGATCTTCCTGTTCTGGTTCATGGCCGTGCGCCGCATGAGCGCATAGGCCTCATCTTCGCTCAGCCCGCGGGATCGCATCAGCAACCCCTTCGCGCGGTCGATCAGCTTGCGGTTTTCCAGTTCGCCGCGCGTTTCCTCCAGCTCACGGTTCAGGCGCGAGAAGGCGTTGAAACGGCTGATAGCCATCTTGAGGATCGGGCGGACACGCTCTTGCTTCAGGCCGTCGACGATGTAGGCGGAAACGCCAGCTTCAACAGCGGCCTCGATGGAAGCTTCGTCCGACTTGTCGACGAACATGGCAATGGGGCGCTTTACCGCGCGGGAAATCTGGAAGATGCTTTCCAGCATGTCGCGGTTCGGGTTCTCGAGGTCGATCACGATGACATCAGGGTTGATTTCCATGATGCGCCTTGCAAGGCCTTTCATGTCATCGATGAGCGTGACGTTGTCATAGCCCGCCTCGCGCAGACCGACTTCGATGATCGACGCCCGAATGCTGTTCTCATCGATGACGAGCACGTTGAGGTCGCTGGGTTTGGCAAGAGGGGTCATTATGCGTCTACCGCCGTGTACTCGTGAGACGCATGGAGCGGACCGTCTTTGATGTCAGTTTGACCGGAAGGGATCATGGCTTCGTCGCAAACGCCCTTGAGTTTTGAGGTCATGCATAGACTCTCGCGAGGCGCATTGCTTGCGCGATGTTCGCCTTAAAATCAAGCTATTTTGCGAATCGCCTAATTATTGAGCTTTTGGAGATCGGGCGAGCATCTCGTCCTTTGTATCTTACTTTGTCCGCGCAAGCCGTAGTTACATCGCCTTTCAAATCCAAGGAAAGAGAAAACAATCGCGACACATGCCGGATGTTCTCTGGGACCGTAACGCAAATGGAGAGACCAACCACCATGTTCACATTTTTGCTTGTCATGGCC
The DNA here is from genome assembly GCF_024808825.1 of Rhizobium sp. BK661. NCBI lineage: Bacteria > Pseudomonadati > Pseudomonadota > Alphaproteobacteria > Hyphomicrobiales > Rhizobiaceae > Rhizobium > Rhizobium sp. BK661. The sequence goes on along the minus strand of NZ_JANTYT010000003.1, from coordinate 20,398 downwards.
GCCACGGCTGTCGCGCTTGCTGGTAGCGTGTTCGCCTCCCGATCGGTTGACGTCGCTCTTTCGGTCGTCCCCGCGAAATACCGTCCCAGCCAAAAACAAACTCTTCGGGACCAGCTTCGGTGAACGCAAGGACTGCCCCAGGTCACATGCTTCATTTGTCGCGTTTGGGCTGGGTTGCCAAGTTTTCCGGTTCAGATCCAAAACGGTTTTGGTTCAGCGGTCGCCGAAATATATAGCGGGTGGGAAGGATGCCCGTTGGACGTAAGCTTGAGTGCGCAGCACCGGGACGACCGGAGCATTTCGAAAACTCTGGAACCACGTCCGAGGTACGCGCCGTGTCTTCCCCACGCGCAGACGATTTGGCTGTAGTCCCTGCCGATCCTACGAAGATAACGATCGTTCGCCGGTCCAACAGGATCGGTGTGTTCGTAGATCAAACTTGGAGAGGTCGATCTTAGTGCAAACAGGTTGCCGACCACGAGACCGCCGAATCCCCACGACCTAGCGAAGGTGATGCATCGACGAAGGGTCGGGTCGTCGTCGCGTGCGTTCGCGGTGGATGGGTTGAGCATCAAGAACGCAACTGTTTTCTTCAGCGGGTCCCATTGGCGCTCGAGCCGGTATCGGTAGCAACCGCATCTTGAAAACACTGCTGACGAGATGATGAAATTGTCGCTCATTCGCCATTTTCCACTCGGCCGTCAGTGATGGACCGGCGCCGTTGACGCCTCGCTTTCGAGGATGACGATGCCGGAATAAAGAACCGGCGTGCCGTCGCGATCACGAAAGCATCTGCCAAATGCAGCCACCCGCACGTAATGATTGTTTGCTGCCGTGACACGGTAGACCGACTGCTGCGGTCGCTCGCCAACGATGGTTTCGGTGATGGCTTTCGCCAGCTTCGGTCGATCTTCGGGGTGGACACGGTCCAGATACGACTGAAGCGGCAAGCCGCGCATGGTTTCCTCGGCAGCCAGTCCGAACAGTTCCGCAAGCGCGGCGTCGGCGTACACGAGATCTTTGGTCACATCCCAAGTGAAGATCCCTGCATCCTCTGTTTCGGGGTCGGACAGGTCTACCGCGAAGATGCGCTCGGTGCCCGGTTTGTCGGCGTCCGGCTTCATGGATCCTCCAATTAGAAAGGTTTTATAGCGTAGTCGCTGTGCGGCAAGGGGAGATCAGTCCAGGGTCCGTCTCAGTAGGACCGCAGTAAGTCATCGCTCAATGTGAGGACTTCCATAGTTTATCTCCACCTGCTACTTAGGCAGTCGAAATGCGGCCACGTAAGAGGTTATATGACTGACGCGACAAACAGGATTGCAGCAACGAAGGCGCATGTCACCTTGCGTAGCGATCTGATGGGAACGTTGGCTTTTGTCTTTGTTGCCAGTCTTGCAATACTTGTCTGGGCGGGATGGGGAAAAACAAGCGACGTAGATGGGACGGTCCGGCCAATAGGTCCCAATCCGCAAATCAGCGCTCACCAGTAATAGTGCCTGTTTTAGAGGCTCGCTCAGGCGGTCGCTGGCGGTCAAACGCCGCTAGTGAACGTCGCGCTGTTCACGAGAGAAGCGCCATCGAGGCGAGCTTTCAGCGATGTCGGTCAACACCCGCCTTTTTGGAGACATGCGTTGAAAGCATGGCTGGGATCGATTCTTGGCGCTCCAATCCCCCACATAGCGCCACTATATGAAGGCCATCGAAGTAATCGAAGCGCCAACGACTGGCAGCTAACTTCGAAAGCCCAAGGAAAGGGGATTATCATGAATGTAGCACGTTCTTTCAACAATTGGCGCAAGTACCGTCAGACGGTCTCCGAGCTTGGCCGGATGAGCAACCGCGAACTGCACGACCTTGGCATCAATCGCGCCGACATCGAGATGGTAGCAAGGGCTGCCGCGCGCTAAGTAGCGCTATTGCAATGGTTTCGAAGCGCTCGTCTTTTCAGGCGGGCGCTTTTGTTTGTGCGGTCGCTCCCGAACCCGCGATGAGATGTGTGCCGGGTTAGGAGAGAACTTTCCTGCGGATTATACGCGTCCGATTGTGGGCGCTGGTCGAGAGGCGAAATCAGCGGCTCTGCTACTCCTCATTCCTATGCTTGGTGGGAATGAGGAGTAGGGTTCAGCAAGTAAAGGGCCGCGGAGAAGCCGCGGCGCTACAGTCCATCACTCCGCGGCCTGTCGAGCCATCGGGTTGTTCGGATGGGTCGTCCAGTTTGCATAATTTGGATCGACAATCTTGCCGGTGCGCTTGTCGAGATCTCCAACCGGAAGCTGCTCCATGGTGATGCAATTCTCAACAGGACAGACGTTGACGCAGAGATTGCAGCCGACGCATTCCTCTTCCATCACCTCGAACTTCCTGACGCCATTCACGAACTGGGTGATCGCTTGGTGCGAGGTGTCCTCGCAGGCGATGTGGCAGCGACCGCACTTGATGCAGGCATCTTGGTCGATCTTCGCCTTGGCGATGTAGTTGAGGTTGAGGTACTGCCAGTCCGAAACATTCGGGACCGCGCGGCCGGTGATGTCGTCGAGGTTGCGGTGGCCCTTGGCATCCATCCAGTCCGAGAGACCGGTGATCATCTCCTGGACGATCTTGAAGCCATAGGTCATCGCCGCCGTGCAGACCTGCACGTTACCGGCACCGAGCACCAGGAACTCGGCCGCATCGCGCCATGTCGTGACGCCGCCGATGCCTGATATCGGCAGGCCATAGGTTTCCGGATCGCGAGCGATCTCGGCCACCATGTTGAGGGCGATCGGCTTGACGGCCGGTCCGCAATAGCCACCGTGGCTGCCGCGCCCGTCGATCGACGGTTCCGGAGCAAAGGTGTCGAGATTGACCGAGGTGATCGAGTTGATCGTGTTGATCAGCGAGACGGCGTCGGTGCCGCCAGCCTTGGCGGCCCGCGCCGGCTTTCTGATATCGGTGATGTTGGGCGTCAGCTTGGTGATGACAGGCATGCGCGTGTATTGCTTGCACCAGCGCACGACCATTTCGATATATTCCGGCACCTGTCCGACCGCGGAGCCCATGCCGCGTTCCGACATGCCGTGAGGACAGCCGAAGTTGAGCTCGATGCCGTCGGCGCCAGTCTCCTCGACCAGGGGCAGGATCGCCTTCCAGGCATTCTCCTCGCAAGGAACCATGATCGAGGCGATCAGCGCCCGATCCGGCCAGTTCATCTTCACCTGCTTCATCTCGCGCAGGTTGGTGTAGAGGTCGCGGTCGGTAATGAGCTCGATGTTGTTCAAGCCGAGCAGGCGGCGGTCGGCGCCCCAGATCGCGCCGTAGCGCGGGCCGTTGACGTTGACGACGGGCGGACCTTCCTCACCGAGCGTCTTCCAGACGACGCCGCCCCATCCGGCCTTGAAGGCACGTTCGACGTTGTAGGCCTTGTCGGTCGGCGGTGCCGAGGCCAGCCAGAACGGGTTGGGCGACTTGATGCCGACGAAATTATTGCGGAGATCAGCCATTGTTCATTCTCCCATTCACGCGACGGCAACGGCCGGCTGCGCGCCGGCAGCAAGCATACGGTTGATGGATTCAGCGGCGTCGCGCCCTTGCGCGACCGCCGAAACGGTCAGGTCGTCACCGCCGACGACGCAGTCGCCGCCGGCCCAGACGCCGTCGAGCGAAGTCTTGCCATCCGCATCGATGGCGATGCGGCCGGATTCCATGCGCAGAGCACCGAGGCCTGACGCGTCGAAGGTCTGACCGATCGCCTTGAAGACCTGATCGGCGGCTATGACACCGGTTTCGCCAGTCGTCGACAGGCGGCCATCGACTAGCTTGGTATATTCCACCTCGATCGCGGCGACCTTGCCATCCTGTGCAAGAATCGACTTCGGCGCCAGCCAATGGCGGATTATGACGCCCTTGGACGTCGCAAGATCCTGCTCGAACTCCGAGGCGTTCATGTGCTCCTTGCCGCGACGATAACAGATCGTCACCTCTTCGGCGCCGAGGAGCTTCGCCTGCACGGCGGCGTCGATGGCGGTCATGCCTCCGCCAAGAACGACGACGCGGCGGCCGATGGCAACGTCGCCCTTGTCTGTGGCCTGGCGCAGGCCTGCGATGAAGTCGACGGCATCATCGACTCCGGCCAGGTTTTCGCCTTCGACACGAAGCGCATTGACGCCAGCAAGGCCGATCCCGAGGAAGACGGCATCATATTGCGACTGCAGATCGGCGAGCGAGAAATCGCGGCCGAGCAGTTGGTCGTGACGGACTTCGATGCCGCCGATCGCGAGAACGTAGTCGACTTCCTTCTGGGCGAAGTCATCGACCGCCTTGTAGGTGGCGATGCCGTATTCGTTGAGGCCGCCGGACTTGGCCTTGCCATCATAGATGACGACGTCATGGCCTTTTGCGGCGAGGCGGTGAGCGGCGGCAAGGCCAGCAGGACCGGCGCCGACCACGGCGACCTTCTTTCCTGATGAGGCGGCGCGGCTGTAGAACTGTCTATCCGCCTGCATGGCGGTGTCGGTGGCGTAGCGCTGCAAGCGACCGATTTCGACAGGACGCTCCTCTGCCGTGTTGCGCACGCAGGCCTGCTCACACAAGTCTTCGGTGGGACAGACGCGGGCGCACATGCCGCCCAGAATATTCTGGTCGAAGATCGTCTTTGCCGATCCGATCGGATTGCCGGTGGCGATCTGTCGGATGAAGAGCGGAATGTCGATGGAGGTGGGACAGGCCGTCATGCACGGCGCGTCGTAGCAGAAATAACAGCGGTCAGCTGCAACCAGCGCCTCGTGCTTGTCGAGGCGCGGATGAAGATCGGAGAAATTCGACTCGTACTCTGCAGGCGAAAGCCGGCCAGCACGAATCCCAGTTCCCAGTCGTTCCATTGAAGTTCCCTCATTATTGGTAAACGGCCAGTGAGGGAAAGCGTAACTCAGCTTCAAAAATTTATCAAACGGTAAAATTTTTGAAGATTTTTGAGCCTATATCGTTGTTTTTATATCGTTATTTTCTTTTGAGCCGAGGGCTATCAGAGCCTGTTATCGCCCCGCAAATAAAAAAGTAAAGAAATCGATATTTTTCTGAGAAGCGCCGGGAACCATTTGGATACCTGCTCGTTACTGCGATATCCAAACGATGACCGCATCGACCCAACATGCGCGCCCCCAACCCATCGTTTGGACGTACTCACGGTCCCCTCCCGGTGAGTGAAAGAACAGCCGGTGCGCCGCCCTCGCACTGGCTGTTCTTCGTTTAGCGCATGGCGGCCTTTTGAGGGGGGCGCCTAAGAATTTCGAATTCGGCGTCGGGGATTGTCAGGTTATATTCGATCCTACCAGGTACCAGCGTCAGTTCGGCCTTGCCGTTGACAGAGGAGGGTACGACGCGCTCCAGCACCGTTTTACCGAAGCTGTTCTCGCTGAATTCATGAATCTCGGCGGGATCGCACAGCGTCTCCGTCCATGAAATCTCGATGGTCCTTCGTCCGGCCGAGGCCACTTCGCGGCACGTTAGAGTGACGGCAGGCTTGCTGCCGGCGATTGCTCCGTAGGATGCCGAGTTGACGATCAATTCGTGGAGCGCCAGACCGACATGCACGGCGGCATTGGGAGTGAGGTGAACGTTTATCCCGGAGATCGGCAGTGGTCCCGCGGTCTCCGGCCAATACGGTGCGAACTGCTTCTCAGCCAGTTCGAAGAGGAAGGCACCACGCCAGCTGGAGTCGGTAATCAGGTCCTGAGAATTCGACAGCGATTGCAGCCGCCCCCGGAATTTCATCAGAAAGCTATCCAGTGATATGGTGTTGCGGGCTGTTTGGGTGGCAATGCCCTGGATAATTGCGAGAAGGTTCTTGGAGCGGTGGGAGAGTTCGCGAAGAAGGGACTTCAGCACTTTCTCGCGATGCCGCGTTTCCGTTACCTCTGAGATGACGGAAAGGATTCCGACCGGTTGATCGCCACCGGCGCGTTCGATCTTCAACTCGTAGGTGCGCATTTCACTGTCGATCGAAATGTCGACCTCGGTCGTAGCAGGTCTTCCGGTTTCGAATACCTGCTGCTTCAGTTTCGTCAGATTGGCTCCCTGCAGCTCGCCGAAAAGATCGGCGTCGGTTCCGCCTGGTATCGCCAGTGACTGGAAATGCGGAGGCAGGTTATCGGCATAGGTGATCGATAGGCGAGGATCCTGGTAGATCACGCAGATCCCCGCACTGGCGAGGGCTCGCTGCAGCAATACCGCTTTTTCTTCCAGCGCGAAGGGCATACCGGGCACTGGTTCATTCGTATTCACCTAGTCGCCTTTCCCGTGTTGATCTTCTCTCAGTCCCCCTGAGAAAGATGCCCTTCGATAGGGAAGCTCATCCTAGAGTAAAGCGCTGAAACAAAACCTTAAGGCGGAAGAGCGTCTCGGATTTACCCGAAACGCACCCCCGTTTCCTTTTGTTCCTCTAAGGCGCCATTTCCTCAGGCAGCGGCCTTGGTGGATTCGTTGAAGAAGAGCGCCTGACTGATCAAGGCCTTGACCATGTCAGGATTGAACGGCTTCGTGACCAGGAATGTCGGCTCCGGTCGTTCGCCGGTCAGCAATCGCTCCGGAAAGGCGGTGATGAAGATCACTGGCACGCTGGCGGTCTTGAGGATGTCGTTGACCGCATCGATGCCGGAACTGCCGTCGGCAAGCTGGATATCCGCAAGAACCATGCCCGGTCGGGTCCTATTGTAAAGCGCAACTGCTTCGGCGTGGGTACGCGCAATGCCGGTGACGCGGTGGCCGAGGCTTTCTACCATCTGTTCGATGTCCATCGCGATCAGCGGCTCGTCCTCGATGATCATGACATCGGTCGCAACCTGGCGAGAGATTTCGCGTGATGCGCTGTCGAGCAGGCCGACCACTTCATCTTCTTCCACGCCCAAGATCTCGGCGATCTCTCCGACGCGAAAGTTTTCAACAGAGGCCAGGATAAAGGCCTGACGGGCGCGCGGCGAAACCTTGCCGAGGTTCAGCGTTGCACGCTGCTCCCACGCGTAAGGTGACGCCGGTTCCGGAATCTGGACCGTGACGGAACCAAAGAGCGCGGTGAAAAGTTTGTACAATGCGACGCGGTCATCCGCAGTATCCGGGAAAATGGATATGTCTGTAATGATCGCCTCAAGCACAGCAGCGACGTAGGCGTCGCCTGAGGTCTGCGTTCCGGTAAGCGCGCGGGAATAACGACGCAGGTAAGGAAGGTGCGGCGCGATTCGAGTCGAAAGTGTCATTTAAAGCTCCCACTAGAGGCCCGAGCGGCCCTCAATGGCGATTAAAACGTCACGGACTGTAAAAATGTTCCTGAGAAGTAGGAACTTTTTTTCTCTGGCAGCATTATGGTGCCTACAACAGAGGGCTCATCGCATTTGTTCCATGGCACCTGACGGGGTGTTCGCCAATCAGTTGGCCCAAGCGGCTGAATTAGTTAAGACGAACTTAAGGCGGGCGGCAGGACGCGCGAATAACAGAAGTAAAGTGACGATTGATGACGACACGGAAGAATGAAAAAGATCGGCAGCGGCTGGAAATGCGCGCAAGCGATATACTGGACCCGAACAGCCAGATCGGGGTAAAGTTACGATCGCTCTATGCTGCCGTGCAGGAAGAGGCTATTCCGGACCGCTTTCTCGATCTGCTCGAGAAGTTGGATCAAGCCGAACTTGTCGCTTCGGCCAAAGCCGCGAAGTAGGTGGCTCCATGGAAAAGCAGCAACCGAGCTTCAAACGCGAACTTCTCGCGTCTCTTCCCAGCCTCCGAGCCTTCGCTATCTCGCTGATCGGCCGCCACGATCGGGCCGATGACCTTGTTCAGGACACCATCATGAAGGCCTGGGCAAAGCAGGATCATTTCGAGATGGGCACGAACATGAAAGCCTGGCTGTTTACGATTTTGCGCAACGAGCTTTACAGTCAGATGCGCAAGAGCGGACGCGAAATCCAGGATAGCGACGGCTTGTTCACCGAGTCGATGGCAATGCACCCGTCGCAGTATGGGGCGCTTGACCTTCAGGATTTCAAGAAGGCACTCGACCAGTTGCCGCCCGATCAGCGTGAAGCGATTATCCTAGTTGGGGCCTCGGGGTTCTCCTACGAGGAAGCCGCGGAGATCTGCGGATGTGCCGTCGGGACTATCAAGAGCCGCGTCAACCGCGCTCGTCAGCGCCTCCAGGAGTTGCTTCAGATTTCCGGCGAGGCCGATTTCGGACCGGATGCGACGTCGTCGCCGCTGACCTCCAAGGCTTTCGCTTTCTGAATTCTGCACATCTCAGCGATTAAAGGCCGGCTGCCTCGGGGCGCCGGCCTTTTTCGTGAAAGTTGATTGCAGCAATGCGAGCCGTCAGTCGTCTCGCTTGGAACCCATGAGATTGGCTGCCACGATTGCTGCGAGCACTCCGGCGGTCAATAAGGGTTGCGCGCGGACGAGACCAATGCCGACTGCGGCGAGTGATTCCAGTGCCTGCTTGCGTTCCTGTGCACGACGGGCTTCCTGCGCGTTGATCACCATCATGATGACGAGGACCACGATCGCGATCAGCAGTGCTGCGGCGGCCAGGAAGAGGGCTGCGCCGATAGGCCCGTAGATCCCCGATAGCCATATCGCACCAGCAACGACCGCGAGTGTGTAGGCGGTCAACAAAAGCACGGCGGCAATCGCCACGAAAATACCGTTGCGCTTTGTACGCGCAACGGTCCGATGAACACTCGTGCCTACCAGCAGGCTGAGAATGGGGAAGAGCATCGAGCCTCCTTAACGGCGGGCAAGGAGGGCGAGGACAAGCCCAAAGGCTGCCGCGGCGCCGACGGTGGCGAGGGGATGCTTGCGCACCGTGTTGCGCATTTCATGCGCGCCGCGAAGATAGCCTTCCTGCAATTCGTGGATCAGGTCTTCGCTGCGGGCGACAAGATCGTCGTAACCTGCCGCCGCCTGATAGCGAAGGCGATCGCTCGACTTCCGCGACTGCTTTCCGGCAATCTTCGTTAGCGCTGCGATCTCCTCGCGAAGAGACTCGATCTGCTCTTCGATGGTGGATTCGATGTTGTGAAGCGTGCCGCCGTTACGCCGGCTGCGAATGGGGTGGAGGAGCGAAGAGGCCACGATTTTCTCCATCGGTAAGGCGCGCGCTCTGCTGCGGCCTGGTTTAACACAGGGCCGTCGCCGACGTTTGCATGAAGATTGTCGCCCGGCAATGACCCAAATCGTCAATTGCTTAACGCGGTCGTCCGGCAAAAAGTTCCGCTACGCTGGATTGTATCAGGCCTGGATCGCACTATGCGCAAGTACGAAAGGCGTGCCGTCCTTCGGGACCTGATTAATCCGCAGCGCACAGCCAAAGACGGATTCCATCGTCTCGTCCGTCAAGACATCGCGGACGCTGCCGCTGGCAGCCACTTGCCCCGATTTCATCAGGATGATCCGGTCGGCAAAGAGCGCGGTCAGGTTGAGGTCATGCATGACGGCGATGACGCCGCCGCCAGCCTCGCAGAACTTGCGCGCCAGCGTCATGATGGTCAGCTGGTGGCTGATGTCGAGGCTGGATACCGGCTCGTCAAGCAGAAGCCAACAGGGCTTGTCGTCGACGACAGGCTCGGCGATCTGGCAGAGGACGCGGGCGAGTTGAACACGCTGCTGCTCCCCACCCGAAAGCTCCTGATAGAAACGGCCTTCGAAGCCGTCGAGATCGACGGAGGCCAGCGCATTCGCAGCAGTCTGCTCGGCCTTCTCGGGTTTTCGGTTGACGCCGGTGGTCAAGCCCATCCGCACCACTTCGCGCACGGTGAATGGAAAGGAGATCGAGCTTGCCTGCGGCAGCACGCCCCGCATTGTCGCCAGCTGCCACGGCTGTAACCGGTTGACTTCCTGCCCATTGAAAGCAATGGAGCCGGAGTAGGGAAGTTCACCCGAGACCGCCTTCATCGTCGTCGTCTTGCCCGAACCGTTCGGGCCGGCAATCGCGGTCAACTGTCCCGCCTCCGCCGTAAAACCGACCTGACTGACAATGGTCTTGCCGGAAAGGCGCACGGAAACGCCGGATACTTCAATCATTGCTCAATACTCAAAGGGCAAGGCGTGCGCGATGCCGCAACAGAATCCAAAGGAAGAACGGGCCACCGACAGCCGCGGTAATGATGCCGATCGGCAGTTCGGCCGGCGCGACGATGGTCCTTGCAAGCACATCTGCGAAAATCAGCAGTGAGCCGCCGAGAAGCGCCGAGGCCGGCAACAGGAAGCGGTGATCGGGGCCGATCGACATGCGCAATACATGCGGAACGACGATGCCGACGAAACCGATACCGCCGCTGACCGCGACGGAAGCTCCAGTTGCTGCGGCGACGCAGACGATGGCGATGTTTTTCAACCGTTGAACGGGGACACCCATGTGAAACGCTGTGGCTTCGCCAAGCGTTATCGCATTCAGGCCACGCGCCATGAACGGTATCGCGGCGAAGGAGAGAAGGATGATGGGGCCGGCGGCGGCAATCTTTGCCCATGTCGCTCCAGCAAGTGAGCCCATGCCCCAGAAGGTGAGGTCGCGCAGTTGCTGATCGTTGGCCATGTAGATCAGCAGGCCGGTGAGCGCACCGGCAAGCGAGCCGAGCGCGATGCCGGCAAGCAGCATCGTGGCGACCGAGGTCTGGCCGTTCCCGGTTGCGATCCGGTATAGCAACCACGTGCTGGCAAGGCCGCCGCCGAAGGCTGCGATCGGCAAAGCGTAGATGCCGAGCAGCGTGTAGAGCGGTGCTGCAAAGGTGTTGGCGAGCACAATGATAACGACTGCTCCGAGACTTGCCCCGGAGGAGACGCCGACCAGCCCGGGGTCCGCAAGCGGATTGCGGAACAGGCCCTGCATGATGGCGCCAGAGACGGCCAGCGAGCCACCGACGAGGAAGCCAAGGATGGCGCGGGGCATGCGGATATCAAAGATGATGATCCTGTCACGCGCGTTCAGGGCTTCGTCGGAGCCGGCGATGTTGGCAATGACATCGACAAACGAGGCGTTTGAGGCGCCTGTCGTTACTGAAAACAACAGAGACAGGACGGAGCCAGCCGCAAGCAGAAGGATCGCCAACAGGGCAAGGCGACTGCGATCGCCCGCCCTGTGGAGTTCCCGGAGACCTGCCAGCGAAAACATGGCGCGCTTCTGTCCCATGGCGTCCAAGAGAGCCATCATCAGCTCCCGTAGATCGCCGCGTTCAATTCGCGGACGGCGCTCGCGGTGCGGGGGCCGAAACCGAGGAGATACAGACCATCCATACGAATGATCGCCTTTTTCTGCGCGGCAGGCGTCAGGGCCAATGCTGGCTGCTTGAGAAGGTCTTCATTGGTGGTGCCGGATCCGTCGCCGCGGTTCATCATCAGAATGACATCAGGTTTGGCTTCGACGATCGCTTCATCGGTGAGGGGCTTATAGCCGGGAAAGTTGCCCACGGCGTTGACCGAACCCGACAACTTGATGATGCCATCAGCAGCCGTGCCGGTGCCGGAGGCCATGATCTTGCCGCCCTGCATGCTCAGAATGAAGAGGATGCGCTTGCGCTCGCTTTCGGGCCGCTTGGCGGCGTCGGCGATTGCCGCGTCCAGATCCGCGCCGACCTTGTCCTCCAGCGCCTTTGCCTTGTCGGGCTGAGCGAGGAGATCGCCGACCCGGTCGATCTTGGCGAGGATGCCTTCGCGGGTATAGGCATTGGGTACAGTCTCGAAGGGGACGCTCGCGCCCTTGAGTACGTTGAGCGCTTCCGGAGGACCGGATCCCTCGATGGCGATGATCGCCGTCGGGTTCATCGCAAGGATGCCTTCCGGCGACAGCGCGCGCATATAGCCGACATCGGGCAGCTTCGTTGCCGCTTCGGGATACATGCTGGTCGTGTCGCGCGCGATCAGGCGGTTCTGCTCACCAAGCGCGTAGATGATCTCGGTGACGTCACCGCCGACGGAGACGAGGCGGCTCGTATCCAGTTTGTCGGCGGCCATCACATCGGGCGCGGCAGCGAACGACGAGATGATCGCCGCCACCGAAAATGCCATTGCCCGAAGCCGCTTGCTTTGCGGTTCCTTACGCATCGTCATCTCCCGCTCAAGCCGCGACGCTGGTTCCTGCGCGCGGCAGGTTTTCCATGATGGTGCGCCAATCGTCGCGCTCGTCGGTGCCTTCCTTACGCTTGCCGAAGAACTGGATGATCATTTCGCCCTCGGCATTGTAGGCCTCGAGCGAGGTCACATGGCCGTCCTTCGTCGGCTTGCGCACGGCCCAGGTCTCGGTGATGTGATCCTGCCTGAGGTGCAAGTGGAAGGTGGGGTCGAAGATGTTGATCCACGGACCCATCGGCTGCACGTTGAAGATCGGGCCGGAATGGATCTGGACGATGCCGTTGTTGGCGACAAAGCACATGACCGGTAGGCCAGCCTTGACCGAGGCGTGCATCATCTCCGCCGTCGCGGTGTTGTCGAGCTGCCATGCATAATCGTCGCCGACGGTGCGAACGGCGACCTGGCGGCCGATCTTCAGCTTGCGCAGCATGCCGAAGAATTCGTGCGTGTCGGTGAGCTTGCTCCAGTGCTCCCGCAGTTCATCGCGCGAGACTTCGCCGCTCTCGTCCATCGACGTGGGCGCCGGATCAGCTACAAATTCCTGCGACTGGTCGTCGAGCTTCAGATCGCGGACGATGGCGTGATAGGCCTCGACGTCAGAGCTCGGGCGAAGATGGATCTTGTGAACGGCGTTGCCGGCCTTGTCGAAGTACTGCAGGCTCAGGCGTTCCTGGTCGCCGTCCTTCTTGGAGACTGCGAAAGCATGCGCCCAGCGGTTCGGGAAAATGCGGAGGTCGATGTTTTCCCCAAGCACGATCGAAGCGTGCGGTCCGGCGGTGATGTTTTCGTAAACGCCGATCTTTTCGTGAACAGCGCTTTCGTTGCGGGAAAGGGCCATGACTTCGCCGAGTTCAGCGACCCGCTCCAGAAGTTTCAAGGCGCTGCCGTCGATACGGGTCGCGCTGACGCCGACCTCGGCTGCAACTAACGCGGCTTCCGGAATCTGAAGCTGAGCGGCGATGTCACGCTCGCGCATCTTCGGATTCTCTGCACGGAATGCGCGAATGTCGGCGGGAGCCGGTTTCGTGGTTTCAGTCATGTCCTAGCCCTACTTATTGAGAATGAGTTTGCCCTGACGGGTGATTTTCATGCGGTAGACCACGCCATCGTGGCGGATCATGATTTCGGTCGCTCCGCGAAAAATGTCCGCACTTTCCAGAACGCGCATTTCTGCCGTTGGTTCGCGCTGCAGCGACGCATGACTAAAGGTGTCTGGCTTCTCAACCATCATTTCCGGTCGGTTATTTCTGCTTGATCCGCGGCGCGCAACGCCGGGAAAATCCATTATTATCTTGACTCTCATAGTCATCATTTTTTAATGACGCAATAGCGGACTTTATAAGTCAAGTTTTAGGTTCTACTGATGGAAGGAATGGCAGTGAGCAAGGTTGCAGCGCTTTTGACGAGCGGTCTGATCATGGTTGCGGGTGCTTCTCATGCTCTTGCTCAGGATGCCGCCGCAGCATCGCCGTCCAAGGGGATCGAGGTCGAGTTGAATGGCCTTGCGCCCTCGCAGAAGGGCTGCATGATGACCTTCGTCGCGCTCAACAATCTCGCTGCGCCGATCAGCAAAATCTCCTTCGAGCTTGCTTTCTTCAACGACAAGAATGCGGTGGACCGGGTCACCGTACTGGATTTCCGTGATCTTCCACAGGGCAAGAAGCGAGTGCGTCAGTTCGATATGCCGAACGTCAAGTGCGAGAGCGTCACGCGTCTGCTAATCAACGACGCGCCGATCTGCGATGGGCCGGCCTCGGGTGAATGCATGAAGGGGCTCGTCACGCGTTCACAGGTTTCCGTTCCCTTCGAGGGTTGAGTGGCTCGCCGGCATGACAGCCGGCGATTTTCTGTTTCAACTGGCCGAGGCAGGCGCAAATGGCAGTTTCAGCAAAATCCGAATCGAGAGTCATTCTCGTCGAGGAGCCGGTCGCCGATAGCGGAATGAACGACAACAATCCCGGAATGCATCCCGGGCATGAATTGTCTGATCTTCGCAATGCACCGCGCCAGCCAGCTGCGGAAGTCTCCATTCATTATGCCCGCTTGGCATTGATCGAATCCTTCCCGCAAGACCCGCAGAGCGCCAGCAGCAGCGTCGCAGCGGCGCCGGCGCTGGACGCAAGTGCCGCAAGGGAAAGGAACGAAAAACCACGTCAGCGCAATGTGGTGATGGCTTGCCTCAGTTCCTTTGCGTGCCATGTGGCCATCATCGCGATCCTGGTGGTCGGATTTGTGGTCACACCGCACGATCCGGTCGAAGAAGCCGGCGAGGTGGTGAGCGTCATTATTCTTGGCGATTCCGAGGCGGACCAGGCGGCGGCGGGCGAGAAGGCTGAGGAGCCGCAACCCGAGCAGATCGTGGCCGAGACCGTACAGACGCAGACGGTCCGGCCGATGGCGGCGACGCCGGCGGAGTCAGCGACAACGGAGCCGGTGACCATTGCGCCGACGCAAGAGGTTACTCGTGTCTCGCCGGAGAGCGTCGTTGCCGCTGAGCCTGAAGTGTTGACCTCGCTGTCGCCATCCGAGACAACCGTTGTGCAGCCGATGGCGACCGAAGTAGCGGCCGCGGTTCCTGCGGAAACGCCTTCGGTTACTGAAGGAGCGCCGGAACAAGTCAAGCCAGTTCAACCGGTCGAAACGGCAACTGTCACTCCCGAGCCGGATAAGCCAACGCCGGAGCCCAAGCCGAAAGCGGAAAAGCCCGTCAAAAAGCCCATCGAGAAGAAGGAGCCGCCGAAGAAGGCTAAACCATCCGCTGGATCGGGCGGTGAAAACAAGCAGGACTCCAAGAGAGGGGCCGCCGACGGGACCGAGACGGCAACGTCGAACCAGAATTCGCGCGGCGCTGGCAGCAGTGGCGGTGCCGGGAGCGCGGCCGTTGCCAATTATCCCGGCAAAGTGCAGTCGCGGATCAAGCGCTCGGTCAGGGTGCCGTCGGAATACAAGCGCATGAGCGCATCGATGAGTGTCCGCGTTCGCCTGACAATCGGCGTCAGCGGCGATCTGAGCGGTCTTTCGATCGCGCGTAGCTCAGGGATTCCTGAGCTGGATCAGGCTGTTGTCGAGGGTATCCGGCGCGCTGCGCCATTTCCTCCGCTCCCTGCAGAGTGGGGCAAACCGGTCTGGTCGTTCACTCAGGACGTCCAGGTGACAGGCCGTTGACAAAATATGACTATCATAATCAACTTTATACTTTACTCTAAAAATCAAGTTTAATAAGGTCCCCCGGCACACGCAGGAATCGTGTGACGATCAACGAGCGAACGGGTGGGCAATGGCTCGAAAGACGAAGAAGGGTTCCAACCGCGAGATCCGCGTCAGCGCTGATATCCAGACGGTTCAGGAAACGTCCGGGCGGTCCAAACTTGATGGACGCAGCTTCCTGTATGTCGGCGGACGGGACTGCCAGGTGGCGCATCTTCGTCAGATCGCAAGCAGCTTTGGAGCAGAACTGATCCACCACGATGGCGGTCTGCGCGAAGCGGTCTCGCGCATCGACACCGTGCTTCCGTCCGTCGACTGCGTCTTTTGCCCGATCGACTGTATCAGCCACGATGCCTGCCTGCGCGTGAAGACCGGCTGCAAGAAGTTCGGCAAGGCCTTCATTCCGCTTCGGAACGGCAGCAAGTCCAGCCTGGAACGTGCGCTGCAGACCATGAACGAACGAGACAATTCCCGATGAATGAAGAACGCCCTGACGGGGTCATGATGATCGGCCTGCACAAGCTCGCCGCTCAAAGAGGCGACGGCCTTGTGCCGGAGCTCTACGATCTGCTCTTGCGGAACGCCGAGCGACGCCGAGAGTATCCCAACGTGTCCGAATTTCCGCTGTGGGAGGCAAGAATGCCCGGGCAGGAGCCGGAGAAGCCACTTGGTCTGGAGGCCGCGAACGGCAATAATGTCGTGGCCTTCGCGCCTGTGCGGACCGGCACAAAAGGGAAGGGATAGGGATTCTCCATGTATATTGCGATGAACCGATTCAAGGTTGCGATCGGATCTGAGGCGGATTTCGAGGAAGTTTGGCGCAACCGCGATTCCAGCCTTTCCGAGGTTCCCGGCTTTGTCGAATTTCGCCTGCTGCGCGGAAGGACGAATGCCGAGGAAGACTACACCCTGTTTTCCTCGCATACACTCTGGCGGAGCGAAGAAGACTTCGTGAACTGGACGAAGTCTGAGAACTTCCGCGCTGCGCATCGCAGCGCCGGCGAGCGCAAGGCGATGTACAAGGGACCGCCGGTTTTCGAAGGCTTCAATGTGGTGGCTGGCATCTAACCGCCGAACTGGATCCGGATCGCGCGGAGGTTTTGCCCGTTGCCGTCGCTTGGTCTCGATGAAACGCTGGCCTTCTATCGCGAGGTGCTTGGCTTTGACCGGATCATTTACCAGTCTCCGGATTATCTCATGTCTCGCCGGAACGAGATGGAGCTGCATTTTCGGGCTCGTCGGCGAGCGAGCGCCGTGCGAGGCGACGGCCGTCTATTGGTGCGGCGGTAGGAAAGCCGCGTTCCATGCCGAGCTCAAGAAAGAAGAGCGGCGCGCCTGACGGGCACTGGAGCGACTCCCGTGGGGCATGGAAGACTTCTATGTCCACGACCCGCACGGCAGCCTGATGCGGCTTGGGCGCATACTGGTCAGCTGATCGATCAGCTTCGGCGGAAAAGGGCGCCCGCCGCGATCGCTAGCCAGCCGAACATCATGGCAAATCCGCCTGTCGGCGCGGCCATTGGGAACAATCCGGAACCTGCATAGCGCAACGCGACGAGATCGCCCGCAAAGAGAAGTGTACCCGCGCCTATCAGTATGCCGGCGAGCCACGCGGTGCGGAGTCTTTCAGCCCCGATGGCAAGCGCGAGCAGGGCAGGGGCGTGCGCCAGGCACATCGTCGAAGCCGACGCAACCAGATGCGCTTCGCCGCCACCGTGCGCCGCGGCAGCCGCCAGTGCCACGCCGGCAAAGCCGAACAGACCGGCGAATAGGTAGAATAGCGGTGCGATGCGCGTGTTCAGCGTCATGGTTGTTCTATTCCTTGTTCTGCATGTGATAGGCAAGTCGCTCGATCGGCGGCAGGACGATTTCGCGCAGCTTCGGGTTGGCGACGGTTTCCTCAAGCGCGCGGCGGAAGCAGAGAAGCCATTCATCGCGCTCCACAGGGCCGATCTCCGCAACAAAGTGCCGGCTTCGGAGGCGCGGATGCCCACGCTTTTCGGTGTAGAGTGGCGGTCCGCCGAGATACCCCGTCAGGTATTCGTAGAACTTCTCCTCGCTGCCTGCCAGCGCCGGCGGGTGGACCGCGCGAACGTGCTTTGCTTCCGGCAACGCATCCATCAGCTCGTAGAAGCGGTGCGTCAGCGCACGGATGACGGCGTCGCCGCCGATTGCCTCGTAAAGCGTGATGACTTTTTCCGTCACGGTTCCGCTCCTCAAAATCCTTTAATGCCCTGGCAACAAGGGAACTGCAACCGCCAGAAATAGTCCATAGTCCGCGGCAATTCGTCGTCGCACTACAGGCTACTTGACAAAACCGTCTGGACGGTATCTTTTATGATCATGTCACTCGCTCATCACCGACGTAAGCAACCTCTCGTCGTACGCCAGCAGTTGCTGGACGTAGCCGCGCGACTGACGATGGAGCAGGGCATGGCCGCCCTGACGCTGGATGCCGTTTCCGGTGCTTCGGGTGTGAGCAAAGGTGGGTTGCTCCATCACTTCCCGACGAAGAACGCCTTGCTTGACGCGCTTTTCGAGAGCCTCCTCGATCGTTTTGATGTCGATATCAATGAGCGCATGCGCGAGGACCCGGCGCCGCATGGCCGTTTCAGCCGGGCCTATCTGCATGCCGTCGCCGATCTGAGGGGGCGCCCCGACGAGGCTGCCCACTGGGCGCAAGTGACCGTCGCGCTGCTTGCCGAGCCGCGACTTCGGCAGCGCTGGCGCGAGTGGATACAAGAGCGGACCGAAGAATACGTGGGTACGGATTCGTCCGTCGACGCGCAGATCATTCGGTTCGCGGCCGACGGCCTCTGGCTTGCCGACATGCTCGGTAGTTATGACGACGGCGGCGATCGCCAGGCGCTGATTGCCCGCCTTGTCGAATTGACCAACAAGTAAAATAGGATCGCGCCATGGCTCCCGCTGCAGTCTACGCCCTGCTATTTGCTGCGATTGTGCTCGAGGTTATCGGCACAACGGCACTGCAGTTGTCGCAGCAGTTTACCCGGGCCACGCCGACGATTGTCCTGGTTGTCTGCTACGCGGCGGCATTCTATTGCCTGTCGATGACGTTGAGGATCATTCCCGTCGGTATCGCCTACGCGATCTGGAGCGCGCTCGGCATCGTGCTGATATCCGCGGTCGGCCTCATCTATTTCAAGCAACGGCTCGATCTGCCGGCCATCATTGGCCTGGGGTTGATCATTGCCGGCGTGCTGGTGGTCAACCTTTTCTCGAAATCGATATCCCATTGATTTTATCCGTATCCGGACTTATCTGGCTAACGATCTTGATCCGCTACGGCGCGGCAAATGTCGTCGCGACATTTTGACCACCGCTGCGCGGGCTTGTGAAAAATGGAGCCATCTCCATATCTTTTTGAACTTTTCACGGCTTATCCTACGCATTGGACAACCCATGGCCGACGGCACCGCTCACGCAGGTCTTTCCGAAACTCAAGCTTCTCCCGCGAAGGGCCAATCCTTCAGCACCGTCGGCATCGAGCCGATGGGCCGGCCGAGCGCTATCACCCGCTTCTTCATGGGTATCGTCGCCTGGGCGGAAAAGCTTAACTTCAAATATGCAAAGCTCGGTAATCCGCCGGTCTATGACAACGCGACCTTCCCTTGGGCCGCCGAGGTTGAAAAGGCCTGGCCGCAGATCCGCGCCGAGCTTGACCGCGTGCTCCTACGACAGAGTGAGCTGCCGACATTCCAGGACATCTCGACGGACGTGAAGTCGATCTCCAGCGATAACGGCTGGAAGACATTTTTCCTGGCCGGGTTCGGCTTGAAGTCGGAGCAGAACATCAAGGCCTGTCCGCAAACCTGGCAGTCGGTGCAGAAGATACCGGGACTGAAAACCGCCATGTTCTCGATCTTCGAGCCCGGCAAACATCTACCGGCTCACCGCGGCCCTTACAATGGTGTACTTCGCTTGCATCTCGGCATGATCGTGCCGGAACCTGCAGACAAGCTCGCTATCCGGGTCAAGGACCAGATCTGCCACTGGCAGGAAGGTAAGGTTCTGATCTTCGACGACGCCTACGAACACGAAGCCTGGAACCACACGGACAAGACTCGCGTGGTGCTGTTTGTCGATTTCGTGAAGCCGTTGAAATTCCCGGCACGCCTCGTCAACTGGGCGCTGATGAACGTCGCCGTGTTCACGCCCTTCATTCGAGAAGGGCTGGATAACCACAAGGAATGGGAAAAGAAGTTCTACGCGGAAGCGGAAGCCTTCAGGAACAGGCCGCAGAACTAGCGATCATTTCCGGAACTGAGAAAGAGGCCCCGCACACGCGGGGCCAGTTGATTCAGGATCAGTCGAGAACCTGAACAACGCGGTGCGTCTGAGGTTCAACGATCATGTGGCGGTCATTGATAACGGTGTAGGCGTACTTCGGGTTGTCTGGAACGGGTGTGACAATAACGTCCGCCGGAATGGGCTTGCCCACGACGATTGGCTGCTGGATCACGACGGGTGCGGTCGGCGCGGGTTGTGACTGAACGTAGGTGACGACTTCGTGCGGTGGCGGATCGATCACGGCGCCGGCAACGGCGCCCGCCACACCACCGACTGCAGCCCCAACGGGACCGCCGACAATTGCACCGGTAACCGCGCCACCGGCTGCGCCGGTTACGGCGCCATCAGCCAGAGCGGTCGTGGCCAGGGATGACAGCGCGATCGCGCTGCTGACAAGTAGAGCCTTGTACATTTGCTTCTCCTTAGCTCGAGTTTGCGGAACACAGAACGAGCATGGAGGGCCGTTGTTCCCGAAAACACGGCACTTGCAAGAGAGACGCTTGAAGCCAAGGCGTCAGATAAAGTGACGGGAGATGCCTTGAACCTGAGCCGATGAAAAGGGGTCTCGAGGTCGTTCGGGGGACTGCTCAGTTGTTATTGGCCGCCATCACTTTGCGTTTCGCTTTGGTGGCCAGGTACATGACATAATCTTCCGCAGCGTTTGCGAGATGGAGCAATTTCCTCTTCCCGCCATCCCGCCGCTAGATCGTGCCCACTGCAGTGGTGTAACTGGACGGCTCTGGTCCCATGCTCTCCGGCGTGAGCCGGACTGATCAACGTGCCACTGCCGGCAAGCTGA